>JAIRXB010000029.1 GCA_031268535.1 Puniceicoccales bacterium | reverse complement strand
GCAATTTCATTGCGCTGGTCGGCAAGCACTTCGGGAAACAAAAATATTTCCAAACGTCTGTGCGACCAAAGGCCATTGACCATAAGATGGCCCCAGCACGCCGACCGAGCGGCCTATCCGCCAAGTGCGCGGAAACCAAATTGTGGTACCGGCCATTTGCAAAATTGGCCGAACAATCGGCTGCGCGCAGTCTATTTGCATCTGGAAATCGGCGGAATTTCGCAGCCGCGCTGCGGCGGTGGCACTTGGCCGTTGACGGAGCTGCTGCTGCGTCCTAAAAATCTTCCGTGCCGCAGAAGTCTAGGGAAAATGGCAAACAGTCTACTCCCGAGGGGATTGGCGCCTGCGAAAAGCGACGTTTGCGCGGCATTGCCTGCGGCGCCGTCGCCATAATAATGCTTGTGGCATTGCTGGGCTACGACCCGTCCCAGTGTCCGTGGCTGAGCACGATGGCTGCGGCTCCGAATGGTCCGCGCAACCCAGTTGGAGCACTTGGCGTGACCGCCACCTACGAGGGCCTTTCTTCGCTCGGTTTTGGCTATGTGCTTCTGCTGCTATTTCTTTTGCGTTCCAGCTACGGCCATCTGTTCCGCAGAAGCCGTCCAATGACGAAGGGGCGCTGCCGGGCGATGGCCATCTCCATGGTGCTATTTCCGATATTTTGCAGCCGCATGGATTGGCTTTTGGCTCCGTTCAAGGGCGCCGGCGACGGGAAAATTTTCATCGATGGACCTGGCGGCTGGTATGGCCACATAGCCTATAACTATCTCTTCCTGGCCGCTGTAGGTAGAACCGGCACCGCCATAGCTTTGGCCGTGCCGTTGTTTTTTTCCCTATGGTGTGTCTTCACGAGGCAAAACTCACTTGGGGAGGCCATTGAGAGAAGGTTGGAGCAAATTGGCGGGTTTTTCCTGTGGCTCCTTCGCCGCCTTAGTCCGCTGGCGCTGCTGCGCCTGTGCCGCAGGAAGTCAGACGCCGCCACGGCGCCGGCGGTTCAGCCGCCGTCGGTGGCGGCGGAGCGCCATGGAGGCGGCGAGGAGCGGGACGAAGGGGTCGATGACGCCCTTTTGGCCATGAAAAAACTGCCCGTGCGGCAATCTCTTTTTGCGTTTGGCGGCGGCGAGGGTCCAACTGAGCCCTACGCTTTCCCACCCATGCACATTCTCGATGCGCCAGCCGCCGGCGACGGCGATGCCGTTCCCCGCGATGTCATTGGCGCTGAATTGCGCGAGGCCCTCCAGCAGTTTGGCGTGGAGGTGGAAATAGGAGAAATTCAATCGGGCCCCACCATAACGCGCTTCGAAATACATCCTGCGCCCGGCGTTCGCGTGGAGAAAATTGAGAGTCTAGACAAAAACATAGCCCTAGCGCTCAGTGCTCCGTCGGTGCGCATATTGGCGCCGGTGCCCGGGAAGAACTGCGTCGGCGTTGAGGTGCCAAATGCCGAGGCTTCGCCCGTGTGCTTGAGGGAGATACTTGAGTCGGACGAGTGGCGCCAAAAAACGGCGGAGATACCAATTGTGCTCGGTCGCGGGGTAACTGGAGAGCCTCTCATAGCGGATCTGGCCCGCATGCCGCATTTGCTCATAGCGGGTGCGACCGGTTCGGGCAAAACGGTTTGCATCAACTCAATTTTGGCGTCGTTCCTCTTCCATGCGTCGCCCGATGACATTCGCCTCATTCTCGTCGATCCCAAGATTGTTGAAATGCAAATCTATAACCGCTTGCCGCACATGCTGCTTCCGACCATTACGGACCCCAAAAAAGTTCCAAATGCACTGCAGTGGCTCGTCAGCAACATGGAATGGCGCTACCAGCTGTTTGCCAGCGTAGGCGTGCGCAACATAGCCGGGTTCAACGCAAAGGTGACGCGCACGAGAGAGGAAATGGAGCGCGCAAAGCTGCTGGAGAAGGAGCTGTCCCCCGAAGAAAGGGCGGCCATGGCGAGCGTGCGCTCCGGCAGGAAGGAGTCGGCCCCGATGCCGCAGCAAAAGTTGCCCTACATTGTCTGCGTCATTGATGAGTTGGCAGATCTGATGATCGTTGCGCCCGATGATGTTGAAAGCTACATAGCGCGGCTGGCCCAGCTGGCTAGGGCGGCCGGCATCCACCTAATCATTGCGACGCAGCGGCCATCGGTAAATGTAATCACTGGAGTCATTAAGGCTAATCTTCCAAGCCGCATAGCGTTCAAAGTTGCCTCCAAAGTCGACAGCCGAACAATTCTTGACGCAAACGGCGCCGACAGTCTCCTCGGCCACGGCGACATGCTTTTCCTTCCGCCAGGGTCGTCGGCGCTGCTGAGGGCCCAGGGGGCTTGGGTGAGCGACGACGAAATCGGCCGCATCGTGGATTTCTTGGCGAAGGGTGGACAACCAAAATTTGACAGCCAGGCCATGGCTTTTGTGGAAAACCCCGACGAGGTGGAAGGTTCCCCAAAAAAGTAAATGGCAATCCAGCCTTTACGTTTGAAGCCATCAGCTAGCTGGAAAATGCTTGACGGGTAACTGCGTGTTGCATACTGGTGCTTTTGTGGAACAGCTGGCTGAATTAGTTAACGATTTGATTTTCGCCTTTTCCAGTCACGTTGCCGCAGTGGATGCGCGTAATCGTGACGTTAGCGATGTCGCGCTCGTCGCCAATGCCGCCACGGCGCGGAAGAAAGTTTTGGGCGTCATTGTTATATTCATCGCTTCTTTGCTGACGCTCGGAGTTATTCCGCTTGTCTATGCAACTACGTGCGCTGCCCAACTGAGGTGTCTCGTCAACATTGTTGATAGGCATAAAACACACGAAGGTGCTCGAGCGGAAATATTGGCAACATTCAAAAATCCGAATTTTTTCGTAAAAACTGCCATTGAGACGATCCTTGAAAGGGGGCGCTTAGACGCTGAAAGAGAGATATTTAATGTGATGGGTCGGACGATTGACGACGTCATAAAAACGGTTGGAGGCTTAGAGTTTGTTGAATTAGATGCGAGCAAAAGTTGCGGTAAACGCCAAATTAGAAGTGCCGGGCAACTGATTGTGGCCAATCTTGACGAAGAAGATTACAGGCCAGGCGATGGATTTGCTTTCGGCCACGGCACAGCTCCGGACCATTTAGTGAAGAGAGAAGCAAACGGCTCCTATTCTTGGGAGCTTAATGTAGCTAACGTGCGTAAATATCTTGTGCCGACATCATTATGCCGGGATTTGCACGGCGCATTTAATGCGCATTCGACATATGATTTCGCCGTAAAGAAAAATGACATTGAGGGCAAATTGGCCGCATGTATCGAGTCTCACAAATGTTGCACCATTGAAGGTGCGCATATGCGCTTGTGCAATGGCATTAACAATGCTATCCGCAATGCCTATTTTCTTATTGTTGCTTTGACTGTCGCGCGGCAATACGATCGCTGCGCAGTCTCACAGATACTGCATCCTGGCGAAAGCTTGACGAAATTTAAATGTGTATCTTTCGGTCTCGAAAATTTTACCGACTACGTAGCCGCACATCGTGGGCTCATTGCCGCTATAGAAAGTAAAGTTGTGGAATTCCAAAAAAATCCAACCAGGCCGCTGAACGGGTCGCGGTATTGTCTGCAAAACTGTCATTTCGCCGCCATGGCGAAGGGAATAGAACTTCCAGAGATGTCGGCACTTAGCGATGGCTGGGCTGAGAGAAATGGCTTGAACCATAGTCTATGAGTGATACTCAGCATGTCGTGGAAGTGGCGAAGGTTGGATGGTACTAGATGGCTAGGCAGGCGAAGGTGCCATTTCGAAAACAATTTTTGCCGCGGCTTCTGCGTCTTCTCCAATGGGTGCAGCCGAAGCGTCTAGTGCTTCGATGGATAGGGCCGATTGGTCGCTGGATCACACTGTGACCGTGGCAATTGGCAGCCGCGCCGCCCGGTCGGATGTGCCTTCATCCGGGATGAAGCTGGCGTCGCCGCCGAGCATCAGCGCTTCGCTCCGCAGTTCGTTCGCCGATGGCCTTCTCCTTCAGCCGCTCCGCGGCGCCGGAGTCTGTCGCGTCGAAGTTCTTCGGCAGCAAGCCCTTGTGGTAAATTTTCCGCTGTGACGTCGGCGAAACTGTGTGGTCCGTTTCGGGCAGCGCAAATCGTTCCGCCTGCGGCGGCCAACGTGAAACCGCAATTTATGGGGCACAAATTTTCCAATTGGCCGTCGCAGTCGCCGAGGCCGTCGATGAGTTTGTAGCTTTGGCTGTTTGGATTCGCCAGCGCATCGCCGCCAAAGACCACTTCGCAGCCGAGTCGTCCGGAAAAGCCGGAGCAGTGCAGGTACGCTTCGCTCCGCTTGAAATCGACATTAAACCGCACGATGCGAGCATCCAGCTGGCGGTTCCCGATGTCGAGCGTGCCACAATTGCCAATGGCGATACGGCCGCAGTCGCGGAAACCGTCCGGCGGGAACCAATTGCCCAAGACTTCCACCGCGCCGACCGTCGCCACTGACCCGGCGAAGCTGTTCGCTGCAACGGCGCTTCGCTCCGCAGTTCGCCGATGGCTACGGATGTCAAATTCCCCTCCCCGTCCATCCGTGCGGAGAAGCCGTTCCCGCTGATGGCTTTCGTTCCCCGGCGCGCCCGGATGCAATCTTCGGCGGCGGAGAAACTTGAGTGTGGTGGTGGGCCGACTGCGGCGTGGGTTCAACCCCTAGAAGCTACGGGACACTGTGGCAATGGCTCTGCAGAATGTGTGGTGGGAGCTGAGGTCGCCGTTCAAGCTGCCGCTGCTTTCCCAGTTGGCGGTGATTTTTTGGCGAAAGCCGATGGAGGCGCTGATGGAATTTCTGTCGGCAAACGGTTCTCCGATGGAGGACTGCGCTCCGGCGGCGCTGGAGGAGCCGCAGATTCCATGCCGACACCAGCCGATGCGGCCGTAGGTGCGGAGGAGCATCTCCGGAAAGGCGCCAAATGGTGAGCGTTCATTTTCGAAGCTGAAGCCGACGATTGTGCGAAAAATGGCGCAGC
>JAIRXB010000019.1 GCA_031268535.1 Puniceicoccales bacterium | reverse complement strand
CTTGTCATCTAGCGAACCACCGCCCAAATGAAAGCGTCCCGCTCCGCCGATGCAACGAAAATCTCGCGGCGATGGCGAAAATCGTCGCTACAAATTTAGCGCACAGCCGAACCCGGGCCCCAGAGTTGAACCGAGTACACCAACTATGAGTAACGCAGAAAATCACCAATTGCGAACGGCGAATTGCACCATCGATTCAATCGACAATGGACAAAGCAACTCCCAGCAACACAAGAAAAGCACGTTTTTCAGCGGTCGGACCCGACATGGCGTCAGCCAAGGCGACTGGCACCATTTCCGCTAGCGCACTTGAAAACGTTAGTCGTTCTCTGTCATTCTGCGCTGCACAAAGGCACGCAGCCATGGCGGCTACGGCGCCCCAGACGGGGGTTCCGCAACCACTGGCACTCGCCGCAATGGCATTGCAGCAGCGAACCGCAATTGTGGCTCGCAATTCGACGCAAACTTCCGCCATCAGAGCCGGATCACCGCATGCGGCATATATTTCAGCCAACGAAGCAACCGCAGGATCGGACGGCAGGGCCAGCGACATAGCGCAAGTCCGATCAAGAGCGGCGCTCATCGCCTTCTTTCTCCTCGGTCGGCGGCCGCACATTTCACCCCATCGGCGGCCGCCCGTTCGCCAATTTTTTCACCTTCGCAGATGCCAAGCTTCCACCCGATCCAGATGAAAAAAGACCTGATCGCCCTTCCGGCAGCAGCAAAGGCAAAGCCAATTGCTAGGAAAAACTCCTTAATCCTAAGCAACGGAGCAAGACCGACTTTTTTTTCGTGTTCGGCAAGGAGTGCCTTCGTGCGCGCCTCAGATGCGGCGCTCTCGGCCCTAAGTTTGTCTATCCTGGCTTGATTCTCGGCCGCTTGCCGTTCAAAGTCCTCATCCATGGTTGCCGTTTGCATTCTCATTGCGTCCGTCTCAGCTCTCATGTCTTCCGTTCGCTTTTTCATTGCGGCAGTTTGACTTTTCATGACGGCAGTCTCAGCTCTCATCTCGTCTGTTTTGTCCATTTCAGCAAATAGACGAGCCTCGGCCGGAGAATTCGCAATGAGAGTTTTACGCGCTTCGGGATCCTTAATCGCGGCACCCCTTCTTTGCTTCGCCCTTTCCCACGAGGCCAATGCAGCCGCGTCAAAGCGGACAATGTAGTCATTTACGACAGGAACTATTTCTGAAAATGAATAGCCTCTGCCTCGCAAATCCGCCACTAATGCGGCAATGTCATCCGCTAACCATTTATGCGTAATCGCCGAAACCTGAAGGTCGATAACCGCCCTTATTTCCATGAGGCGCTGCCGGCTACCCTGCTGCTGGCCAGCGGCGCCGCTGGCCAACGGCGGAACTTGCGGCGCCACGCTGGAACTAAAAGTTGCGCCAGATCCAGGCGCAGCTCCACCAAATACCACAGACCGATCGGTCCCCGTCGCCATGATACCAGTATTCATATTTAAATTCCTCCATCCTATAAAACAATCACGTTGCGCAAAAAAATCACGCCACATCACTAAGATTATGCGTCGCCCTCCAAAAAATGTTACGCTTCTCAAATATCGCCACCTTCCTGCGAATGTCCGCTTCTGCGGCCTCACTCCGCATCTTTTCCGTTCTAGCCCTTGATTCGGCTTCATCAAGTCTGGCCGTCATCTCCATCTGCGCAGTGCGTCTGGCGGCCTGAGCGGCATTTTCCCTCTCCTGTGCTGTTTTCGCCACCATCTGAGCCGTCGTTTCCCTTTCCCAAGCTGTCCTTTCCGATATCTGAACTGTCGCTTCCCTTTCCTAGACCGTTTTTTCCGCCATTTGAGCCGTCACTTCCTTTTCCCAAGCAACGTGCTCTACGGCCATGGCGGTCGCCTCAGTCACCAACGCGCCAACGGCGCTAACAACCAGCGCCCAAAGACTTGGATCTCCAGACGCGGCACCGTAGTAGGCGCTCAAAGCGACGACGACAGCCGCACCGGAAATTCTCCAAGACAACAAGCACACATCGCCACCATTACGGATCTTTCGCGCCTAATCCACCAAAGCTCCGCAAAGCAAGCCGGCAATATAACCTTATCGGTCGGATTTGCCCTCATAACCGCCCGCACATCATCTCCTGAGCTTTCAGATCGCTCAGCCTTTCCGCGATGCGCGGATCAATCGCAACAACACTCATTTTTGCTCCGTTTCAGTAAACGATCGCGACCGTTGGTGCAGCAGTGAAATAATTTCATTTACGTTTTTCGCACCGCTCGGCCGCCAAAGCCGACCTACAGCACCGAAAGCAAATGTCAAGGAAGATTTGCCTTCGGCAACAGCCAGAACGACTTGCGCGACCAGTTTAGAGCTGAACAGCTCAGCGTCAGGATTCACTGTTCCGCAAGGAAGCGGCCGGCCATATGGGCTATAGGATAGGGTTCGCAAACAACGACGCCAAAAACACTCCCCCCCAGTGCGGATCGCCATCGAGTGCCTTAAAGAAACAATCCAAAGCGACGGGGACAGCCGCAGAACCACAGCCTCCGTAGCCAAAGATGGACATCAACATCACTACCGACCCATCAAGCACAAGCCCACTAAGCTCAGGGAAATAGCGCTCGGACGAAGCTTCGCTTGTCGGATTTTTCATACATACAGCAACAGCACCCCTATAGGACTCTAGGCCATTCAGTCCATTTGCGGCAGCTTTCGCAGCGACAGCAGCAGCGCGCCTATTTCTATTCCCTGCGTCACAGGAGTCTAGCATGCGTTCAACAATAGCAAACCCATGGATTTCTCGTTCAATCCGTATTTTTCCATTAGCTTCGTTTACAATAGCAATATTCATAATTTCACTCCACCTCAATTGGGGCGCGCAACCTGAAAAACGTGACAGCATCGTCGCTTTTGCGCTTTTTATTATGGCGTGCCGCTTCGAGTTGAACTTTAGCAAAACATCCAAAATCAATTGTCAAGACCAAATTCGCCATTGGCGGCAGTTAGTGCGAATTGTGCAGCCGACAATTTAGTTGGGCGGCGGCACACTATGGTGCTTCCTTTTGCGCTGGAATTCGTTAGCGGATCCGGCAATGCGCGCCAGCGCACACCGCAACTGCAATGCCCTAGGCGCGTCTATCCAGGCCTGCCTATCTACGATCTGCTCGACAAACCAGTACGGTCGCGGCAACCATCTCAGCTCACAATGGTGAGTTTTGTCCGTTCCGGCAAAGAGTTTGGCATCCATTTGGCTGTACGGGATCAAAACCTTAGACAACTTCATGTGGCGATCCGCCACACCACATGCCTCTTCATTTTGCCAAACACAGCCTTTGCGAACTCAGCAAATCGCGCAACGGCATTTTCTACAATTGGAACATTATCGGCATGCAACACACACGCATCCATCAGTCCGTGCAATTGTTTGCCATAGCAGCAGCCTTGAGCCAAGGATGCTGCAGCCATGGAAGCTCGATACAAAAAAAACGCCGGCACATCGGCCGCGCTCCAACAGCCGTCTTCCCGTAATCCGACACCACTTGGCGGCGGCGAAACTTGCAATGTTCTGCCGATCGCTACGGAAGCGGAAGTCGCCATTGCGCCACTGAGCTCAGAGAGGCCGGCGAAGGATCGGGAACGCGCGAAAATGCAGGGGTGGAAGACCAAATTTACTACATTTAGAAATGGTTAACTTCCACACCATTGCCTATTGCCAAAAAAAAACTATTCTGTGCGGCTAAATAAGCTCAGCCGTCGCAAAAAAGCGCTACGCTTTCAAGCACCGCCACCACCCCCGCAAGCATTAACTCAGGAGGCCTCATTGATAATTCTTGCCAACTAGCCTATCGGCCGGCCAACTTAGGGCCATCCATTCGACACCCCAGTCTGCTGGATTCTTCCATTTGTGCTACTAGCCGTCCGCTTTTCCCTGCGCAACATGCCGCCCGGCAATGGCGGCAACTTTGGCTACATGCGTCTCTCTCCATCCAAGAACATTTGACCAAAGCTTATACCACCACCTAAAGCCTTAAACCAGGAGTCTATATCTCTCTCCATCCAAAAACATTTGACCAGAGGCCACATCACCATCTAAAGTCTTAAACCAGGAGTCCAGAGTGTAGACGATATGGTCGTCGAATATGAAGTGTTCGCGGAACAAGGCGCGACTCAGCACATTTATTTCATCGACGCACACCCCCTCATTGAACATACGCACACATCGCCTAGCCGCGGCAAAATCCATCGGATGTTTCATGGCTGCAGTCACTTCGTCTTTGTAGACGTTTAGGCCTGTCAGTTTTTTCCTAACAGCCAGCTCCTCCATAGCGGCTTTCATAGTTTCACTCCACCTCAATTGGGGCCGCAACCTGAAAAACGTGACAGCATCGTTGCTTTTACGCTCTTTATTGTGTGCGCCGTTTTGAGTCGAACTTCAGCAAGACATCCCAAATCAATTGCCAAGACCAACTTCGCCATTGGTGACAGTTAGTGCGAATTGTGCAGCTGGCATTTAGCTTAGTGGTTCCGCACTAGAATCTTCCATTTCGCAGGGAAGTGATCGGCAAATACGCCAATGCGCCAATGCGGTGGATATTTTGCGGAACGGCGGCGCACGGCCACAAAAACCAAAGGAAATATAATTGACTGCCAGAACGCAACCAATAGGCGAGTCGCTGTGCCCTCATCGTCTAACGGTTAGGACACCGGATTCTCATTCCGGCAATCGGGGTTCGATTCCCCGTGGGGGTGCCATTCTTCCTTCAGCGCACTGCGCAGCGCATGCCACGGCAGCGTGGCGCACTTGATGCGCATTGGAAATTTTCTGACGCCAAGAAGAGCGGCGCAATTGCCGATGGCGGATCCATTGGCGGTGCCGCAGAGGGCCGCCATCACCATCTCGGCGCGCTCAATGGCGACGGAGCGACCGAGGCCACTGACCGCTTCCGTCATTAGCGACGCCGAAGCCCTCGAAATGGCGCACCCCTCTCCGCTAAAGCTTATGGCGCTAATGACTTCCCCATCGTAGCGGACAAAAACTTCGACGCCGTCGCCGCAGCTGGCGTTGTATCCCTCTGCCCTGCCGTGCGGATTTTCCATGGCGCCAAAATTCCTAGGGCGCCTGCTGTGATCCAAGATCACCTCCTCGTACAGCTCCTCCAGGTCATCCACTGGCGCAAAAGGCTTGGCCAGCTTCCAAGGAAATGCAAGCAATCCGTCCGAACGGCGCCGGCAGAGCAAAATTTTCGTTGCCATCGGCAGTCGCTTGGGGAAGAAAGCCTCGATGCTTAGGGCGCTTACTCTCGCGCTAGTGCTCGCTTTTTCGCCTGCGCTAGGATTTGGACTGGACGGCGAAGGCGACAATGGACGCGCGCCAAAGGCAATGCTGGAGCGCGCAGTTGCCATGGAATCTGCCGGGAAGCGAACGGTCGCACTTCGCACCTATGGCGCTGTCATCAAAAAATTCCCCCACAGCGCCGAAGCCCCGGAAGCGCTCATGCGGCGTGGGTCGCTATTTATGGGGCAGAGGCGCCACAGGCGAGCATTTCACTGCTTCCAGCGCCTCCTAGACAAATATCCTGACTCTTCCTGCTACGTGCAAACGATTGAGCTGGAATACGAAATGGCCAAATCAATCATGGACGGCAAGCGCAGCTATCTCTTTTGGGGCAAAATCCCCGGATTTCGCGATCGCACCGCCGCTATCGATTTTTTCAAAAAAATTATCGAACGCGTTCCCTACGGCGAATTTGTGCCGGATGCGCTGATGGGCGTGGCAAAGCTGTCAATGAGGGGGAAAGATCCGGCGGCGGCCATCGTTGCGCTGGAAAAGCTTGTGGATGAGTACGGCAATTCGCCATTGGCTCCAGAGGCACTGCTGTTTTTGGCTGAAATCTACAGAAATAGCGTTCCCGGAAAAAAATATGATCAGAAAATGACCCGCGAGGCAATCAACTGCTACAGCGAGTTTCTCATGGCCTTTCCGGACTCTCCGCTGGCTCCAATGGCCGAGCAAAAACTAGCCGAAGCAACCGATTTCCTGGCCGGTGGCATCATGTCCATTGGCGATTTCTACTACAACAAGCGGCAAAACCCAATGGGCGCTAAAACGTACTACGAAAAGGCCATTAAATTGGCCACTGCGGACTCTCCGACGGCCGCTGAAGCGGAAAAGCGGCTCATGGCAATCGAAGCCGGCAAAAGAGGCAAAGGATCGCCGCTAGATCCGATCCTCGGCGCCTATCGGCAAAAATTTGATAGCCGAACGGAATGACCAATAAGGTGGTTGGAGCCCGTTCCGCCAAAGCAGCTTTGGCAATTGCCGCCAGCACAGGCAGCCCCATGGCCTGCTCACATTTCTATTGAAGGCGGCAGGGAATTTCGAGATCCAGCGAAATGGCTATTGGCTTTTTCCAGAAAATTGGACGAAAGTTCGGGCAAAAGACAAGAGAGCTTGGCGGGAAAATCAGCTCGATCTTCGGCGGAAAGAAACTCCCCGAATGGCGACTCGAAGAAATTGAAGAACTTCTCTACCGCGCCGATTTGGGGAGAGAAATCGCCGACGACATCCTTGGGGTCATCGAAAAATTGGGCCAGCGGCAAAGCGATTCCGCAGTGCGCAGCGCAGTGCGCGCCAAAATGGACGCCATAATGGTTGGCTCAGAGGGCAAATTGCAAATTCGATGCGCCCCAGAAACAATCTGCCTCATCGGAGCAAACGGAAGCGGGAAAACGACGAGCGCCGCAAAACTGGCCGGCCATATGGCCAAAAGTGGCAAATCCGTGCTGCTGGGCTCCTGCGACACATTTCGCGCGGCAGCCAATGAGCAGCTGCGCCTATGGGCTGAACATCTTGGCGTCGAAATAGTTTGCAGCAAGCAGGGTGCGGATGCGGCAGCCGTAGCCTACGATGCCCTATCGGCGGCAATATCCCGCAAAAAAGATGTGCTAATTCTGGATACGGCCGGCAGGATGCACACGAAAGAAAATTTGCTCGAAGAGCTCGAAAAAGTTAGGCGCGTTCTGCTTAAGCGCCTCCCCGATGGAAAATTTCACGGCTGGCTCGTGCTGGACGGCCACCAAGGATCCAACGGCATAGTGCAGGCGAAAGCTTTTAACGGATCATTTCCGCTTAGCGGCATCGTAATCACTAAGTTGGACGGCAGCGCAAAAGGCGGAGCGCTACTGTCTATTTTCAAACAAATGAATTTGCCCATTTACTTTGTCGGGATAGGTGAAGAGGCGGAAGATCTTGTGCCATTTTCCGCAGACGAATATCTGAGCGCAATCGTTGGCCACCCATAAAAACGGCTTGCAAATATTCCATTTCCATGGCAGTTGTTGGGCAGTGAATCCATCCGAGCAACTCCAGGAAGCCGCAACGCCGCCGACGGCAATTAGCGGCGGCAAGAAGGGGTTACTCATAGCTGTCACCGCCCTAACGGCCATGGTCGGAACTGCGTCATTTTTCCTGTGGCTTTCGCTGAAAGTGTTCGGCGCCATACTTGTGACGCCAAACATAACGGCCATTGTGTGCGCAGCGGTATCGTGGGCGCTTCCGGGACTAGTTATCATCGGCTGCTTTCTGCTTCTGATCTGGCTTTTCAAGGTCTGGAAAAGCGAACCGGCTCCGCAGCGCAGCGAAAATTAAAAGCGCACGGCAGACGTAAATTGGTCGTGAAAATCAGAAACTTTTCCCATGGAGCGCTACAGCCATTAGCTCGATTGCCGTCGCTGTCGAAAATTACGGCAAAAGCCAATGGGCCATCGCGAATCACCTTGGAGTAGCGCTCCATTTCGAAATCGCTGAGCATAAGCCATTTAAGTCTTGACGGTGAACTGTTTTTATCTCCGCGGCAGTCGAGCGCCGCTAATTTTCACCTACGCGGCTTCTCCAAGTGCTTCGAATGGAATCAATATGACATCCCAGTCTATGGCGTCGCAGGCATCCTGTCCGGCCTTATTTTTCACTAAAGCCTGCAGCAGCCCGACGATGCTCTCCCTTTGCACCTTAGACATGGCGCTCCAACCTTCACTGCAGAAAGTCAATTGCCGTACGCCATTCTCGTCCAAATCGCCATTGTAGGCGCGCACCTGCAGCGCGAAACGCTGTGCCGCCACAGCCATTTTATCCATGTGCGCACGGCGGGACACCACGTCCGCCGCCAAATCGTCGCGACCGTCCATCCGCAACTCATCTTCGCTAAACCTTTCCCACGGAGCGCTACAGCCATTCACTCGTTTGCCGTCGCTGTCGAAAATTGCGGCAAAAGCCAATGCTCCATCGCGAATCACCTCGGAGTAGCGCTCCATTTCGAAATCGCTGAGCATAAGCGACTTAAATCTTGGCGCAGCATTGCTTTTTATCTCCGCGGCCGTTCGCTCGTCATAGACGAGGAAATGACTGCAATGGAGAGCTCTCTGCGAAGTTGGATCGTTGAGCACATCGTTGGCTGCCGCGATCGACACCTGCTTTCCGCCGACCGTAACCATGCTTTCGCCGTCACCGCCAACTATTTCAAGCGGGTTGCTAAAACTTTTTGATGCGCTAACGGCACCAAATAAACGGTCGATGCCGACAATAGAGCCCGCTTCGGCGCGCGCAGCTATCCATTCTCCCAGAGACCAGCAGAGCGAATCGGCCTTTACGGCGCTATCGCCATAGGGGCCACCAGGCAGACTGACATAGAAATCGCCAAACGAAACTCCATTTTCGAGCGCAATTTGCACGCCCGCCTTAAACATTTCGCGCTTTATCGGATCCACTATCAAGCTGTTCACTTTCGCCAGCAATGTCTCAAGAGGCTTGCCGACAGCCTCTGCTTTTTCCTCGGAGAAACTTCCGCCATCTCCGAGCTCATTAACTTTGTCGCTGAATTCCTTCATTCTCAGGTTTGCCGAAGCCAGCTGTTGCGCCAGAGACACCAGTTTGTCTATCTCTTCGGCTGCCGTAAGAACGGCATCTGCTTTTTCCGCACCGGCGCCGCCCCCTTCAGTGGGCGGCTGAACCTCCGCACCCCTAGTCGCATCGGCAAAGTAGGCATCAACAAGTTTAGCAATTAAAGGCCGTTCCGGATGTCTACTTCTATCTTTAGTAGAGTCACTCTTGATTTTTTTGATATATGCCTCGGCTTCTCTCAGCGATGGCGCACGCGGTTTCTTATTAAACGAACCGCCAGAAGTATGCCCGCAAGCGTAAGTGAATATGTCGCCAACTTTTACATCTTTCTCTTCCACTTTGATTTTCAGACTTTCTAAAATAGTACTCAACTCATGTTCGCCCAAACCTCCCGAAATATCGCCCGGTTTTTTCATCATAAACCCTCTAAAAGCTTCATCGCTTGCCCAATGTGCTGATTTTGTGGTCGCTGTGGTCGCAGCGCCTTTAGCGCTTTTCCGTTCAGTTTTCTTTGCCACATCCGCACCGCTACCGTAGGCAGCTTTCGCCCATTCGATGCATAACTTAAGGATTTTAACCCTTGCCACCTCTTCTTCGCTAATGCCATCATCTGGCTTTGAGGCGACCTCCACAATATAGTTCACGGCATCGTTAAGTGTTGCACCACGAATGGTCCCACCAAGACTAACAGGTCGCACGCATTTTACAAAATCACCAATGGTACATTTGTCGGCGCTTTTGCCAACCTTTGCGCCGGCCATGAGTAAGTCAAATTTTGATTTGTCGTCGCCATACAAAGACGCAATAGGAACATTGCGAATACTTTCAAAGGCTGCACCTAGGCGGCGGCGAATCCCATCGGCGGCGGCGTCACGCGCTGCCATCAAATTTCCAACGGATCCTTCGACGAATTCTCCGCTCCGCAACAGGATAAGTCCCTGTATAGCTTCATCGTAACCTTTTCTTAGCACACCAATTCGATTCCTTTTCGCGTCTTTGCCAAGTCGGTCGGCCATGTACTGCATGCCATCAACCATTTCATTCACAAGGCCTAGCGCCGCAGACACGTCAACAAATTTCACCCCTTTCCCGCCGTCGCCAGTGCGAGTCGCCGTCGCACATTCGGTAATTGATGCAGCAAACTCTTTGGCACTATCGCCGCCCGGCTCAATGAACTTATCGAGGGCAAGCTTTGCTATGCCCGCAAGGGCACCGGCATCAGCCGGCTCGAAGAATATTCCGAGAAATTCATTGAAGTCTTTCGAGATCCATTTCAGGATTCTATCCTTTACTTCGGCAGTCATCCTGTCTATTGGAATCATCGCCAGCGAAAAATTAATAATGTCTCCGGAATCCCCTTTGCCGGCCTTGTTTAGGGCCTCAAGTAGTTTATCGGGGTTAATGGTGGCCTTCGGGTCTATGGCGCGAGCCAGATTCAGCGCCACTGTCGCCAAGTATGGAATGGACTTGCTTAGGTGCTCGGACTTCATATCGATACCGCTCGTTTTACCGGCAACTAAAGAGGTAACGGCTGAAGCGCCCCATCGAAGTAGGGAAAATTTAAGGACCTTTCCAATAAATCCCTCTATGCCGTCTTTCGGCATCTTCACTCCACCTTTTGCGTCCGCAATCTTTGCTAGAATATCGCCTGGACCTCCAAGTCTTCTCATGATAGTATCAAAAACTTTAAATGGATCGCCTCTCGTCGCGCCTAGTACATCGCTAAGCGTAAGTTTAGAGTTGGCATTCGGCGACCCAGCCTCTTCTTGATCCTCCACTGGCTTCAACTTACCATCTACTACTGCGCTTAGCACTTTGGCAATTTCCCCAACAACGATCCCCGAATCAAAAAATCCATCTAGGGTCTTAAACGTCTCCAGAAGCTCTTCGCCAGAAGCACAAGAAGTGGCGAATCGGTCAATGACATTAAAAAGAAACAGTCTAGCAATCGTAACTTCCCGCGACTTCGCCTTAGCGGTGTCAAAAATTTCCGCCCTCTTTGCGGCTAGCCTGTAGCATTTTGTCTTTTTTATTTTCTCCACGGTTTCACTGCTCACTCTGTCGCTCCAATCGCACGCAGCGGCCAAGTTGCCTAAGTAGTCATCCGGTGCGCCACGTTCCCTTTCGCGGTCGTTCAGGAGTTCGTTGGATCTAGCGCGAGCACTAGTTGAATTGTCACTTTTTGAACCAACTTTGAATGCTTTGTTCAATAGCACCTTAATTTTGGTTTTGGAGTGCTCCCGCGGATGCACGCCCGCATCGCCAAGAAATGCAATGAGATCGGCAAACCTTGGGTCTTTGCTATGGTCACCGCCGAGGAAATCCTCGATTGAATAGGGATCAATCATTTTCTTAACGGCAAAGCCGATAACCGCAGATGCGCGCACGCCAAGCGCTTTAATTGTTTCGAAAATGTTGCGATCAACAGTTCGCATCGCAAATTCATTTTGCGAGATTCTACCGACAGACGCAACTTGCCTGATTGCCGTCTCCGATCGCGCTCGCGACGCCTTTGCCAGATCGCTGGCAATGGCCCGCAATCGAGAATTGCTAATTGATTGCGTCTCCACCTCCGTTTCAGTTTCCGCCTCGGCTTCCGCCTCCGCTTCGCTTTGCGTCTCACTTTGCGCCTGAACCTCCGTACCGCTTTCGACGCAACTGGCGGATGAAACCATCACACCTCCTAGGCCAAGGGATTTAAATTTATTCTCTTTGGCGGCAACGAACGCATCCGTTGCTCTTTTTGCCTCCCCACACAGATCATTGCCGACTCCACAGTGACTTTCGATCATCTGCAAATGCTTGTCGCGCACAGCCCTAAGTGCTTCGGTTGGATCCATTTTTTGCGCATCAGTCCCAAACCAATTAGCCGGATCGAACTCCCTTTTGTCGTAGACCAAATCGCGGAGGCAAAGGGTCGCATTCCGAAGTCTTAGAGCGGCCCTTTTGGCGCCAAAGGACAGAAACCTTTTTCTGCATTTGCTGAGCTCCTTTTCCAGCGCAATCACTTTTTTACTAACGGTCTGCACCAGCAATTCGCGCATCTCTTTGGCGGAACATTGATAGGCATTCTCAAGCACATATCCCTGCTGCATCTCATCGGTTTGCGCAAAAAGCGCGAGAAACCTTTCCGCGTCTACGGAATTTCTCTTTTCGGCATCACCCGCATCGGCGCCTTCCGCTTTCCGCGTCGAATCGCCCACTAGACAAATGTCGACGGTCTGGCTCGACAGAAGTTGCCGCATGCGCAGCGCCCCCTGCTGCAGAGAACGGTTTGGAGTATGATTTACGTCGACGGTTTCAACGGCACAGCCATCTACTGAAAGTTTAAAATCTTCTCCCGTGCAGTGAGTTTGATCGAAATAGACAAACAGGCTATCGCGGCTGAGGCCGGTTTTGGCAAAAACTTCACCCTCGGTGCTGTTGTCGAGAGCTACGACGACACCATCCCTCTTTAGGACGTGCCACCTATTATTTTCCACGAAGGCAAAGCCGCCTATTTCGCTGTCGACAGTGAAATGTTTACTCAACTGCAGGGCCACATCCCTGTTCTTTTTGCGCCTAAACACTCCCGCCACATCGATTAGGGCACGGTCTTTTCTCGGCGCAGAATCGATTCTGCGTACGCGGGCACCATATACTTGCTGAACCGTCATCGTCAGATCTGACACGTCGGTACCTAAATTGAAAATGACAGCCTTTCCATCCGCGAAGTCAGCTCTAAGCTTAGAGCAAATCCTAAGGGGAGTGTCGCCATCCAGCGCCCTCGCACCCTCATCGCAAAATCCTTGCCCCTGCAAGTCGGCATTCCATGCCGTTCCGCTGCAGGCGATGGTTTGCTTTGTCGTTGAAAGTTGCGAATAGCAATTGCTCTCCACGGACGTGTTGTAGTATTTGAATTTATCGCTGTTTATGAGCCGCAAAAGGTCGCACAGTTCTTCTCCGTCGACTTTACTGTCAAAATAATCAACGTAGATCTGCCTGCACAATCCCTCCAGAAGCACAACCAAATCTTTCTTGGAAGATTTTACCGCCAACAGCTTGTCCCATTCATCGCCATACCTATTCTTAATCCACACTGCCCCGCCGGATTTTGGACGTTTTATTGAGCTTTCTAGAAATTTAAAAATCTGCCGCACGACGGGCGTATTGTGCATGTTGTCGTAGGATTCACCGGCCGAAGCGCTCTGCAAATTAGCGCAATAGCTTGCCACCACAGCCTCCAGCGGGTTGGCGTAGTTGCCCTCGGACGGAGAATTCGCCGAATTGTAGGGAACCACCTCAATGGAGCCGTCATTGTTCGTGCGATAGCCGTAGTGCTCCATGAAGCGCTTGCCGGAAAAGTAATTCAACGTTTCAAGCAACCCGCAAGCCAAGCAAATTTTGCTAAAGCGCCCAGGATCGCTTGCGCGCAACGCCAACACTGATTCGTAGGCAATTTTTCCTTCTCCGCCGCCAGCGATTTTCCTCACCATGAAAGCCCTTATCTCCTCACGCGCCGGCGATTCGCCATTGGAAATATCAAATTTTTCAATGGCTGCATCGGCGGCGGCTAAAAGCAATTCGTCACTCAACCCGCCGCCTTCGCGAATTGCGTTTGCCAAATCTTTTTTCGCCCAAATGGCGGCAAAAAATTTGGCGAACAATGCTTTTTCTTGCTGCTTAAAATCGGCGCGCTCACCCTGCCCCAAATTTACCGTTGTGGCAGTATCAAGATTTAAATGCGATTCGTCGCATATCTGCAGACCCTTCTCCGCAATGAAGCCGTTAATTTGGGAGAGGCATGCATATGTTCCCTCGTCAATCTTTGGCAAATCCGGATCGCCAGAGTTCAAGTCGCACATCTGCTTTAGATAGGAAAGGCGCAAAGCGCGCAGCGTTGCGCTCGGAATCGATACGCAGCCATGGTTTTCATCGGCCTCAAGCAGCGTCGCCAGGATATTCTCGAGAACTTCCCGGTTGTGCACATCGCCTATGTCGTAGGGAATCGCGTAGGTTCGCTGACCAAACCTTGTCCACTGGTACGCGCCGATGTTCGCAGTCGCCGAATGGAATTGACTATGGTGACTCGCTATGATTGGCACCAGCCGCCGCGACATGAATTGCACAAGCGCAGAAATGAGCACGGACGTTTTACCTCCGCCCATCATCATCTGTATCGCCAGACTGCCGCTGCCGCCAACCGCCACATCCATAGCCCTTTTAACCACTTCAACCTGTTCGGCGCTAAGCCGCAATTTCGACGCATGTTCAAAAAACAGCATGAATGCGCTCTTAGTGGGGTCGTATGAACGCCCACACGCTATGCATTGCACAAACGCACCAAACGACTCCCTAAGGGCAGCTTCATCGGCCTGCTGCAGCTGTGCTGCATCGACGGCATTTAGTCGTTCGACAACAGCATTCACATCCGCAGAAAATTTTTTCGCCTGGTTCAGTCGATCGGCACAAGCGTTGAGGTTCGTCTGGACAATTAGCACATTCCGCATCAGGCCTATGACATGCTTTGCGCCATCAAGTGATAGGGAATCGCCATACAGCTTATTGTATTCGGCTAAAAATGCCTTTTCGTCGATGGTGACGCCGTCGCTGCGAACGCAGCGAAACCAAAGACTCGCTACGCTGTCAAAGGTCGGCATCTGCAGCTCGCCGACAACGCGCCTGCTGGCAATGCTTCCGGAAACTGCGAGAACTGCATCTTCAAGCTTTTTTCGCTCGGCGGACAACGCCGCACCAACCTCTGCAAAATCAGCAGTCAAACTTTCAACCGCATTCGCGCAGCGCCCTACCATCAGAAGACGGCCACTAGCGCCACCGTGAATAAGGTCGTGCAGATTTCGCCAAAACAAATCGCCGTGACAGGTCAACTCCACGCTCTTCCTTTCCCCATATTCACTGAGGCTTTTCCGCAACTTTGCCAGCGCGGTGGTTGCGTCTGAATCCGCTTCCTTTTCCTCACTAGGGGGTGGCGTCGAAGAAAACGCTGAGAACTCAAAGCTGTCGTCAGCGCTATCCGCATTGCCAATAAGCTCCCTAAGTGCCGTTTCTCCGACACGGGCCATGTCAAGTCCGCCATCGCCAAACCGTTCGCCGGAAGTCATTGCCGCAGTACGATGCGGCGTTCCTTTCCTCAACTCAACGTCATCACCCGGAACAGTAACGGAAACGTCCGCAACGGTACCGTCTAGCTTTTGTTTGCGAGCCCCCCCCTTTCGCAGTCCGGGAAACGCAAGCCGTAATGCAAGCTTGGCTTTCCCTCTTCTTACGACATTCAAACGGCCCTGCCATAGGGACTTCGCCCTTGCCACCACTCTTTTGTTTTCATCTTTGCCGATTGAGATATATACAGTTTTTTCGGGAAATTCGTCACCCTCCATAACCACGGTCCCACCACGCTTTCCGCCTGGATACACAATTGCGGTCGTTTTCTTGCCGTCAATTGGCATGGTCTTCGCCATGGTGCCAGCTATCCCCCCCATCGCCTCCAAGGCGTCCTTGCGCAATGCGCCACCAACGGAAGCAAGTTTAACGTAGAGCGACTCTGCCGCATTTGCGTACTGCCTGCACGTTCCGATAATCACATCGTGCGCATCCTTAAACGAAGTTTTGTTGTCTTCTATGCCACAATTTGAATAATTGCCATTCATGCGATAGACTAAATTGAGCATCCCATCTTCATTGGGGCCAAAAACTTCAGATGGCATGCCGCCACGACTTCCTATCTTGCCAATCTCCAAGAACAACTGCGCAGCCAGAACCAATGTTTCGTCACTCACCGAAGCCAATCTGCCGCTCGCCATAACCTCGTTCAAGGCGCCAATTGCGGATCTGCCCATAGCCATTAGCGGCCCTTCGGTAGGAAAGGCTCTACCGCTACCATTGATGGCCGCTATGAACTGTCTCATTGTGGCCATCTTTCCAGCCAATTCCTCCTCGGATTTCGCTTGGGCAAGTGAAAACTTGATGGACGAAATAAAATTAGTCGGCAAAAGTTGGCTGGCGTCTCCTGCAAACAGCGGAATCGAAATTTTACCGTCCTCAACTGTCACCGAAATGACATCCCCCAATTTGCTGTTGCAGGCGGAAATAGTCCCAGCTGACTCGTCCACCAACCACACGCTGCCGCCACTGCGCACATCTCCATATCCACATGCTCGATCGAGCCACTGTCCATCCGAACCAAATTCAAATGGCAAAAACTTAGCCGCATCCTCCTGCGAAATGGCATATCTGCCGGTCCTTTCTCCGTCGGCATACTCCCAGAAGCGCTTTTCGCTACTTCCCGGCGCAACCTCCAAGCGAAGAGATAGCACTTTTTCTCCGCCGCCTGCGCAATAGATACACTCTGACGCGCCGTCACCTCCCACCACATTTGTTCGGAATACGAAATCGTCATTCTCACGCAGCACATTAATCTCTTCATTCCGATGTGAGAAAAATTTATACCTTTTATGTCCAGTAGGGTGCGCCCAAAAAACTTCTTTCGCCATGTTCCACTTGCAGTAAAAATGCGTATCGCCAGTGTCTATGTTGCGAAAAGCCACATATTTCCCGCACAAATCAATGAACTCGCCTTCATATTTGACAGAAGAACTGCCACTTTGCGGCATGGCAACGTACACTAACGTTTTGCCGTCGCCATCTTTGCGCGTCGTTGCGCCCGTTTTGGGGTCGATGAGAACGCAGCCATCTGCGCAAATCTTCCCGTCTTTGAGCACAACCATTCGGTCGCCTTCCAGTGAGATATCATCGATAATCGCCGGTTCAGGTTTTTTAGCGGCAATTGCGTTGCCGTTAGAATCCACTAAAATGCCCGCAGCCCAATCCATCTTTATGGCTCCGCCGTAGGCGTTCTCAAGAAAACCATCCATCGCTGGCTCGAAAATATCTTTCGCCTCCGGCTTGAGGCGCCAACTCATAGCCATACCGGAAAGGTGATTAATGATTTTGGCAACTCCTCCACCTCCAAATGTGGCCCCTATGGCGCCGGCAATCGAACCGCCCGATCCGCCACCTTTCGGCGATGCAGCCATAAATCCGTAGTTGGGATTGCGCGCAATGAATAGTGCAAAAATCAGATCATCAACAGTCGGTCGGCCTCCACGCACACTGCGCAGCGCAGCATATTCGCAGAACATTACGGCCTCACTGTCGCTAAGCTGCCCATTTCGCACACGCCAAGTCGCAAGAGTATGTTTAATTTTTCTAATCGCCACGGCCCACTCATCGCCAGCCCCGTAGTCTTTACCAAAAATAGTGCGCCACATGCGCAGCGCGACCGCAAGCTCCAACACCCTATCGCCATAGTCTTGGCACTCTGATGCTCCCTTGCTAACTTCGTCGGCGCATTCGCAAATTATTCCCAATAGCTTTTTGCTGACTGGAGCGCCTCCATTGCTTTCGTCGACATTTCTAAAATCTTTCGCCAACACACAGAATAGGTCCACGGCCCGCGGATCTGCGGCGTAATTTTTGAAATTTCCAAAAAAAAGATCCACGCACTTTAGTGGTTCATTAAAATGCTGCGCAAAAGCGCAACCTTCGAAGGATTTAACAGCCAGCGTAGCCGTTTTTCGCCGATCACTCTTCATTTCGACAATTGCCGAATGGTCTGCGTCCGATAAAATCGGCTTCGGCGGCCGGACGCGTTCGGCACAACGCTTATCTTCTCGAGAAATGGCTTCAATGAATAGTTTTTTCGCCGTTTTTATATCAAGACTTCCCTTTCCGCATATCTGCCTATAGGAAGAGCGATGATGCTGGACGCCGAAACCGGTGTCATTCGAAAACGAAATCGGCACATCCATCAACGGGCCGAGGTTTTCATCAAGTCGGCCGTTTTCGAATAGATCCCACAGCATCCTGCTATAGGAATCCGTAGTGCCGGAGTTATTATCTGCCTGTTTTTTTCCTACACGCAGACAAGTGACCAAGAGGTATGAAAACCCGGTTGCAATCTTTGTCTTTTCATCAGAAGCTTCACGTGTCGCTATTTCGCGCATAAAATCGCCATTCTGAAGCTCGAAATACAGCATTCTTGCTGCCTCATGCAGGTCTTCACTGGACAGCTGCAATTCTCCGTCCATGGCAAAGTTCGGATTGTCTCGGCCGCCTAGTTTAAGCAAAAAGCCAGTCAGCTCTTCCCTGTTTCCCTTGAAAACACAGCCATCGAAGTCGTAAGCTTTCTTCACGCAGTCCGGCAATTGAACCGGCGGACAACCTCTGCCGAATTTGTTCGGCTCACGCAACTTTCCCACCGCGCTGAACGCGGCTTGCCCATGCTCCGTCATCTGCGACCGATGCCAACTACGACCCTTCGGCTGTTTGGACTGGCCTTTTGTTGCGGTAGCAAACTTCTCGCCCAAAATTGAAAGTTTCGTCTTTTCTTTGGCTTTTGCGTTGATGCCGAGGAATTTGTGAAAAATTTCCGACGAACTAACCAGCTTTGCAGAGAAGTCACCTTTCCCTAAAAGAAAGCCGGCAATCGCTGCGCTGCTAAATAGTTGCGCTATGCAGTGACAAATGCGCACAATGAACGCCCGCGTATTATGGTAATTTTGCGCGACATCCACAACGGCACCGCAGGACAGCTTGCATTGCTCAGCTCCAACGGCCGCCCCTCGCCTAATGCAGGTCCCGAGGAGAGCCCGCAAAAAGGCTAAGTTATCGCTTTTGTCTGCAACTAAATAGCGTTTTCCGTCAACCTCAATGGCGGACTCATTTCTGTCCAATTCTGGCATCTCACTAACGCCATCCAGCATGGATTTGTCGCCAGACAAAGTCGCAATTCTTATGGCGTGGCCAAGTAGCACTTCAGCGCTAGCATCTTCACCAGTTTCCAGGCATTCATTGGCTGAAACAAGTACTTCGCTAAGCGCGGCCATGGCGCTGCCGGCATCAGCCGCTTTAGCCCTGTAATCATTCAAAAGAGCGGTGTCGCTAACAACCTGTTGCGCCATAAGCGCGCTGACCGCTCCAGTAAGAGCCGGCTGCACGGCCAAAGGTAAAGTTTGAGATGCATCTACATGCGTACCAATCGCCATAATTCATATATTAGTTTAATGGCGCTGAAGCGTTTTCACAACTCAATATTTTGTCGGCCGGAACAAATTGGCGCTATGCCTTTACCGCAGAAAGACATCGGCACTATTCGCAGCAAAACGAAGCCAGATCAAAGCTCTTGGCGAATGGAGCCTAACGCCTTTCCTACGAGCGCTATGGACCCAACGACCAGAATCGGATCCCCCCCAAGCCGCGGAAGAGCATCGGCCAGTTGACTCTCGCGCAGAGAGCTAATCAAGCAGCTATTGGAAGGCGGGACAAAATTTCCAAGGCGCTCCACCGACAGGGCCCGTCCATCGCTAAGCTCCACAAGCACAAGATGCTTGGCAATCGAGGCGAAAAATGGAATAAGATCTCGAGCTCTATCTTCGCCGAGCGTGCAAATTACAACCGTTGGGGCGACACGCTCGTCGGCGGCCAATCCATTCCAATTTTTACGGAACATCTCAAGTCCGTGCACATTGTGCGTGCAGTCAAAAATCCACCGCCGCCCAAAAATTTCACGGCAATCCCATCTGCCAGGCCACCGCGCCTGCGCCATGGCGCCCAAAAACTTTTCGCAGATGGCGGCGCAGTCAATGGTGCGGCGCCCAAGCCACATGCGGCCAATTGCCGCCGCCATGCGGTAATTTTCCAACTGCTCGACGCCCCGCATGTTTTCCAGCTGCGGCACCGCAATATTTTCTGCCCGGAAAACTGGAGCGCCAACGGAGCCGGCCACTTCACCTATGGCGGCCATGGCATCGCCCGGAACATTGCCAACAATTAGCGCAACCCCATGGCGCGCAATGGCGGCCTTCTCCCTGGCGATGGAGGCAACGTCGTTGCCCAATAGGGCGCAGTGGTCCAATCCAATCGTCGTAATGGCGCAAAGTTCGGCGAAAACGGCGCTCGTTGCGTCGCAGCGGCCGCCGAGGCCAACCTCCAATATGGCAACGTCAACGGCCTTTTGGCGAAAAAAATCCAGAGCAATGGCCGTAAGCAGCTCGAACCACGTCGGCCGCATGGAGTACTCCATGCTTTCGCCAATTTTTTTCCATCGGCGCAGAAGCCCCATGAAAGCCTCATTCCCTATGGCCTTCCCGCCAACTCTTATGCGTTCATTGCACCTGATCAGATCTGGCGAGGTGTAGAGGCCAGTCGTCAGGCCGACTGCTCGCAATCCGCACTCCAAAAATGCACAGGTTGACCCCTTCCCATTCGTGCCGGCCACCTGAATGAATGGACCCGAACGACTTATGCCGCCGGCCCCGAGCAATTTAATCATGCGCTCCAGCGGCCATTTCCCATCATTCGTCCAGTCCTGCATGCGGGAAATGGCATCCACCGCACGGCACAACTCGCCGTCGCTAACCATGGGACGAAAACATTTCCGCTTGCGGCAGGGCCAACACGGTCACCGCAATTTTAAAGGCAGGCAGCGCACTTCCGTCGCCAAGTCAATGAAAAATCCATTGACCGCAAGGCGGCCGGCCGCATACTGATTGCCAAGGTTGTTTGCCATGGCTGAACGCTGCAAAAGTGAATGCCGTCATACTCTGTGCGGCGCAAAAACTTTGGACGAACTGGAGGCCCTGATTGGCCGCACAAAAATCGCCCAGGCCGCCTATGGCGAATTTTCACAGGAAAAAGTTAATGCAATCTTCTACGCCGCAGCGAAAGCGGCCAACCAAAGGCGCATAGAGCTGGCTGAAATGGCCGTGAACGAGACCGGAATGGGGATCGTAGAGGACAAAGTCATAAAAAATCACTTCGCCGCAGAATACATCTACAACAAATATAAATACCAAAAAACTTGCGGCACCATATCCCATGACCGGTCCGGCGGCCACCGCACCGTGGCCGCACCGCTTGGAGTCATAGCGGGCGTAATTCCTACCACAAATCCAACCTCCACGGCCATCTTCAAGTCGCTCATAGCCTTGAAAACTCGCAATGGGATAATTTTTTCGCCACACCCTCGCGCCAAGGGATGCACCGTCGAAGCCGCCAGAATAGTGCTTGAAGCTGCCCTAGGCGCTGGCGCGCCGGAAAACATTATGGGCTGGATCGAAGAACCGACGCTGGAGCTAACCAATGCCCTCATGAAGCACCCAGATGTGCAGGCAATCCTTGCAACCGGCGGGCCCGCAATGGTTGCGGCCGCCTACGGATGCGGCAAGCCTGCCATTGGCGTCGGCTCCGGCAATACGCCAGCCATTGTTGACGAAACGGCAGACATCCGCATGGCCGCCTCGACAATTCTACTGTCCAAAACATTCGACTGCGGCGTCATCTGCGCATCGGAGCAGTCCGTAATAGCCATCGAATCGATCTACGGCGCCCTGCGGAAGGAGCTCATCTATCGCGGAGCCCATTTCCTTTCGCCAAAGGAATCCAAGCTGCTTGGCGCCATAGTGCTGCGCGACAAGGGCGTAAACCCGGCCATAGTGGGCCAGCGGGCGGCAAAGATAGCTGAGCTGGCAGGGTTTTCCGTTCCGGACTCGGCGAAAATTTTAGTTTCGGAGGAAAAAATTTGCGACGGAACGAATCCGTTTGCCCACGAAAAACTATCACCGGTTCTTGCGCTCTTCAGGGCGGACAACTTCCAAAAGGCCGTGGCCATGGCCGTAGATCTAGTCAACATAGGTGGACTCGGCCACACATCGGTACTCTACACCGATCCGCTCAACGACGACAGGATCGACTACTTCGCCAAAAAGTTGCCGACTGGGCGACTGCTCATAAATTGCCCCGCATCCCAGGGCGGCGTCGGGGACCTCTACAATTTTCGTTTGGAACCGTCACTCACGCTCGGCTGCGGCTCGTGGGGCCATAACTCCGTCAGCGAAAATGTCGGCACCAAACACCTACTAAACTACAAAACCGTTGCCGAAAGGCGGGAAAATATGCTCTGGTTTCGCGTTCCTCAAAAAATTTATTTCAAGCGCGGGTCCACCGCCCTGGCGCTACGGGAATACGCCGGACGGCGGCGCGCCTTCATAGTTACGGACAAATTTCTGTTCGATTCCGGCGGAACGAAGACGATAGTCGATGCACTTGCGTCCGTTTCGGTGGAATGCCAGACATTTTTCGACGTAAAGCCGGACCCAACTCTGTCTACCGTCAGGCAAATTTTTGCGCGAATGCAGTCATTCGGCCCCGATTTAATCATAGGATTTGGCGGCGGATCGCCAATGGATGCAGCTAAAATCGCCTGGCTCCTCTACGAACATCCGGAAATAAATTTTCAAGACATCGCCGTACGCTTCATGGATATCAGGAAGCGTGTCTGCGCAATTCCGCCGCTCGGCGCAAAGGCGCAGTTCGTCGCCATACCTACCACATCCGGAACGGGATCGGAAGTGACGCCATTCGCCGTAATAACCGACGACGCAACGCACATAAAGTACCCAATTGCTGACTACGCCCTAACGCCGTCAATGGCCATTGTGGATCCCGATTTCGTCGACTCCTTGCCCAAAGGTCTCACGGCGGCAGGCGGCATCGACGCTCTCGTCCACGCCGTTGAAGCCTACGTCTCCTCCATGGCGTCGCCCTTCTCAAACGCCAACGCCATTGGAGCTATCTCGCTTATTTTTAAGTATTTGCCCAGATCCTACAAAAATGGCGGAGCCGACATGGAGGCCAGAGAGGAAATGCACTACGCCGCCACCATCGCCGGCATGGCATTCGCCAATGCTTTCCTTGGCCTGTGCCACTCCATGGCGCACAAACTCGGAGCGGCATTTAACATAGCGCACGGCATAGCCAACGCCCTAGTCTTTCGCCAGGTAATAGCTTTCAATGCAACCGATTGCCCGCGCAAACAGGCCGCATTTCCCCAATACAAAGCTCCTGAAGCGGTCGCCCGCTACGGACAAATTGCAAAATCGCTCGGGCTGGACGGAAAGACGGACGAAGATTTGGTGAAATCTCTCATAGGCGCCATCCAGGATCTCATGGTGACAATTGAAATTCCACTATCCATAAAGGCCTGGGGCGTAAAAGAGGACGATTTCATGGCGAAATTGGATTCCATGGCAAAATTAGCATTCGACGACCAATGCACGTCCGCAAATCCGGCATACCCGTCCGTAGAAGAAATACGCGGGCTATACCTGGCCGCCTTCGCCGGGAAAGTCTAGGCTCCCCAGGGCCATGCGGTCCCGGCGCCAGCCCAACGGCTTCGAGCGGAAACGCTTACCGAAAAAAGTGTCCGCAATTAATTTTCTTCAGGAAAGCTAGAGAAGCCCACCTAAAGCAAAATTGTCGGAAATTTCACATTAGACTCTACATTTCAGCGTTTTTTCGCAAAAATGATCGACGTCTTTGCCGCCGCTTGCCGCAAGCCATTTACATCCCATCGTTCCGCCACATGCCTCCAACCCAGCAGTTGCGAACACAATTTCTCTAAGGTCAGATGGCATTTCTCTGCTAGATGAAAGCATCTGCTGCATGGCGCTTGCACTTGCCGGCATTGGCTGACAAATAACGCACTACATGTGGGAAGATCAGCTTTACCCATTAAGTTCGATTGGCACCGGCAAAAACCCGTTTTGCAACATGTCATTCCACAGCATTCGAAACGCAAATGGCGAACTAATGGTTGACACTTGCGCAAGCATCGCGGCCGAAATGGCGCTCTTCGCAAGTGACTTACAAAATGACAGCTATGGCGACGAGCACATTGCCAACCTTGTTCTCTGCAGACTCCTCTTTCGCCGGGAGATTTTACTCCCCTAATAAATGGCAAGCCTTTGGATAGCCTATTTTCGCAAAAACAAATCTACACGCAAAGCCATGACCAAAAAGAATTAATTGGCCAATGCACTGAAAAATTTTACAAATTAGTTGCGAAAGAACTTATGCCGGAAGGCGCAAATTTTGATCGCACTGCCGATCGACACAAAGATTTCTGCGTCAGAGCAAGACTGCTTTTTAGAAATTTTTTCCAAACGAAACAGGACGACGACATTAAAGTATACCGAGGCCTCGCTTTCGCTTGGCTTTCGGCGCTATCGCAGACAAAATTCAGCGATTCATACTATTGGGGCGGGTGTGATGAGACTTTTTTGAATGGAATTTAATAAAGCTCGCCACAACATATGGGCTAGATGCAGGCAGGGCTATTGAAATAATGAAGAATGCATTTGCCGCTCTGCAAGCGTATACAATGGAAGTTTTGACAAGCACCACTTCGCCCTGCAAAAATGGCAACGGAACGATGACAATCGTTCGCACCGAAGCGGGAGAATTTTTAGAAACACTGGTCGGCAAAGGCGGCCTCACAACCCCGAGACTTTTCACCCATACGGCCAACCCAAAGGCATTGCTTTGCGCCAGCTTATGCGGCGCAACGTCCTGCTACGGAGACGGATTGATCAAATTTAACATCCCACTATACCGCATAGTCGGCGGATTTTTCCTAAACGACCATGATGGATTCAACAGCGCTGGAGGCAACGATTTAGGGCCGAATCGCTACCAGGGCATATGCTTTCAGCCAACCGCAAACATGCAGTGCGAATATCTCGGCAGAATGCTAAGGCCAAGCGATTTAGTGGCAACAAAATGGCTCGGAGGAAGCGGCACTATGAGGCAAGCCTTGCTATGGCGCAACGAAGGCGCAACCTCCATAATTCTCACTGTTGCTCAAGCCTTGCCGTTTTTGGCTGATTTTTCACTAATTGAATTGCCTTGCGCAGCCGCCTATACTTGCTTTATTTCTTTGAAGGAGATTATCGCCGACATATCTGCATCTACATCTACTGACACGTGCAGCGAAGACGTACTGGTCGCTTTGAGGTACGCTTTGGAGCCACACGGCGCCTATTTGGAATACAACTTTGACGGCGGCATACGTACGCAACTCCACGAGGTGGATCGTCACGAATTACACATCGGCTACGTAGCATTCACAATTGGCTGGCCTGACGAGTACTACGTTTCATTTGGGAAAGTTCCAGGCGCCGGCTCGGTAGCCTCGAGCGATCCCGTAGTCGTTAAACTCGCCAGAAAATTCGCCTCAGCGCTTGACACAGCTTCCGTCGAACAAAACAAGCAAGTTTTTCCGCTTCCAGACCTAGAAAATGCCAAACAGGATAATGCAGCTCACTGGAAAAATGGCCACCGCAAAAGGTGTGACGTGCAGTAATCCGCCGCCAATCGGAGCTGACGCCATCGACGCAAAACATGTACTGGCCATTGGCGCTTTAAAATTTTACGGAATGGATATCCGTGCATGTTTTCTTCGGGCAAAAGTCGTACTCGCCATAGCGCTTAGATCGAATGGCCCATTTCCAGAATAAATTTCATCTTGCAAAATGGCAACGGCAGGGACGACCGTTTGGCCATGACTAGGCGCGAAAGCGGTGCCAACGGCGAAGAAATAGCGAAGGTTTTGGCTGAAATCAATAGGCGCTATGGCGAAGGCTCCCTGATGCGACTGGGGGATGCCGTCCACATGAAAATAGATGTTATTTCGACGGGATCATCCATCATAGACGCCACCCTCGGCGTCGGAGGCCTCCCGCGCGGAAGAATTTGCGAAATTTTCGGACCGGAATCTTCCGGGAAAACAACCTTTTGCCTGAGCTGCATTGCATCAACGCAGCGCAGCGGCGGCACAGCCGCATTCATTGACGTCGAACACGCACTCGACCCAATCTACGCCAGGACAGTCGGCGTAAATCTGAAAGATTTGCTGATTGCCCAGCCGGAAAGCGGAGAAATGGCGCTACGCATAGCGGAAAACCTTCTCCAATCGGGCTCCATCGATATGGTCGTAGTGGACTCCGTTGCCGCCCTAACTTCCAGGGCCGAATTGGACGGGCAGCTGGGTGATCCCGTGGTTGGCGCACAGGCGAGACTCATGGGTCAAGCCATGCGCCGCTTGACAGCGGCCACATCAAAAAATGGGGCGGTATGCCTATTTACTAACCAAATTCGCATGAAAATCGGAACGGCCTACGGAAATCCAGAAACTACTCCCGGAGGCAATTCTTTGAAATTTGCCGCATCACTGCGCATGGACATTCGCCGCATTGGACAAATAAAAGACAGCGACGGACACGCCATAGGGGCAAGGACAAGGCTTAAAGTGGTGAAAAATAAGGTATCCAGTCCTTTTACGGAATGTGAATTCGACATTCTTTTTGCCGAAGGCATAAGCCAATTGGGTTCACTGCTCGAATCGGGACTCGCCTCTTCAATTCTCCAGCAGAAGGGCCCATGGATTTATTTCGGCGAACGTACGCTCGGCCAGGGACGGCAAGCGGCCAAAGACTTCCTCAGCGCCAACGGAGAAGTGGCGGCCAAGCTGGAAGCGGCAATCCGCGCGGTGGCAAATGGACAAGCGGCGCAGTGATCTGTTAGCCGATCGCAGCCACTCGGACATCGACGCGCTGAAATTCTAGCCGTTTCTCAGTCACTTGGCCGCTGGATCCTTGACTAGGCACTGGCTTTAGTGCACTGTCTGTGGCGACACCATGGGCAAGACGGTTGGGGAAAATTTTCACGTCGGCGACGGCAATGAGGCGGCAGCGTCCGTAGCGTACCGAACGGCCGAAGTAATAGCCATTTATCCCATCACTCCGTCATCCCCCATGGCGGAATTTTGCGACGAATGGGCAGCTGTCGGGAAAAAAAATTTTTGGGGAGCAGTTCCGTCCATTGCGGAAATGCAGTCAGAAGCTGGCGTTGCCGGAGCAGTGCACGGCGCTCTGCTGTGCGGATCGCCCGTAACAACGTTCACGGCGTCGCAGGGCCTCCTGCTCATGATTCCAAACATGTACAAAATCGCAGGGGAACTCATTCCATTCTGCATGCACGTTTCGGCGCGGGCCATAGCTACCCATGCCCTATCAATTTTCGGAGACCACTCTGACGTAATGGCTTGCCGCGCGACAGGCTTCGCAATGCTCGCGTCAAATTCCGTCCAAGAATCCCACGACTTCGCCGCCATCGCTACGGCTGCCACCTACGAATCGCGCATTCCATTTCTCCACTTCTTTGACGGCTTTCGCACTTCCCACGAGCTCAACGGCTACGAAACGATTTCCGACGATGCTCTAGGGGAGCTAATTAGTCCCCTTGCCGTCGAAGCGTTTCGCCTTCGGGCCCTCAACCCAAACCAACCGACATGCCATGGCACGGCCCAAAACCCCGATGTATTTTTTCAGGGCCGCGAACGCTCAAACAGCTTCTACGAAGCCGTGCCGGATATTGTTGGCAAAATTATGGCGCGCTTCGGCGAAAAAACCGGCCGCCACTACGGCATCTTTGACTACGTCGGAGCGGCGGATGGCGACATCGTCTTCGTAGCCATGGGATCTGGCACTGAAACTATCGAAAAAACCATCTCGGAGCTGAATGGATCCGGCGCAAGGCTTGGCCTAGTAAAAGTTCACCTATTTAGACCGTTTTCAGCCCATGCTTTGGCCTCAGCTTTGCCGAAGAGTGCTCGCCACATCATTGTTTTGGACCGCACAAAGGAGCCGGGAGCGCTCGGCGAGCCGCTCTACCTCGACGTAGTCGCAGCCACAGCGGAGGCGCGAATGGACGGCAAACTGCCGGTCGATTTCAATGCGAAAATTTACGGAGGGCGCTACGGCCTCGGGTCGAAGGAATTTTCCCCGTCAATGGCAAAGGGAATTGTCGACGCATGCACATCAGGGAAACTCAAAAAGCACTTCACCGTAGGCATCGAGGATGATGTCACGCACATCTCCGTGCCCCATGACCGCACCTTCCGCCTGAAGGCGGACGAAGACTGCTTCAGCGCGCTATTCTTCGGCCTCGGCTCGGACGGCACGGTCGGAGCAAATAAGAACACAATCAAAATTATAGGCAGTGAAACGGACAACTACGCCCAGGCATATTTTGTCTACGATTCTAAAAAATCTGGCGGTGTGACCGTTTCCCATCTCCGCTTCGGACCAAACCCCATTCGGGCGCCATACCTAGTGGATGGGGCAAAATTCATTGGCTGCCACCAATTTCAATTTCTTGGAAAGTTTGATATCCTCGGCAGGGCGGCACAGGGGGGCGTTTTCCTCCTCAATGCCCCCTACGGCCCAAGCGAAATTGCAGGTCATCTGCCACAAAAGGTAATAGATCAAATAGTTAACCTAAACTTGCACTTTTACGTCATCGACGCCTATGCGGTTGCCCACGCAAACGGCATGGAGAGGCGCATCAATACCATCATGCAGACGGTCTTCTTCGCCATTTCCGGAGTTTTGCCTCGCGAAAGGGCCATCGAGGCCATAAAAAATTCCATCGAAAAAACTTACTCCAAGAAGGGCAAAGATGTGATCGAAAAAAATTTCGCCTGCGTCGACAACACGCTGGCCAGATTTTTCCCCGTTACCCTCTCCAATGGGACTAGGTCTCAGGAAGTAAATGAGGAGCGGCGGCATAAATTGCCATATTTCGTCGAAAATGTCACTGTGCCACTGCTGAATGATCTCGGGGAACTGCTGCCGGTAAGCGCCATGCCGGTAGACGGCACATGGCCAACGGATACGGTGCGCTACGAAAAGCGTAGCGTGGCCCAGGAGATTCCACTATGGGATCCATCCCTTTGCGTACAGTGCAATCGCTGCGCTCTGGTCTGCCCACACGCCGCCATACGGGTGAAGTTTTTCGAAAAAAATGTGCTGGACGGCGCCCCGCAACACTTCAAATCAATGGACTTTCGCTCGAAGGAACGGCCGAATTGCAAATTCACCGTGCAGGTAGCTCCGGAAGATTGCACAGGCTGCGGCCTATGTCTGAAGGCGTGCCTAGGGAAAAGTCGCACTGAGGACGGGAAAAAGGCCATCGCGATGCAGCCCAAGGAAGGCATCGTCGAAAGCGAAAGGGAGAATTTTGAGTTCTTTTGCCAGATAGCCTCTCCGGCTGCAGCTGACGTGGCAAACGACATACGGGGATCGCAATTTCATCGGCCGCTATTTGAATTTTCAGGCGCCTGCGCCGGATGCGGCGAGACGGCCTATATCAAATTGCTTACGCAGCTGTTCGGTGACCGCCTCATCATAGCCAATGCCACTGGCTGCTCATCCATATATGGCGGGAATTTACCGACTTCCCCCTACTGCAAAAACACCCAAGGAAGGGGGCCGGCATGGGCAAATTCACTTTTTGAGGACAACGCCGAATTCGGCCTCGGCATGGCCCTTGCCGTGGAAAAGCAAAGGCAAATCGCCGAAGAGCTATTTAGGGGGAAGAGGGATGACATTTGCGGGCCGTTGATTGACGAAATTCTTTGCGCGGAACAAAATACGCAAATCGACATCGACAAACAGCGTGAGCGCGTTGAGCGACTAAGGGGAGAATGGAAAAAATCGCGTCGGGCAGAGCTAATTGAGCTGTGCGATTTGGCCGAGCGTCTCGTAAGAAAATCAGTTTGGGTGATAGGCGGAGACGGATGGGCCTACGACATCGGCTTCGGCGGGCTCGATCACGCCATAGCGAGCGGTAAAAACGTCAAAATCCTCGTTCTGGACACGGAAGTTTATTCAAACACTGGCGGACAACAGTCCAAGTCTACGCCAATTGGAGCAGTCGCAAAATTTGCCAGCGCAGGGAAATCGCTCTGCAAAAAGGACCTTGGCCGCATGGCCATGTGCTATGGCACCGCCTACGTGGCACAGGTGTCACTCGGAGCAAAAGAAAATCAAACGCTCAAAGCCCTACAGGAAGCGGAATCTTACGGCGGACCTGCACTCATAATTGCATACTGCCCATGCATTTCCCACGGCTACGCCATGGAAGATCAATTGGACCACCAAAAGGAGGCGGTTGCTTCTGGCTATTGGCCACTTTACCGGTTCGACCCGAGGAGATCGTCGTGCGGAGAAAATCCTCTGCAAATCGACTCCCTCGGGGAGGACGGAGATGTGGCAAGCTTCATGGCCAAGGAAAACAGATTTAGCCAGCTCACGCGGTCACAGCCGGATCGCTCAAAAGAGCTGACGGACGGCGCAAAGGAATTCGTGGCAACTCGTAAGAAAATATACGAAGCAATTGGAGAAAGCAAAACCTAGAGGGCGCCGCGACGCAACGGAACGCCGCTTTCCACAGTTCGGTTTCGCGGCGCCTCCATTGGCGCCAACGGCTATGCTTTCTGGCGAAGCGATTTTTTACCGGAAGCACTTTTGTGCCCATCGATGGTGTTTGCAGTCCTGCCGCTGAAGGTTGCGCTGAAATTTTCTTGACGGAGTCACTCCGCTTGGGCCATTGGTCCTTTGCTATGAATAGGGCGGAACAAATCTTTGCGATCAACCTTAAACTGAAAGGAAATAACCTGGTGCGCGAAGCTGTACGTGGAGAAACATCCATTGACCTCACACTTACCGAAGCGGCGTGGATGTTGAATGTCGGCACCATTGCGCTGAATCAAGATGGCAGAGTTACGCTTAAAACCAGGCATGACTGGTTGGTCTATAAAATAAGAATTGTGGCAAGCTTCGGTTACGGCGTGATCGCCAGGATCGCAAAACTGCCATCTCTTGGGCAGCTTCAACTAACATACGTGAGTGATGATATGCCAGATCGCGGAAATCCACTGGCCTAGAAATATCTTGCAGCCCTAGCTGCATCGGCGAACAAGGCGCGTGTCAATTTGGAATTCATCCATGGACATTGTCGCCTTCCCGCTCAAGTCAGTCTTCGCAAAGAACTGCGCATAGGGATCGCCATTCTCTGCGCTAAGCTCGACTGTGCGCGTAGAAATAAATAAACAGCCGCTCCATTGCCGTTGTTTCCGCGTCGTTTGCGCTAAATGTCCTGCACAAAATCGGCAGGTCCTGCAAAACCTAGAGGGCGCCGCGACGCAATGGCGCGCCGCTTTCCACAGTTCGGTTTCGCGGCGCCTCCATTGGCACCAACGGCTATGCTTTCGAATTAACAATTTTTAGCGGCACATGTTCTGGAGTCCGCCAACGGCGTTGGCGATTCCGCCCCAGAGAGTTACGGCAAAATTTTCTTGACAAATACTTCTCTGTCGCCATTTGGCACTTGCAATGAATCAAATACTCCCCAGTCTCCATTTAACGAATCAACTAATAGGCCTCTACGGCAAAGATAACCCTCCAAATCCAGCTGCGCACTATTCCGTCTCGATTTGTGGCGGAGAAACATTTACACACTACAACTCCTTTACGCTCATACCATTTGACGCGCCATTTGCCATGCCATTTGACACGCTACTTGGCGGCAATCTCGTATCAATCACGATCCTAAGCCAAGCGGCATGGGACCACACATATGCCGCCCTAGCGTTGGGTTTCCATCTTATTAGATTTAGGTCAGACAACGGCGGTCCACCAATTAAAATAAAACTACTCTGCGTCAGCCCACACCTCGAAAATCAATTGGACTAAAAATGTCTTGCGGCCCTAGCGCGTCGGCGGGCAAGGCGCGTGTCAATTTGGAATTCGTCCATGGACATTGTCGCCTTCCCGCTTAGGTTCGTTTTCGCAAAGAACTGCGCATAGGGATCGCCATTCTCTGCGCTAAGCTCGACTATGCGCGGAGAAATAATAAATAGCCGCTCCATTGTCGTTGTCTCCGCATCATTTGTACTAAATATTCTGCCCAAAATCGGCAGGTCCTGCAAAAACGGAACGCCGCGCCGCGCCCGATTGTGCCTCTCCCGATAGTAGCCGCCCACCACTAGACTTTGACCCTCCATGAGAACAGTCTGCGTGTTGATTTGACTTGAGCTTACGGTTGGCATGTCGCCGCCAACGCCCATGGACCCATCCTCAATGCTTACGAACAGCTTTATCTGCCTCTCCGTTTTGCCATCTTCCAGCTCAATGTCGATTATGTGCGGTATGACACGCAAAGCAACGGACGCGGAAATGGTAAATAGGTCGGTCGCATAGGCCCCCGCAACGCTGACGTAGGTCTGGTCGCTCTTAGAAATTACGGCAGCCAAATTATCGAGCGTTAGCACCGACGGCCGAGACAGCGTCTTAATGGCGTGGGCCCCTTCGAGCGCCTTCAGGCGCGCCGCAATGTCGTTGCCGTGTAGGACATTAGTCAATTTCGCAAAGAAATTAATGTTTTTATTGTCCAAATCCACATCGCGACCGCTAGGTCTCCACGTTAATTCGTTGCCGCCGTTCAGAAACTGCAAAACATCGAGTCCCAATTCCCGACTTTGGCCTACGTCAACGTCAACTATGGCAACTTGAATCTCAACCGCCTTCGTCGGAACGTCAAAACGCTCTATGAGTGACTGATAAAATGGCATCAAATCTCTGTGGTCACGCACAATGACTGCGTTCAGTCGCGCATCGTAGGTTATTGAGGTTATGTGCTGGGTACGCCCAGGATTACCTTGCAAATCGTCCGCTGCGCCTCCATGCGGCTGCGAAGTTGCTTTGGCGGAAGCTGATGCCCCATTTGTCTCCGGCTGCCGCTTGGCGGTGGCATCGGAATCGCCATGTCCGCGATGATGCTGATAGGCGCCGTGCTGTTGGTGGCGCTCCTCCAGAGACGCCTGAGTCTGCTCCTTGCGCCGGATGGCGCCATCCATCCGCTGACTGCCGGTCGATTTCGCTATGGCCACCGCTTCCTGCGACGACTGCGGTACGCTGTTGATACCCGATAAAATGCGCTGCAGCAGAGTGGCGATGCCCTCGACAGTGACGTCGCCACCGCCACCAACGTTTAGGGCAACGTCATAGGCAAAGGCATATTTTAGCGGGAAAACCTGAACAACCGTTTCGTCGCTAAAATTTTGTATTGTGTTGCTCTGTATGCTGTCGATGAACTCGTGCACAACTTCAAGGAATCTCGGCGGACCACTCAGCACCATCATCTTCGTGGTCGGCATGTAGCGCAAAGTGCAGCTCGAACTGGCAAAATCCATTTCCCCGACAACCGCCTTGAGGGAGTTCCCCTCGTGGGGAGCCATGGATATGATCTGCGTGGAAATGGCGGAGCCCGGATAGACGTAAATCACTGATCCGTCATAGAACCAGCACAAATTGTAAGCCTTAGTCAGGTTGTCCCAAAATTCAGCCGGAGGAATTCCGTCAAAAATGCCATTCACCGTTCCGTCGATCGGAGCGTTGACCACTACGTCAACGCCCTGGATGGCGGTAAAATCATGGATGAGGTCCGCCAAGCTTTGATTTTGCGCGAAGTGATAGTAGGAAGAATCTGCCCATGGCACGTCTCCGCCCTTTGAAATTCCTCCGGTGACCAGCAGGCAAAAAATCGCTAATTTGCGCAGTTTCATGATGTTGCTATTGAATGGTTGTTGAAAGGAAGCCGAGACATGGATGCAAACAGGACCCTTTGGATCTGGTCGCCGACCCGCCTGCACTCAAGGATAAAGGCGTCGAGACCATCGACAAGCTTCCGCTCGTCCCAGTCCTCATATGGCAAAAGTAACGACAGCGCAAGCTCATCCATGTCGCGCACGTAGGTTAGCGTCGCAGCCGACATAATGGCTCTGGAAAAATTCTCCAGCAATAGGTCCAGCAGCCGTTCCGGATCACGCAGCGCCGCAGCAACACCCGCCATGAGCGGACGCTCCAAAATGACGGCCGTTTCGGCCTGCACAAATATGCGCATGGTTGCCCCATCGGGCAACCTGACGGCGTAGTAGCCCTCCGTTCCCGAATCCAACGTGAAGACACCTAACTCTGCAGCAATCAAAGCAACTACCTCGCGGCTCCGCATTTCCAACGAGGTTAGAAAGATTTTACGGGCTGGGCAAGATGAATTCTCAAAAATAGCTACCTTGCCGGCTTCGAAGAACAGATTTCCAAAATTTCCGCCGTAATTGCCGCCTGCCGAGCCTTATTGTAGGCGAGCAGCAACTCCTTGGCGAGGGCATCGGCGCTATCCGTCGCCGACTTCATTGCCACTGTCCTCGCGCTCTGTTCGGCCGCTTTCGCCTCCAGAAAGATATGGCGCAACTCCATGTGCAAAAAACTTTCCGCCAATACCTCTAGCACCTCCAACAGCGACGGCTCAACGGTCATGGGGCGCCCATCCTCCGGCATGGCCAATGGGGCATCCGGCAGCATGTCGCGCTTCGCGCGGATGCTTTCCCCAAAATCACCCATGGGAAGCAGTCGCACCGACACTGGGTTCTGGCGCAAAGTGTTTATGAATAGCGGGTAGACAACTTCAACGCTGTCAATTTCTCCGGAAAGATACGCATCCCTTAGGAAATTTGCTACGGCGCGCGATTGGTGGCTCGGAACGGCGTCATTGACTGAAAATTCGCCGATTAGCGGCAGCCGAAGAGCCGCCAATGCCTGCCCTCCGCGCCTTCCGATCGCCACATAACTGGCATTATCGGAACAGCTTTCGCGGATTAGGCGCAATGTATTTTGATTTAGAGACCCGCAAAGCCCCCTGTCGGTGGCAACAAAAACTATGCAGCGGCGGCGAATATTTCTCGGCCTGAGAAGCGGCGGTAACTCATCGCCGCTCGGCAATTCCATGCGGAGCAATCTATCCGCTAATTCCTCCAACCGAATTGAATAGCGCCGGCCAGCCGTGGCCGCCTGCTGGGCACGTCGCATCTTCGACGCCGCAACGAGCTGCATGGCGCGAGTTATCTTTGCGGTGCCACGCACGGCGCGGAGCCGCCGCCGGATGTCCCTCGTGCTCTCCATGGGCCACTCCCACTCACGCAGCTACGGAAGCTTTGCCCGGCGACGCATCCTTGCCATTGGCTCCGTTGAGCTTTTTCCATCGCTCCACAGCGCTGGCCATCTTTTTTTCCATTTCACCGTCGATGGCGCCACGGTCGGCAATTTTTTTAAGCAAGTCGCCATGTGCGGTTGAGAGCCACTCACCCATGCGTCTAGCGACATCGCCAGCCCTTTCGACGGCAACATCGTCGAAGCGACCATTCATAACGGCCCACAGGAGAAATATTTGCATTTCAACCGCCTTCGGCTCCTGCTGCCCCTGCTTAAACAATTCCACAATGCGGCCGCCGTCATCCAATAGCTTACGCGTGCGCTGGTCCAATTCCGACCCAAATTGCGCAAAAGACTGCATCTCATAGTATTGGCCAAGCTTCAGCTTGATGCCGCCGGCGACCTGACGAAACGCCTTGATTTGCGCCGCCGAACCGACGCGCGACACGGAAATGCCGGTGGCAATGGCCGGTCGCACGCCCCTGTTAAACAGCTCCGTATCAATGTATATTTGCCCATCCGTAATAGATATGATGTTGGTTGGGATATAGGCCGCCATGTCGCCGGCCTGCGTTTCAACGATTGGCAGTGCCGTTAGGGATCCGCCACCGAAATCGTCGCTCAACTTCGCCGCCCGCTCCAGCAGGCGCGAATGGAGGTAGAAAATGTCGCCAGGATAGGCCTGTCGTCCTGCAGGCCGCTTCAGCACGAGAGAAATCTGCCTGTAGGCCACGGCGTGCCGCGATAGGTCGTCGTAAACTATGAGCGCGTCCATGCCGTTATCCATGAACCATTCCCCAACGGCTGTCGCCGCGTATGGCGCAATGTATTGACTGGCAACACTCTCTGACGAGCTGGCAACGACAACGGTTGCGTACTCCATGGCGCCTTGATCATCCAAAAGCTGCAAAATTCTGGCCAAATCGGCACGTTTTTGACCTATCGAAACATATACGGAGTAGACGGGCCGGAAATTACCGTCGCCAGCCGCAATGGCAGCCCTGTTTATGCGCGCCTGGTTAATGATTGTGTCGATGGCTATGGAAGTCTTGCCCGTGGAGCGATCGCCGATGATAAGTTCCCTTTGGCCGCGCCCTATGGGAATCATGGAGTCAATGGCTAAAATTCCGGTCTGCAACGGCTTGGACACAGATTGGCGAGGAATGATGCCGTGGGCAACCTTTTCGACCGGATAGTGCGCAGTCGCCACAATTTCGCCCCTGCCGTCGACCGGCTTGCCGGTGGCGCTTACGGCGCGGCCCAGCAACCCCATGCCAACAGGCATGGAAAGCAGTGACCCGCCCGCCTTTACCTCATCGCCGACGGCGATTTTTACGTCGTCGTCCAGCACAATTATCCCAACGTTATCCTCCTCCAGATTCAATGCCATTCCGACTGAACCACCCTGGAATAAAACAACTTCATTGAGTCGAACGCGCGACAGTCCACCGGCACGGACGACACCGTCAGCGACGGAAAGCACGTGGCCCACATTTTCTTCGATGGCGCGCGGTTTCAGCGCATTGATTTCATCGCGAATCTGCCGCAACAGCTCATTGCCCTGACCCATCGACACTTACTTTCTAGTCGCGCCGCCGCGATGTCAAATGGAAATGAAAATCATCAAATGGAAAAACGCCGTCCTAGAAATTCCGCCGCCTTCCGCTTCGCTTCGCAATGGCACTCCTTGGCGGACTCAATGTCGCTAAGACGCTGCGGAGGAAGATTATGAAGCACATGGCCAATGGCCATGGGAATTGCGCCAAATGGAACCTCTTCTCGCATAAATGCCTCCACCGCAGCACAATTCGCCCCGTCAAAGGCGCAGGTGGCCGAAAGGCCATTGCGGAACGCCGATTCCGCGAGCGCCAAACATGGAAAACTTTTGCGATTTGGGTACTGAAACTCCAACGGTCCGCTGTCAACTGGATTAAAGGCCTTTTCTGGAGCTGCGGCGCGATCCGGATAGCTAAGGCAGTAGGATAGAGGAATTTCCATTGACGCCTGCGACATTTGCGCCAGCAGCGACCCGTCGCAAAATTCTACTAGGGCGTGGACCAGGCTGCGCCGGTGGATGACAACGGAAATTTCTTCCGGACTTAAACCGTAAAGGAAACCGGCCTCAATCACCTCCAATCCCTTGTTGGCCAATGTGGCCGAATCGACTGAGATTTTTGCCCCCATGGACCAGGTGGGATGGCGAAGCGCCTCGGCGGGCTTCACATCATTCAGACGATCGCCTTCAGCGTCAAAAAATGGACCGCCAGAAGCAGTTAGCCAAACATGGCGAACAGTTTCAGTCCTCCGAAACAGGCCACGAAATCCGCCATCGCCACGCATGCACTGGAAGATGCCGCAATGTTCGCTATCTGCCGGAAGCAGAGTCGCTTTTGACTTCAAGAGCGCGTCCCCAACGATTGGACCAGCGGAAACGATAGACTCCTTGTTGGCCAATATTATGCACTTTCCGGCCCCAATGGCCGCCATGAGCGGGTCTAGCGCCGCAATTCCTCCGATGGCAATGGCGACGCAATCGGCCTCCGCAATGGCAGCCAATTCACACAGCGGAAGAAACTTTAGCGAAAGGTGTCGCGGAAAGTCACTTTCCCCTAGGCCGCTCACAGCACAATAGGTCGGCCGAAATTCCGCCGCAATGGCCGTAGCCATCTCAACATTGCGGTGCACCGAAAATCCAAGCAGGCAAAATTTATCGCTCTGTTTTCGCAGCAAATTCAGAACGCTAGACCCAACGGACCCGCTAGCGCCAAGCAGGACGACTGTCCGCCTAGCGCTCATCCGAAGCAGCAAGAGAATTGCATCGCCACGTAAAGCATTGGCAATGTGAAAAAAAGACTGTCGCAGAGGTCGAGACAGCCCCCAATGCCTGGGATCATTTTCCCGGAATCCTTTAGGCCGCTCTGCCGCTTAAGCGCCGACTCGAACAGGTCGGCCACGGCCCCCACAACGGCCGCGGCGGCAGCCAAGACGGTAGCCAAAAATGGCGACAGCGGGAAGCGGCAATGGCGATTGGCCAGCAGACACAGCAAAAAGCCACCGGCGGTCGCCAGAGCTATGGCGCCAAAAAAACCTTCCAATGTCTTTTTGGGACTGTAGGCGGCGGCAAGCGGATGGCTTCCGCAGCGGCTGCCTACGAAAAGTCCGCCAATGTCGCCCAGCTTACTGACGGCAATGGACCAGCCGAGCAAATGGAGGCCGACGGTGCCGCCATCGCGCAACATCATGGTGCCGAACTGCATCGTAAAAGGCACATAGAAAAGAGCAAAAAGCGTCGGAGCCAAATGGGACAGCAACTGCCGCGGCTGCAGCTTGCGCACGGCGCAAACGGTGCTGAAAATTGCCGCAATTGCCGTCAGGCCAACGCCCGGGCACGGCGGACGCAAGCACCACGATCCGAACATAATGACGATTGTCCAAAAGACCAGATTGGCAATGGCCGGCCTCGACGGGAATCTCTCCATCAGCCGACAAAGCTCGCACTGGGAACAGACTGCGAAAAAGCTCAGCAGAAACACTGCGCCCGTTTCACCGAAAAGCCACAGGGCAAGCGCCACGGAAACGGCTAGCAGACTAGAGCCAAAAATTCGCAGCACCATTGGGCCACGCCTCCAATTTTCGCCAGAGCAAACTATTTGCCGCCAACGTCCACCCAACGTTTTATGTCCGCAATGACGCGCGAAGCCTTCCCATCAACGGACACGCTTTCGCCGCGCCGCTTTCCTAGCATGTTGCGGCCGAGCGGCGTAAGGTAGGAAATAATCTTTTTTTCAGGGTTGCTGTCCCAGGCGCCCAAAACGACAATTTGCTCCTTCTTACCTTTGCCGTCGGCCAGCATAACTGCCGACCCTATGGTGACAATTTCGTCGCTGGCCGCCGAAAAATCAACCACCTGAGCGCGAAGCAAATCCTTCTCCATCTGCATCTTAAGCGCCAAAAGCATGTCCTGCTCCTGCCGCGCCATTTTATACATGGAGTTTTCCCGCAGATCACCCTCTTCGCGAGCCGCCTCCACGGCAGCCGTATTTTCCGGAATGCGCACGGTCACAAGCCGCTCGTATTCACTAGTGGCCGCACTCAAACTTTCCTGGGAAACTTTTAGGACGCCATCCTCGCCAGAGCCTCCATAGCCTGAGTCGAGTGCTCCATCGAGAAGTTTTTGAAGCCCAGGGTGATGGCGAATGAATCGCGCCACGATGGACCTTTTGGTGAGCGAATCAAAACCCTGGTTGGCGAGAACCATTTGCGCCAAATCCCTGGCCATCTCCTGGCGCTCGTCGGCGAGAACCTCATCGACGAAATCGCTGTCGCCGGCAATCGCCTCCGCCAAAGGAATTTTGCGGTTTGTGCTGCGCCTCAGGGCCTCATGATCTATGGCCGTCATGGCGGCGCGGAAAAGCGCAGGACCTACGAGATGCCCCAGCAGGTCTCCGTAGCGCCTATTTTTGCGATTGCGGATGATCCAGTCTAAAAGCGGAGCGCGCATGGAGCCCTCCCTCAGCAGCGACTGCAAAACGCGCCTAAGCTCATCGCCATCACCGTTTTTAACAATGAAATCAACGGCACAGCTAACGGCCCGACCGCCGCAACTTCTGACAAATGCCAGCGCCGTTTGAAAATAATTTTCCCCGTGCAGTTCCCTGATGGCCGCGAAAAGGCGCGGCAACTGGCCGACCGGAAGAAGGTTGGCCACGTCAGTTAACTCATCCGTCGAACGGAGAGCGTCGCCAAGCAAAACATCACCCGGAAGAGGCACTTCAAGCACTTTTGCAAAGTCTTCGCAGAGCCAAAAAAGCTGAAGTTTTTCTACGGCGCTAGCGGAAGATGCCGTCTGCTGCCGCAGCAGCTCATCGTAAGCGGCGGACATTTTGTCTCGATGTTCGCAAAATTTCGCGTCCGAGAGCAGCTTAGTGGCCGCCTGGATTTTTTTGGGCAGTTGCTTGGCGATGAGGACGCCATCAAGCAGCTCGTCAACCTGCTCAAGCGGTTCCATACGAAGAACGTAGTAGCCGCCGCGCTGCTCCGGTTCTGCAATGTTCGGGTCAAACTGTGCCTCCTTTTTCGCGCGTGCCCACCAGGTTTTCAGGGCCTTCTCGTTCATAATTTGCAGCAGAACATCTCCGATTTCGGCCTGCGTAGCCCTATTGCTGGGGAATTGCTCCAGCACCGAGCGAAGAGCCGCCGCCGGATCATCCCTGAGCAAAGCCTTGACGGACGCCGGATCTTTCCTGAAGCGTACGAGCAAATGGTCCTCGCCAAGCACAGCCAAATGCTTCAACGCGAAAACCGGATCAATGGCATGGCGCGGCTTTTCGTGAAAATTTACAATAATTCTGCTTGCAACGTCATCGTATTCAACAATTTCGCCAAATCCAAAGGTTCTATGGAGGCAAAAAACACCGGGACGCATTGCACTTAGGCGATCGCGCTGCCGCTCCAGGGAGGAGTGTTTTTCCAGTAAACGTTCTACCGCAGTATCATCCATCGTTGTTGCCCAGCTGCGCAGACGGCCATTCCCCGCGATCGGGAAAGGGCTGTCAACGATTTTTTGCCGTCAAATTGCAACGGCTACCGCTCGCAGCGGCCGCGACGACCACCCACAACCGCCATCGCTGCCAAATGCTCAATTCCGGCGCTATCTCGATGTCTGCTAAATTGTTCACAACGCATAATCAAGCAAAATCGTCGGCAAAATTAGTCGGAAAGCGTTGGCGCCAAACCAAAAGCCACCTTCACCGCCTTGATGGAGTGCTCGCGAAAGGCGGCAAGCTAGCCGAACGGTCCGCCATCGAGTCGAAGCGCATTCACCGGCGTGGCGAATTGCGCCTTTCGCCACCAATCGATTAAGTTTGCGGGCAAAATGTATCGCAAAAATAGCAGCTCCATAGGGCGAATGTTCTTGGCGGCGGCACCACCGTGGCCTAAAATGAATTTGCTATGCTTTCACCTGCGGCTAGGCTAATGGGAAACGATCACCCGCGAGACGTTTTCGCCATGCCGGAAACTCTTTCCGGAGCCATAACTCTGTGGCGAAACGATAAATTATCCGCTAGAGATTTGCTGCACTACGTCTTCAAATCGGAAGAAGGCCAGATGTATCTGGTGCCCGGAAAGACCATTGATGATGCGAAAACCGCACTGGTCGCCGTCTCCTCTAAGCTCGAAAACAAAGATGGCGAACTCGTCGCGGCCGCATTGGATTTCGTCTGCGGGAATTTTTTTGCAAGCGGGGGCGGCGAAGCCCTCAAGGACTTCCTGTTTAGCAAAGACGGCCATGATCGCGAATCATGCGGCACTAGAGAATCAATAGCTAGGCGATTCCACGTTCCCGGAGGAGACGTTGGCGCCATAGCGGACAAATGGCTAAGGAAGCTGGTTACAAACAAACCTGAAACGGCGACGGCCGTACTCGTCGAAACGGCAAAATTAGATCCGGTAAAATTCAGTGACGTCGACGGCAAAGTGGCCTCAACAGCCTTCATAATGTATTGGAATGGAAGTGATACCGCAGTAATTCCGGGCACAACTAAACCCAGCGGCGACACGCAGCAAAGCAGCCAGATCTACGGCGATACATATGTGCCCATCATAGGAAGCTCAATGCCGAAGGAATTCAACGAAACCTTTAGTAAACTTAGAATTGTACACATCGCCCCGCAGTGCGACAAAACAACTTTTCTTGCGAATCTAGAAAACTTCCTTGGACTGCTAAGCGAAGATGCTGCGTTAGAAATAAGAGTGGACTTAAAAATGCTAGAAAAGGATAGAGAATTCGAGCGTGACGCATGCAGCCTATTGGAGAGAAAAGCGCCAAAAAAATGTAAGTGCTTCGTAGATACTTGGCCCTAATGGCAAATCGTCTAATGGCGGCAAAATTCATGACCCATAGAGCGCCAGCGGGGAGAGTCGCAACGGCCGTCAACCCTGAATACGGAAAAGCCCGCGCAGTTTTCGCAGAGCGGAGCGCTCCATGAGACGGACGCTTTCGCGACTAATCCCGCGACTTCGCCCTATGCCCTCCAATGTCATCGGCACCGACCCATCCAGGCCGTAGCGGAGACGAATCACCTGCGCCTCGGCCGCATTCAGTTTTTCAACGCCCATGCGAATTGCGTTTCGCATTGAGCTGGACGTAATATGCTCCAGCGGGGTTGGCTGGCTAACGTCGACAAGCTGTTCAACCTGAACGTCATGTCGTCGCATGATTCCGCACACGCACCCCAGAATGTGCGTTTGCGTTGCGCCGCTGTCGCCGCCGCAATCGTCGATCCGCTCCGCAACGAACTTCCCGCCATCCGCCTTGAGCATGTTAATGGGGAAACTTATTGGGCCGCGCTGCGACGCAATCGCCCTGCGCATGTAGTGGCGGATCCACCAAGTGGCGTAGGTGCTCAACCTGGTAGTCCCGCGCGGCTGGAAAAGCTCCACCGCATGGAAAACCGCCAAATAGCCCTCCTGGATTAGGTCGTCCAGCGGCAACCCAAAACGTCCATAGCGCAGCGCGAGCTTGCGAATTATTCCACCCTGGGAAAGGGCAATGCGACCTCTTGCGTGGAGATCGCCAGTTTTGATTGATTGCAACAATCTGCGCTCTTCCTCTAGCGACAGGGTGACGACTGGAGACTCTTTCACGCCAACAAATTTTCCGCAACCCGCCACGACCCAATGCTAGGACCCGAAAAGAAATGCGCAACGGCAAATGGCTAAAAGGCAAAAGATCTCCACCGCGAATTGTCTTTTCGCTGCCGCCAATTGCTCCTACTACAAGCCCGTGCATTTTAGCGCAGACAGATTTCAAGAACTATCAGCAGACGAAGCCGCGTCACTAATCCGCACTGGGCAAACAATAGCCGTAGGTGGATTTACTCCGGCAGGATCCGTAAAGGCGGTAACTAGGGCGCTTGCCGACAGAATTGGGAACGGCCCAGGAGATCCATTCCGCATTCGCCTACTTTCAAGTGCATCAACGGACGCCAACGTGGACGAGGCACTGGCGTCCGTAGGAGCAATCTCCTACCGCGTCCCATACCAATCCAGCTCAACGCTGCGCAAACAGATCAACTGCCGCTCCGTGGAGTTTGTGGACATGCACCTGTCCACCATGATGCCGCTGCTCAAATCGGGCGCACTGGGCGCCATAGACTTCGCCATATTTGAAGCGGCCGCCGTCAGTGGAGACGGCAGAATTTTACTCACCAGCTCCGTTGGTGCAGTGCCAACCTTCGCCAGGCTTGCGCGGGCCATCATCATTGAAATAAACGCCTACCACCCAGACAGCCTGGAAGGGCTACACGACATATACGAGCTAGCCGCCCCTCCAAACACGCGGGAAGTGCCGATCTATCGCTCATCAGACCGCATTGGAGCCACGCTGCTGCAGGTTGATCCAAAGAAAATTATCGCCGTGGTGCGCACAAACATGCCCGACGCCCCTCCGCCATTTCAACCGGTCGACGACATATCCAAAAAAATTGGCGGCAACATCGTGGAGTTTCTCCTAAACGAACGGCTAAAGGGGCGCATTCCGCCAGAATTTTTGCCGCTCCAGGCGGGCGTCGGGAATGTGTCAAATGCGCTAATGGCTGAACTGTGCTCGAATCAGGCCTTTCCACCATTCGACATGTACTCCGAATTGCTCCAGGACACGGCATTCGAAGGCATCGAATCTGGACAAATTCGCTTCGCCAGCAGCGCCGGCCTTGCCCTATCTCCAAACGTGCTGCAGCGCGTCTATGGAGATCTGGCCACCTACAGAAGAAAACTTGTGCTGAGACCGCAGGAAATCACGAACCATCCGGAAGTAATTCGCCGACTAGGGCTAATAGGCATTAATACGGCCCTTGAGGTGGACATCTGGGGAAACGTGAATAGCACACACGTGTGCGGATCCCACATAATTAACGGCATAGGAGGTTCAGGCGACTTTACGCGCAACTGCTGCATATCAATTTTCGCAACGCCATCCATAGCTAAGGGCGGCTCCGTTAGCTGCGTTGTCCCACTTTGCTCGCACATTGACCACACGGAGCACGATACGCAAATTTTTGCAACGGAGTGGGGCATTGCGGATTTGCGCGGCAGAGGGCCGCGTGAAAGGGCCAAACTAATCATTGACAATTGCGCCCACCCAGACTTTCGCCCAATGCTGCTGGACGCCATGAATCACAGCCCCGAAGGGCGCGTAGGCATTGACATTGACCGCGCATTTGCAGTCCATAGAGCCTACGCAAAAACCGGCTCGATGCGCCCCTCCACAGAAGAGTCCTAGGGTGCCCATTAGAATTCCAATTTGGCGGCAAAGATCGGCAAAAAATTGCGCGCCTATGGCCAAATGATCAACGAACGTTTAACTTAGGCAAAATCCATCTGCCTAGCGTGTCGCCACTAGGCAACTTCGCCTGTTCGGCCGCCGCTCCGGGCCCAAAAAAATCCTTCAAACGCAAAAAAAAAATTCTTTGCTTCCGAACGCAATAGATGGATGCGCCAAAATTCACATTGCGCGCCCCATTGGCAAAATTTATCATTTGGCCATGGGCCCCCTTGAAGGCACATTGTCGAATGCTGAGTTGGAACTTTTTTCCGCAGGCTGCGACGCAATTATGGAAGGAGTGAATTCGGAAAATTCTATGCACCGGCACAGCAAAATTAAGAACGAACTAATACATTCCGGCGGACGCGAAATCCTATGCACTGCCATTGCCACCTACTTGCGCATAAAAGGTCCAACGCTAAAAATGCGCATCGCTTTTTTGAAAACGCTAAACTACGGCTCCGTTCGCGCCATTTTTTTTGCCCTGAACCACCCGCGCGACGAACTGTTTGAGCAGATCGCCCACAAGATCCATGACATTTCGCGAAAAATCTGCTAGAGGCGTCCAATTTTTCGCCAGCCGGCGGACGCCGGCAGCAAAAAAGAGTTGCTCTTTGTAAATGTATCCCATAAACGGCTGCGCATGCAAACGCTTCTGCAGGCGATTTTAAATAGGGCCAGCGGGCTACGCGTCCTGGTCTTTGGCGACGTGATGCTGGACCACTACGTCATCGGAGACGTCTACCGCCTCTCTCCTGAAGCTCCAGTTCCGGTAGTGTTGGCGCGCGAAGACGTGTGGATGCTTGGAGGCGCCGCCAACGTGGCGAGAAATCTCGCAGCCCTCGGCGTCATGGTCGAGGTGGCCGGACTGGTCGGCAATGACCAAATGGGCGACCGACTCCAAAATCTGCTGGCGGAATGTAATATTCTCTTCGACGGATCCTTTCACGAATCTTCAATTTCTACAATTTGCAAAACGCGCATCGTCGCCGGACGGCAGCAGGTGTGCCGCGTAGACAGAGAGCGTCCCGCCGACAGCTACGCCGTCAACAAGGCGCACCACCTCGATTTGATCGAAAAGGCACTTGACAGCGCCGACGTGCTAATCCTCTCCGACTACGCCAAAGGCACCCTGACGCAGCCGGTGATTAATCGCATCATCAAGGCCGCCAAAGCTAAATCCTGCTTTGTGGCGGCAGATCCAAAACCAAACAGGCCGCTCCAATACGGAGGCGCCGATTTGCTCACTCCGAATGCCGCCGAAGCTAGGGTCATGTCCGGCCACGACCCGCATGGAACTCCCAATTGGCCGCTAACCTGCAAAGCAATTTACGGCAAACATGCCGTAAAAAATTTGGTCATCACGCTCGGCCCCGAAGGCATGCTGATTGCCAGGGACGGGCAAATGTCCAAAAAGGTGCCGACGTCAGCCAAAGAGGTGTTCGACGTATCGGGCGCCGGAGACACCGTAATTGCCACACTTTCCGTCGCGCTAGCGAGCGGCCACTCCCTGGAGGAGGCAGTGCATTTCGCCAATGCGGCGGCCGGCATCGTCGTCGGAAAATTTGGTACTGCGGTCGCAACGCCCGCTGAAATTTTGAACGCAGCCAGGCAGCAATGCTCCCCACAATAGTCGGGCCGTCGGCAATTGCGGTTGTCCTTTCGGTCACCATTGCGCTGCTTCTGCATCGTCACCTAAAGGCGAGGCGAGCGGCAAGAAAATCCATGGCCGATGTCTGCGCATTGCTTTCCGGTTGCGCAAAATCAACGGTAAAGGGGCGTGGCTTGCTAGCGGCTGGCACATTCCGCTGGCGAAAATTTGAAATATTTCAGATGAGCCGCCGGACCACCACTTCGACCGGAAATCGCTGCACCATTAGGCTGATCTCCAACTCTCCGCTTCCCCAAGACCTGCGCATGGAGTTGCGGCGAAAATCATTCTGCAGCGCCATTGGACAATTTTTTGGGACAGTCGCCATTGCCGCAAAGGATGGCGCAGGAAAAGACTCCATCGCAGTCAGCTGCAGCGAACATCTAATGGCTCGAAATTTTTTGCGCTTCGAAGAGTACCGCCTAGCCATCGCTAACCTGTGGTCGTCGCCAAAGCGGCGAGGCGTTTTGCGGATCGGAGGAAATGCAATTTCCTACGGAACACGCTGGAGGACATGCGACGATTTCACCGGCGAAATCGGCTGCGCCCTCTCCCTTCTCTGCGATTTACACGACTTCGCGCGCGCTGGCTGCCTATGCGGCTGCTCCCCGCTGCAGGAAAACGCTAATGCCGCTAAGCACAATTGACGAACCAAGGGACAGAATGAACACGCCAGTCAATTTGCTGGCCAAATCCAGGGCGAACGGAGGAATCTTCGAAGCAAATTTCGAGCAGAGCAGCAATATGGAGTAGAGCAGGGCAAATGTAAGCACCAAAGACAGGCACAGGGAGAGTCGACCGGAAATTCCAGCCATATCTAAGCCGAAAAGCAGGACAGTCGAGATCATTCCGGGACCGCAGATTAGTGGCACACCAAGTGGAGTGATGGCGAAAGAAAAAATATCCGGCGGCTTTGAAGATCCGCTCTTTTCCATTTCGCCACCGCCACTTCCGGAAATGGTCCCTACGCCAACGTAGACAAGGAAAAGTCCGCCTGCGACCTTGAAGGCCTGCAGCGATACGCCAAAAAAGTCAAAGATCAACGGACCGGTCAGCGCAACGCAGATCAATACGGAAAATGCAACCGCACAGGAGATTGACGCAGCGCGCATGCGCTCGCCATCGCTATGGCGCGCCGTCAGCGCAAGCAATACGGCCACCGCCGATGGCGGCGACGCCACGATGAATAACTTAAGAAAGCTGCTGAAAACGGCCGCCATGGGCGGGAGGCTTTTAAAAATCCTTACCGAGTAAAGGATAAATTAGTAGTTGCAAGTGCAATGGACCGTGAGTACTTTTCGAAAAAATGTATGGGTCATTGAATTGGAAGGAGCTGGCCGTCGATCCAGTTGAGGTGGAAAGACTTAGCCATTTGCTGCGCATTCCGAAAATTTCCGCAAAGCTGCTTGCCGCTCGTGGCCACGGAGATCCCCGCTCGGCAAGGTTTTTTTTGGAGCCGCATCTGAGCAATCTGGAGGATCCATTTAAAATTCCACGGCTGAAAAAGTCAATGGAACGGCTTGCGTTGGCCATTGAGAACGGTGAATCCATCGCCGTCATCGGCGACTACGACGTGGACGGCATCACGTCGACGGCTCTGATGGTTTATGCGCTTCGGCACTTTGGCGCCTCGGTCAACTACTACATACCGCGTCGATTTACGGAGGGCTACGGACTGTCGCAGCCGGTCCTCGAGCGGACATTTTCCAATGGTGCGCCAGACATTTTCATAGCCCTAGACTGCGCCACAAACTCGACGGAGCAGCTTCAGTGGGTTCGCGAACGCGGCAGCTTACCGATCGTAATAGATCACCACCGCGCGACGCGCCCCATAGACGATGGACTGCTGCTGGTAAACCCTAACGCCTTTTGCGGCAGCGAAGGATCGAATAACGAAATTTTCTGCACAGGCGGATTGGTTTTCAAATGCATCTACGGATTGCTCAAAATTTTACGGGAAATGGGTAACGGCAAAGCCCTCACCTACAATCTTCGCGGCCAATTGGACCTCGTAACCCTAGCCACCGTAGCGGACGTAGTTCCACTTGTCGGCGAAAATAGAATTTTCGTGCGCCACGGCCTCAAGGAATTGCAAAATCCTTGGCGCGTTGGCACGCGGGCCATAGTGGAGCAGGTAATAGCCGAACGCGGAAAAACATTTAGCGCCACGGACCTTTCCTTTAAGGTTTGTCCACGCATTAACGCCAGCGGCCGCATTGCGGACGCAACGTTGCCGGTGGAGATGTTTTTAACGGAGGACTTCGACAGGGCGAAAGAGATAGCTGACCAGCTGACAAAGATGAACGCCGAACGGCAGCGCATAGAGTCCGAAATAACGGAGGAAGCGAGCCGCATGGTCGACGACAACTACGCCGGCAGCAACTCCATAGTCCTATTCAACGACAGCTGGCACACCGGCGTCATAGGCATTGTGGCCGGCAAACTTATGCAGCGCTACAGAAAACCGTGCGTCGTCCTCAGCAAGGATGGCAATAACACGGCGAAGGGCTCTGGGCGCTGCGTAAACGGCCTTAACCTAGTCGACTTGCTATCGAAATGCTCCAGCTATCTTGGAGCCTGGGGCGGACATCCGCTAGCCGCCGGCATCGGCATGCCGGCCTGCAATGTGGATAGATTTCGCGAAGCGTTTGAAGTTCATGTCAGTGAGGCGCTGAAAATTATCGACGTCGCCAACGACTTGGAGATCGCCGAATGGATAGAACCCAGTGACGTTACGGAAGCATTTGTGCACCAGCTTCGCAAATTGGAGCCATACGGCAGCGGAAATCAGCAGCCGATTTTCGCCATTCGCGGCGTCCGCTTTTTGTCGCAGGCGCGAATATTTGGCAGTCGCGGCCAACACTTCAATTTTGCATTTCGCGGAGGCGACGGCATCGTGCGTGGAGTTGCCTGGAGCCGCTCCGACGCGCTTCCGCTGCAGCAACCGTGCGACATCGCCGTCCGTCTCGGCCTCTTTTGCCGAGATGGCAACAGGGTCGTGCAGGCCGAACTGATAGATTTTCGCAAAGGCAACTGCGGAAAAGTTGCGCCGCAGCACGGCAGCGTCTGCGCCGCGGCCGTAGATCACGTAAGCTGCGAGCGATGAGTGGCAACGAATGGCGATGGGAAATTCCATCGTTCAAACACATTTGCGCACTGCGAGAATCGTGGAAACGGCTCGGCAACCGCGTCACACTGACAAATGGCTGCTTCGACCTGCTGCACCCTGGGCACATTTTCCTTCTGGAGCAGGCCGCCCGATTCAGCGACAAACTCCTGGTGGCACTCAATTCGGACGGCAGCGTTCGAACCCTAAAGGGGCCCCATAGGCCAATCATTGACCAAACCATGCGCGCCTATGCCCTTAGCTCATTGCGGTTTGTGGACGGCGTGTTTATCTTTGACGGCACCCGCATAGTGGAAGAAATTCGTGCACTTTCTCCCGACGTTTACGTGCGCGCATCGGACAGGACAGTCTCCGACTTAGACTCTGACGAGCTTCGAGCCCTGAAATCCGTCGGCGCAAAAATAGAATTTGTAAATTTCCTTAGCGGATTTAGCACAACTTCAACGGTGGCAAAAATATTACGTCAGCGTGGCGATGCCCAACAAAATGGCGGCAAAGGAGATGGCGGCTCCCTAGGCTCGCCCTAGCCGATGGATGCAAAAAGCAAATGGCGCGCAATGGCGCTTGCGGCAGCCGTCGGCTGCATGTCCTTCCCCTAGAGCCTATTCGGCGGCTCCTACGCCATCGACTCCCCCAGCGGCAATTTTCAACGCAGCGATCACATCACATCTCGCCGCAAGATTTTGCAGGCGACCCCATAGAGCTCATCGCCGCAAGCGGTCCGGTCCCACTGGGAACGTGAAAATTTTCTGCGGCTAAGGACAGAGCGGCAGATTGGCGCTGCGCAACACGGCCGCCGGCAAAATGGTGCCAAAGGCAAGAGTGGCGGCGCCCTAACATTTTCGGGAAACTCCCCCATATCTTTTAGCGTAAAGCACGACGGCGGAGAATTTTCCATCACCACCGCCGCCCCGGGGGCCACGGCGATCTTGGCGAACGGTTCGGC
>JAIRXB010000032.1 GCA_031268535.1 Puniceicoccales bacterium | reverse complement strand
CATGCCGGCAATTGACGCGGCGATTGGCGCGGCATCCGAACAGTCGCGAAAAAGCGGCCCTAGCGTCGTCCGCCATCCCTTGAGTCGCGGTCTCCGTGCTGCTCCCATCTTTTACCGTAGACGCGAGACACTTTCCCGCGGAAAGATTTCCGTTCCATCGCATCTCCACTAGTTGGATTAGCCTTCGCTCCGCGGGAAGTCCTCGGCTGCGGCACTCCCGACGGCAACAATTTTGCAGCGACCACCTCGGGATGTGCAAGTGCGCTAGCCGCCAAACTCAAAAACGGAAATTGTTGGTCAGCGAATAAGGGGAACGTAAAAAATAGGACACCTGCTAGACTCCAGACATGTATGTAGTGGTGCAATCCGCCTTCGCGGCAAAAAAAAGCCGGATCAAGTTTGCCGCCACGCCCGTTTAGTGGCATCAATGGGCCGCTAAGACGCAGCGCGGCGTAGTGCACAAACATCCATCTGACGCCATCGTTCGATTCGCCACTATGGATTGGGATGGCAGCAAACACTCGTTTGCGTTCTCTCCCAACTACAACGCAAACAATATGTCGATTGTTCCCGTAACGATCAAGGGCATTCCCGCCATAAATCGCATCTGTGGACCCGGTACCACCAGCTACAGAATATGCATTGGCCATTCACCTCTGCTGCCAAAGATTAACGCATTTGTCAACAACAACTTATCAGACATTTTCGCAGCTCAGCGAATCTCGCTCTTGCGGCGAAAAAGGTTTTCCTCAGCCTTTTTTGCGCCATCCAAAAGCACGTACTCAGGCACACCGCCCTTGAACGGCACGTTCACTTCGCCCTGGATGAGCGGAGCAACATAGCGAAAAAAATTGCTTGAAATCATCGACCCACTCTCGTCAATCCACGCCGCCGGAAATTCCTTCACTTTGCCGGCAACGTCCTCAAGTGGCGTAAATCCATAGGAAACGCAGTAGGGCGAATCACCCTCGCGCACTATGGTTACCATCTTGCCACTTTCACCGTTGACGGCGCCACGTGCGGCCCGCACACCGCACTGATGAGCTTCGTCGTTATCTCGCTGCGATGAGCAATGGGCCGCACTGCGCTGCGAAATGCCCAACTTAGTGGTGCGCGATTTGATTTTTAGGTACTGTTCCACTAGGGACTGCAAGTGCTCAGCGGCTCCACCCAATTCAGTTCTGCCGAGAGGATCCTTTATGCCACTCGTGCGCACATAGTCGCCGGCTTCGTTTCTGATGCCCTCAGAAACCACAACAAGGCAGTAGCGATTGCTTTCGAGAATGCGCTGCACCGACGCGAGAAATTCCGAATCGCGAAATGGACGCTCGGGAATATAAATTAGGTGCGGCGCGTCAAATGGCGTGCCCATGTGGCGCGCTAGCACTGACCCTGCCGCTATCCAGCCGCTGTCGCGCCCCATAACTTCGACAATTGAAACGAGATCGTAATCACCCATCGACTGATCGTCGATGGCGATTTCCCTGGCCGTGGTGGCCACATACTTTACGACGCTGCCGTAGCCGGGCGAATGGTCCGTGACCACCAGATCGTTGTCGATCGTTTTTGGGACGCCGATGGCGCGCATCCCGTAGCCAATTTTTTTGGCGTGGTCGCTCACCAGCCTAACAATATGCTGGGATCCATTACCTCCTATGTAGATGAAGTAGCGAATGTTGCGGCTCTGCAGCACGTCAAAAAGCGCGGCCAAATCAGCTTCCTGGAAGCGGTAGCGGCAGCTCCCAAGCGCCGCACCGGGCGTATGCCGCAGGCCCCGTATGACGTGCTGTGACTCCTGGGCGAGATCAATAAAGCTGCCGGAAAGCATGCCGCGCAATCCGTAGGCGGCACCGTAAATTTCCTCGATACACGGATGATTAAGGGCTTCCTGCACCACGCCGGCCAACGTCGCATTAATTACAACCGTAGGACCACCGGACTGCGCCACCAGCAGATTCCCCTCCAAAGCACCTTCATCGCCCATAATTGTAGTGCAAATAAAAAAGTGGCGGCCGGGAAGTAAACCCATTTTTCTTCAAATCTTTTTGCCCGCTTCGGCCGGCGCAATCGCGCCATCGCCAACGGCACCGCCGTCGCCACGGTTTTCGGCAGCGGCTGCAAAATTAATTTCCCATTGCGAAACGCTTAAAGTGCTAGCGGACAAAAAGATAAACAAATCGACACAGCTGAGATTGGCTTGGCAGCCAAAAATCCTAGTCTGGATTTCCGCCTACGGCACTCGCCATGCCATTTAATTTTTTCCATTGGCGCGCAACGCTGCTGCGGCATCTAGCGGCCGCCAACGTACACGCGCGCACTCTCGAGCCCCGGCACCTTTTCGCTGAAAGCTGAAGTGGAAGCCGTGCAGTCCAACGCCTTCTCCACCATCGCCATTTTTGCGTCAAGATTGTCGACGAGCGCCACAAAAACACCCTCCGGCGACGCCGGCAGCACGGCCGCTCCGTACTCGGGCATGCCCTGATGGGAGAGAATGATGTGCTCCAATTGGATGAGGAGGTCGTCCTCCAGCTGTGCCCCAATGGCCGCCTTGCGCACGATGCGGTAGCCGAGGACAACGTGTCCCTGGAGAATGCCAATTTTCGTGCGCTCGTAGGCTCCTTCTCCGCAATATTCAAGCGCCTTTCCGACATCGTGAAGCAGCATGCCGGCGATGGCCAAATCGGCATTCAGAAATGGATAGTGCGGCAAAAGCGATACGCCGGCCCTCGCAACGTGGACCGAATGCTCGAGCAAACCGCAGCGGTATGCGTGGTGCATGCTGATGGCTGCCGTACCGGTCGAAAATGCGGCGGCAACCTCCCCTATGGCCGCGCGCACAGTTTTTTGCAGTTTTTCATTGGCTATGCGGGCCACATAGTCGTCAAATTCCTTTTGCAGTACATCCTGCGTCTCCTTCGGTCCGCCGTAGAGCGCCTTGTCGAAACCGCTAGATTTCGCCTCGGCCGGGCTCAAGCGCCTTATCGATTGGACGCGCGGACTAAAACGTTCGTTAAATTGCTCGGTGACGCCCGATAGAAGCAATATGGTTCCAACGGCCGCATTTTGCAGCAGCACATAGCCGTCGCCATCCTCGAATATGTTGCAGGAAAATGAGCCAAATCGATCACCAACTTCGACGGAAAGAAACGGCCTACCATTCTTCGCCGTTCTTCGCGAGACACTCCTCAGCAAAAAGACCCCATCGAATGGCATTCCGCTTGGAATATTGCCCTTCAATTCCAATGTATTCGCATGGCCCACTGGAGCGCAATCTGAGAACGCCAAACGGCATGTCAACATGGAATCTGCGGCTCAATGGCAATTGATCATGGCCAATTCGCAATCTACAGAGGCGATAATTGCAAAAATCGAACATGCTCAGCGCCATGACTTCCGTCGTCTAGCGTGATTTTTTAAAATCGTCAAAACCCTCGCGGCCCACCTTGATGGTGGCTTCGAAAAAGCCGTTCAGTTGCCGTATGCGCGTTGGATGGCGCATTTTGCGTAGCGCTTTTGCCTCAATTTGCCTAATGCGCTCCCGCGTCACATTAAATTGCTGGCCGACCTCTTCCAATGTGCGGCTATAGCCGTCGTCCAACCCAAAGCGCAGAAAAAGAACTTTTTGCTCCCGCTCCGAAAGCGTAACCAAAATCTCCCGCAATTTTTCCCGCAGCAAACTGCTGGCGGCGGTAGTCTGAGGATCCTCGGCAGATTTATCCTCTATGAAGTCGCCGAAGCAGGAATCCTCACCGTCGCCAACGGGACTTTGCAGCGAAATGGGCTGCTGCGCCATCTTCATGATGTTTTGCACCCTCTCAATTGGCATGTCCAGCTCGTGGGACACCTCTTCCGGTGACGGCTCGTGGCCGAGCTCCTGGAGCAATTGCTTCTGCACCTGCATCACCCTATTGATGGTCTCGATCATGTGGACGGGAATGCGAATTGTCCTGGCCTGATCGGCGATGGATCGCGTTATGGCTTGCCGTATCCACCAGGTGGCGTAGGTGGAAAATTTGTAGCCGCGGCGGTATTCGAACTTATCGACCGCCTTTATCAGCCCCATATTGCCCTCCTGAATGAGGTCGAGGAATGATAGGCCGCGATTGGTATACTTTTTGGCTATGCTTATGACCAACCGCAAATTGGCCTCGACCATTTCCGTTTTCGCCTGGTGCAACATCTTCATGTGCTGGCGAAATCGCTTAAGCACGTCGAATAGCTTGGACGGCTCCGTTCGGTACTCCGAGCGAAAATCCAGCAAGTCCTTCTCCACCTGCTGCAGCTCCTGCTTGCGGACGGGTCTACGCTTGTCCAGTTCGACAAGATCCAAATCCCTCCTGATGCGGCGCAGGAGCGGCCCCTTCTCGCTAAGGTAGTCCTCGAAGAGCTTCATTTTAAAGCAAAACCGTTTGAGTATTTGCTTTAGCTGCGCCTCGTAGTTTTTGGCGCGCAGAGCGATCTTCTTCCGCAGCTCCTCGTCCGAAGCGCCATCGCGCTCGCGCACCAACTCATCGAGCCTGCCGAGGAGAGTGCCGCTATCCTGTATGAGCCGCGGCAACATATCGTAGTAGGCCTCGCGGCTGGCAATTTTTTTGTCGAGCACGACCTGGTCGAAGCGCTCCTCTCTGCGCATCAGCTTGGCCGCAAGTTGCAGCTGGTAATCGACAGTGAAGCGTATGGAGAAAAGCTCATCCTGAGCCTTCTGCTCAGCTGACTCTATGCGCTTCGAAATGCCCACCTCTTGATCACGCGTCAGAAGCGGCACCTTACCCATCTGCCGCAGATAGGTGCGAATGGGATCCTCGTTGGCCGTATCTATCTGGTCGTCGTAGATGCGCTGCTCAAGTTTTTCCTTGTCGCTCTGCTCGTGCTTGAGCACCTCGTCGGAATCGAGCACCTGGACGTCTAAGTTTTCCAGTATGTTAATTATGTTCTCAACGTCAACTTCCGAGATGTCGTCGTCATCGCCGAGCGATTGGTTTATGTCATCAAAGGACACATAGCCCTGCTCCTTCGCGAGTGAAACTAATCCTCCGATGCGCTCCTGGAGCGTTTTGCCCTCGTCACCGTCTGTCGACTCCAAAATTTCGGACCTGACAAGCGCCTTCTCGGACGTAACCTTTTGGGCGCGAGCAGCGGCCACTAGAGCTTCGCGGGAAACGCGAACTGGCACGGCGCAGCTTCCCTTGGCGTGCGGTTCGCCAACTGCAGTCGCGGCTAACTCAGCTTCTCCATCTTCCATGTGCTGGTGCATTCTGAAAAAAACGGCGCGAAGACAAGCTCTAAGTCCGGAAAATCGCTACCGATTAAAAGGCAGCGCATTTTTGCGGATAATTTTTATTTTGTAAACGTTAATTTGTGTGGGCCGCGGAAATCCTGGGCCAACACGGACCACGATTAGCGAAAATTTACCAAATTTACAATCGCCTTGCGGTGGGCTCGCCGAGCCCCTAAACTCGATTGTGGCCGACAGAGTTTGTGGTGAAAGTTCTCGGGCAAGACCCTATTACCCTAGAGAGAGAGAGAGAGAGAGTAGCAGCTGGAACTGGGAATGGCGATGACCAATGGGCCGTCGCGGCCGCTGATCGGCGGCGCAGGGAAAATGAAACGCCCATTTCTGTAGCACTTGGAGCAGCGGCGCAGTCCATTACAGGAAAAAATAACGGGAAGTCGGCAAAATTGACGCCGCTGGAGCTGCTCTATCCCAATCTGTTCTCCGCCAAGGTGGAAGACGGCGTGGCGACCCTGAAAGCCCACCTGGCAACGGTGCCAGCCGAGGAACACTACGGCATCCTTGAGCCTCTCATCCGCAAACACTGGAAGTGGTTCTGCCTAGCGGCACCCCACTTGGACTTTCCAGAGCCGAAGCCAATCGCCGACGGCGAAAAAATTCGACTGGCCTTGCGAATACACGTTTTGTCACACGGTGGCGCGGAACGTGTAGTGCAGCTGTTGGCGAACCATTTCGCCGCCAAAGAAAATTTTCACGTCACCATCTTCATAGACAGTAGCCAGCACGGCTCCATCGACTACGCGCTGCACCCGGCCGTCGAATTGGTTCCGGTGGACGCGCCCATCGACTGGCGAAAACAGATGGAAGATCATCCCCAAGATCTAATTATCTGCCCGCAATACTGGGAAATAGAGAACTACCGGGACATTCTGCTGCTGAAACTGCTCGGCGCGCGCATCCTGGCCGAAGAACATGGGGGACCACGCCGTCCCGCACCATTTGAAAGACGCGACGAGAAAAACAAACACTGCGCTGCCATCTATAGCATTTGCGACGGCCTCCGCTGCCTAACGAACGATGAATTGGACCAATGGCGCGCGGACGGCCTCGAAAACTGCACCTGCCTAGCAAATCCAGTCATCTTCAATGCGGAAAATACGAAGCGGGCGCCACTGAACGGCAAGACAATTCTCTGGATTGGCCGTTTCGCCAGCAGCCACAAGCGTCCCGAAATGGCCATCCGCGCCTTCGCAAAAGTCCTCAAGAAAATCCCAGATGCACGTCTAGTTATGGCGGGCGAATGCGGAGGGATCTACGCCAAATGCTGTCGCGACTGCAAAAACTTGATCAGACGCCTGCGCATAGGCCACGCCGTGCAAATTCACGAATTCCAAAAGGATTTGACTCCCTACTACAGTTCCGGCGATCTGCTGCTGTGCAGCTCCTCGATCGAAGGATATCTGTGCGCGGCCACCGAGGCTAAGGCGTTCGGAGTGCCGATATTAAGCACGAGCATGCCATACCTGACAACGCTACGGCGCGGCGCAGTCACCGTTCCGCCCGATGACGAAAATGCGCTGGCGGCAGAGGCCGTTAAATTGCTGCTGGACAGGGATCGACTGAAAAAACTTGGCGACGAAGCGCGGAAGGATTCCATTGAAAATTTCTCGGACTCTGTCGTCTTTGGCCGCTATGACGCCTTCGTCGAAGCAATTTTTAGGGGAAACGGGGCGGTACGTGAATATTGCGCCGCCGGGCCCCAGCCAGGAGAAATGAAAAGCGCAGCGTAGGGGCCTCCATTCCGCAGAGGCGCCGCGAATTGCTATGGCGAAAGCAGCGCAATGCTGCTGCGCGGCGCCTCCAGATCGCACTCAGAACGTCAGGTTTTTTCGCAATTTGAACTCGCACTGCTTCCCGTCATTCCACTGCTGCACCGGCCGCAAATAGCCAACGATGCGCGAATAGACTTCCGTTGCCTTTTCGCAGTGAGGGCACTGCGGCCGCTCGCCGACGATGTAGCCGCAGGACGGACACACGGAAAAAGTTGGGGTGAGGGAAAAATATGGCAGCCGGTATTTCTCCGCTATGGTGCGCACCAGTTTTTTAACGGTTTCGCCGTCATCTATGCGCTCCCCGAGAAACAGATGCACAACGGTCCCTCCCGTAAATTTCGTCTGGAGTTCATCCTGGTGGTCCAGCAGATCGAAAATGTCATCGAAGGCATTGACCGGCGCGTGAACGGAATTGGTGTAAAATGGCGCCCCATTCGCCATCGAGCCGCCGTCGTTGGCCGCCGCTATGCGTTGGCCGTAGGTGCTGCGGTCCTTCCGGGCCAGACGAAACGAAGTGCCCTCGGCGGGAGTAGCTTCAAGGTTATAGTGATTGCCGGTCTCCCCCTGGAACGCGACGATGCGATCCCTCATGAAATCCAACGTGCGGATGGCGAATGAGCGGCCCGCTTCGGACGTGATGTCCTCTCCGAGCAAGTTGACGCACGCCTCATTCATGCCGACGAGACCTATGGTGGAAAAATGATTCTTCCAATGGGATCCCAGGCGGGCGCGAATTGACGACAGGTAATAGGTGGTGTATGGATAGAGATTCCCATCCGTCAATTTTTCGAGAAATTTTCTCTTTATCTCGAGACTCTCCTTGGCGAGATCCATCAGGCCGGCAAGGCGGCTGCGAAAATCATCCTCGCCATTCGAAAGAAAGGCCAAGCGCGGCATGTTGAGCGTCACCACACCAACGGATCCCGTTAGTGGGTTCGCGCCAAAAAGCCCGCCGCCGCGCTTCATAAGCTGCGTGTTGTCGATGCGGAGGCGGCAACACATGGAGCGCGTGTCCTCCGGGCTCATGTCGGAATTCACAAAGTTTGAAAAATATGGTATTCCGTACTTGCCAGTCATGGCCCAGAGGCCGGCCAAATTCCCGTTATCCCAGTCGAAATCTTTGCCGATATTAATGGTTGGAATCGGAAATGTGAAAACGCGTCCGTGGGCATCGCCCTCCCCCATAACTTCGAAGAGCGCTCCATTGAACATGTCCATCTCCCGCTGGTAATCGCCGTAGCAGCTGTCCAGCAGCGCACCTCCCCAAACAACAGCTTCGTCGCGCAGATGCTTTGGGCACGTAAGGTCGAGAGTGACATTCGTGAATGGCGTTTGGAAACCGACGCGCGTCGGCACATTTACGTTAAAAATGAATTCCTGCAGCGCCTGCTTTACGGCCTTGAAATCAAGGCCGTCCATCGCTATGAATGGCGCAAGCAGCGTGTCGAAATTGGAAAAGGCTTGGGCTCCGGCCGCCTCCCCCTGCAGGGTATAAAAGAAATTAACCACCTGCCCGAGAGCGGTACGGAAATGCTTCGGCGGCTTGGCCTCCAATTTCCCGCATACGCCGCAAAATCCCCTCATCAGCAAATCTGCCAGATCCCATCCGACGCAGTAGACGGATAGCAGCGTCAAATCGTGAATGTGAAAATCGCCATTTTCATGGGCCTCCCGAATGGAAGTGCCATATACCTTGTTGAGCCAGTAGGACTGGCTCGGCGCCCCGGCCAAATATTGGTTCAGCCCCTGCAGCGAATAGGTCATGTTGCTATTTTCCCGCACGCGCCAGTCGGCCCTGGAAAGATACTCGTCCACCCTGGAAATGTCAGCCTCCGTGGAGATTTTTCGCTCTCCGGCGATGCGATTTACCTCAAGAACAAATGCCCTGGCGCTGCCTTCGTAGGGCGACCGCATCAGCGCCCTTTCTATTAATCGCTCAACCTCCTCAACGGAAACGTATTCGGCCATCCCGTAGCGCCAAACGGACCCGATGACGCCGCGCGACAGGTCCCATGCCTCCTTGGAGCCAAATTCTCCAGTCGCGGAACCGCATCGCACTAAAATTTCATGCACGTGCTCCAGCAGCTGCTCCTCGGAGCAAATAAATTTTGCGCCGCGGTGAGACGGCAACTGGATCTGATCTTTCATACTACTCCTAGTGGCGCAGAAACTGCGCCACCTGCATATAGTGGGGCCAGCCTAGCCCGTGTCCATACATTTTAGAAAATTTTTGTGGGCACTCTTGCCTGCCAACTTCCCAGGCGCCAACTGCCCCACGCAATAAACTGACAATTCAGCGGCAGAGGGAGCGGGAATGGCAGCGGCAAAAATGCAGTACCACCTCCGGCCGCACAAAAAGCTATCTCCTAGCGGAGTGGCCGCCGCTAAAGCGACGCGCCGTAGGCATGATTGAAATTGGGCTCGGGCTATACGTTTCAGGAAAAACACCAACTGGCCCATATTTGGTACATTCATAGACCATAGACGATTCTACGCCAAAGCACTTCAATGCATCATCAAGATGCTTCGCTGCCATTGAAAGTTCGCCGCTCGATAGCTTTAATTTAAATATGCTAGGCGCCGCCACGTCCAATAAAAGTCTTACAAATAAAAGCGTGAGAACCACATCACCGACTTTTGCACCCTTCAGCTCTATTGCTTTGTTCACATCCAATAGAGCCTTGGCCACTTTCCAATTCATACGCCTGCGTGTATATTTATCGCGTCTTTCCTCTAGCTTTTTAATGCAGATCGCAACTTCTGTTTTGGCGTCGACACCCCTAGCCGTCAGAAACACTTTTTCTTGGGCCGCAATCGCATCATCTATGTCCTCCAAAACCCGCATATGGTCAGCGATTTCGGAATTTTTTGCAAACAGTGCCCTAAGCTCAGCAATATGTTTTTTAAATTTCTCGTCGCCAACGTTTGCAATTTTCCCCTTCGCTGCACACTTCTCCGCCACGTTGAGCGCCCTCCAGTTTGCGACGGCCAGGTTGTAGTTAAAATTGAGGATAAATCCATAGGAAACATTAACCACGCACGCGGTGAGCATCGCTGCGCAGTCGGGTAATAGCAAAAAATACATAACAGCAAAACGGGCAGCGACTGAAAGAAATACTGGAAGAAATGGGAGTGCGATTTGACCAATCGCGTAAATCGACACACTCACCACCACCGCGACGCTTAGACATGTGCGCTGCAGCCGCAAACTCGAGCAGCGACGATCGGCTTTCGCCAACTCACTATCGGCCTCGTGGATGTTGGCGCCTTCGCCGGACTGGACGGAAATAGTCGTAATTAGTATTACTGCGCATGTGGCCGTCAAGATGTCAACTTATTATTATGGGGCCGCACGGCCCATAGCTGTCATATCGAACGCGCCGAAGCCTCTTATTCATAAGCCGCAGATGGCTTTGCGCTAAAATGCAGCAACACTGCATTAAGCCGCTCCATTGCCTTGAAAATTTGCTGTGCGCCAATGGCAATCCAAGGCCCACATATGCATCCACGCACAGCAAAAGTCTTGCAAATAGGAGCGCGCGAACCACATCGCCAACATTTGCGACTTCCACCTTCGCTGCGCACCCATCCGCCACCTTGAGCGCCATTCATTTTGCAGCGGCCAACTCACAGGCGGAGCTGCAGATCCCAAATGCAGCAAGAAGTATAATCGAAATGGAGCAGAATATCGACAAAGCAATGGCAATCAAACACCCGACAATGTCTAAAAAGATAGGGAGCGCAAATACAGCAAGCGTATTTACCGTGCAAAGCACCACGATTGCAGCATTAGTGCAGACTCCACGCAACGGCCGCAAATTCGAATGGCAGCGATCGGCTTTCGCCAACTCGCCATCGGCCTTCTCGGCGTCGGCATTTTCGCCGGAATGGACTGGGGTAGTCATAATTAGTATTACGGTGCATGCGGCCGTCAAAATGTCAACTTATTATGCGGTCGCACGACACATAGCTGCCATAGCAACAGGCAAACAATCGCTCCGCGCTTAAGGCGTTAGGCGCCAATGCCAATTTCCCATGGACGGCTAGCCTCCGCGGCTAGATAGCCAATCTCCCAGATCGCGCAAAATTTCATCGAACGCGCCCGGCTCCCTAATCTTATCGGCCGCATCTGGATCTATTCCAAGGCCCTGCAGCGCACCGCGAATCGCCCCGTATGCAACTTCAGCTTTAGAGTCACCGTACGCACTTGTCCAGCGCTCGGATCCGGGAAGGTGACGCACCTCATGCCGTAAGAAATTTTCTGCACATAAAAGCCAGCGAACCACTTCGCGACGGTTTGGCCTATCTTTTTTGGATTCTTCTTCGGCGTTGCGTATTGCGTAGGCCGCATTCGCGCTCGAATCATTGTCGGCCCATTCGTTTAGCTCTCTTTTGCAATTGCCTAGCCTCAGCTCAGCAACGCGCCTCTCTTCGGAGTTATTCGCAGCGCCAATCACCGCTTTCTCCTGTTCGCCAATGGCATCAAGCAATTTTTCAAGACGCTCAAAACTTTTTTGAAACCTCCCACATCCTGCCCTAATTGCCTCAAACCGTTTCTCGAGAGCCTCTTTGCAGTCACCTTCTATGGTTGCGTCTGCCCCTACGTTCGTTTCAGCAATTTCAAGCGCTTTCCAATTCACAACGGCTAGTTTGATGGTTTCTTCTTTTGGACGCAGAAGCGTGACAATTGGCCAGGTCAAAAATGCGCCAAAGTATCCGGAAAAAACCATAAACAAAAATGCGCCAGTAGAAATAGCAACTGGCGGAGCGATAAGGGAAGCGAGAAATAGTACGGCAAACGCCGCCGTAATTATCACTGCCGCTGCCGTCCAACAAAAGTCCGCCAGCTTCAAGTCCGTGCATTGCCTAGCGGCAGCGGCAGCGGTGCTGGGCGCGTCGGCTACGACATGGGCGCTGTCAGGATGTATAAATTTCATAGTAGGTTTCCCAGCAAAATGGCGCCGCTATACATTTGAAATGCGCTGATAGTCTCCATAGCTAGACAGCTGCTTCCCTAGGTCGCGCAAAACTTCATCAAGCGCCCCTGGGCTTTTTAATTCATAAGCCCTGTTCGCTGATATGCCAAAACAAAGCAATGCACTATCAATATACCAACTCGCCCAATTGAGCTTAACGTGGTTTTGCACTGTGTAGCCGTCATATATGCGATCCCTCAACAGAAGATCTGCAGACAAAAGCGCATGGACCACATCGGAAACTTTTGCATCTTTTCGTCCGATTGCTTCGCGCACATTAAGTAGGGCTGCGCCAACCTTGTAGTTTATATTCTCGCGAATATATTTGTCGCGCTCCGCCTTCACATCATCCGCCCTAAGTTTGGCTTTATTTTGAATTTCAGACTCTTCCGGCAGCGCCTCCTCTTCGCATAGCCTAATTGAATCTCTCAAGCGGCTTAGGTGGTCAATGGCTCCGGCAATATCACGATTCGCACTAATCGTTGCGTCGAGCGCAGAAATGCACGCCTTAAATTTCTCGTCATTAACCTTCGCCGGCGCATCAGCCGCTATGCGCGTCTCCAGCACCTTAAGCACTTTCCACTCCCTAACGGCGTCATTGATGTCGCTCTGGCTTGGGCTAGCACCGAAGAATGCTATCGCCAGCGGAAATGATACGACCGAAATGAGAAACAGAACAAGAAACGTAACGGTGCAAAATGACACTGACGCAAGCGA
>JAIRXB010000018.1 GCA_031268535.1 Puniceicoccales bacterium | reverse complement strand
CCAAACCCTTGGGACCTTCTCCAGCCCCAGGATGTGTTGAGCCGACATCGAGGTGCCAAACAGCGCCGTCGCTATGAACGCTTGGGCGCTATCAGCCTGTTATCCCTAGGGTACCTTTTATCCTTTAATCGATGGCAATTCCACATTAAACCACCGGATCACTTAGACCTACTTTCGTAACTGCTCGACTTGTTGGTCTCACAGTAAAGCTCTCTTATACCTATGCGCTCTATGACCGATTGCCATCCGGCCTGAGAGAACCTTCGCAATCCTCCGTTACTCTTTAGGAGGAGACCGCCCCAGTCAAACTGACCCCCTAGCACGGTCCCGCGGCCAGCTAATGGCTCGCGGTTAGATATCTAACAAATGAAGAGTGGTATTTCAACGATGACTCCGGAGCGCCCTGAAACGCCCCATCACGGTCTCCCACCTATGCTACGCATCAAAAGTCAAACACCAATACCAGGTTACAGTAAAGGTCCATAGGGTCTTTCCGTCCTGCTGCAGGTACGCGGCATTTTCACCGCGACTACAATTTCACTGAGCGTCTCCCCGAGACAGCGCCCCACTCGTTACACGATTCGTGCAGGTCAGAACTTACCTGACAAGGAATTTCGCTACCTTAGGACCGTTTATCCGCAGCAATTTCCGCGGCAGCAGCCGCCAGAGAATTTTTTCGCTTCCAATGGCGATTTAGGTCCGTACCATGGAGTTCATGTCGACCGCTAGACCGATTACGCCAGAAGATCTTCTTGCGGCCAGCGCCTATTTCGGCGTTCTTGGCGATGACGACAGGCCAAATGCGGCCAATATGCTCTCGCCGTTTGGCGACGGCATTGCAACTAAGAATGGAAAGCTCGTATATTTCAACTATCAAGTGAATCCTTCTGTCGGCTATTTCAGCGAAGACGACCCGAGCAATACGGTCCACAAAAATGCCGCCCTAGATGGCGAATTTGTTGAAGTGACGTTGGCCGGCGGAGAAAAAAGCTACGTGCACTACGGCAGCGTCTATCTGCCAAAAGACGATGACGCCCTAAGAAAAATAGGCATGCTAAACGGAATTTTTGCCGTTATCTTCCAGAATGTTAGGAGCCAGTTTGCGCAGCTGAAGGACCTGCTTGCGGAGACGACAATTCTAAATGCCAAACTGGCGAAATTGGCCAAGCTATACCAGCTGTTTTCGCTGATGCAGGCATCGAACTTTAGCCCGGATCAGCTCTACGACTCCGTGACGAAAATTGACACTGGAACCATTGCGGAATTCGACAGAGCCGGTTTGCCGCGCCCATTCCTGGAGGCGAAGATTGCCTTCATGCCGAGCCTGTACTATGCGGAGGTTCGCGTTAAAACGGTAAACAGCAATGAGGACTACAGCCTCTATTGCATGATTGCCCTCAGGAAGGATGGAACGTATACTTTCGTGCGGCACGAAAGAAAAAATCTCGATCTGAGCTACAATGGCGTTTTGGCTGCGGTTAGGGGTGCTGTTCCCGAAATGTTCAATTCAGCGCATGACATTAACGACTATATGGCTTTGTGTCGACAGAGCCATGTACTTGAGTTCGACATTGGAAAAGTTGATGAAAAGATAATTCCAAAAACCAGCGGCCTAAGCAACGCCATAGTCAATCTTCAGCTTCTTAGCCCTCAGTACGACCGGAGCGCTGCCGGAATTACGCCGTCAATCAGACAGAGCCCAGTTGACGTGAAAAACCAAAAAACTACGACGTTCTTGTGGAGATATTTGCCGATCGTCAAAGAGGCGTCAATGGTGAGTGCTGGAGATAATGTCTTTGGATCTAGCGATGACATACGAAATTGCGCAGACGTCATCCGCCAGACGAGCGATCAGCTTTCTTCGAGGGGAAACAACGTCATGTCAATGGTGTCGCTGTCTGTAGGCGAAATGCAGCAAAATTTTTCCACCGCATCGGCACTGGTTGGTAAGGTGGGGGACGTCCAGAAAAAGACAGCAACGCAATGACCGTAGGATAGTGTCGCATTTGCCGATGCGGTTTTTTTTGTTTTCAAAAACGACACTTCAGCCTATCATCGCCTTGTCATGCAGGCGTCTAGGCCAGAAAGCTCTGCGGAACTGCTGAAATTCAGCGCCTTTTGGGATTTTCTTAGCGAAGAGGGTCGCAACGACGCGGATAAATTGCTCTACGCGCCATTCGAAGGCAAAATAACCGCAAAAAGCGGCAAACTTGTCTATTTCAACTACCAAGTAAATCCGTCGGTTGGATACGGCGACGAAAGCGATCCCGCAAATGACGTACATTTACGCGCAGCGCAGGACGGAGAATTTTTGGAGGTAACGCTCGATGGCGAAAAAAAGCGCTACGTGCACTACTCCAGCATTTACCTGCCAAAAGATGATGGAGCCAGAAAGAAAATTGGCATGCTTAACTGCATCTACGCCATCATTTTCCAGAACATCAAAAGCCAAATGGCCCAGCTCAATGATCTGCTTGCCGAGGCGACAGTTCTTAACGCAAAGCTGGCGAAATTGTCTAAGCTCTATCAAATATTTTCATTTCTTCAGGCGTCTCGCTTCGATCCCAGCAAGGCACACAACTACGTCGCCGAACTGGACAAAAGAATTCTTAGGGAATTTGCAGTTTCAGGCATAGCGTGCCCATTCTCCATGGCAAAAGTTGGCGTAATGCCTGGGCTCTACGACATGCGCGTCCATTTCTCCGGCGGCCCGGACGGAGGCAGCAGTAATGTGTACACGATTATATATCCGTCGGGGAAAGGATCCAAGAAGGTTGAAGTTTATCACTTTCAAAAAGGCGACATTGCAACAAATTTTGACGAACTTCGCAAATTTGTCGGTGAAAACATTCCGACTAAATTTGACACCCCCGAAGACATCAATGGCTACATAGAAATATGCGAAAGTATGAGGACTGTGAATTTTAACCGCGATGACTACGGCGTCACAAGCGGACCCATTACAAACCCAGGTGAAGTTGTTTATTTTCGCCGTCTTGCGCCGAGGTATGACAGCGCAAGCGGGAAATGGGCGATGGCCGCTAGCGACGTGAGCCATGACGACGGGAAAGCGACGCTAGACCTGTTTTACACGTTCATTGGCGAATCCCTAGCCAACGGCCGCGAGCCAACGCGTTTCCTGGCTACCAGCGACGACATGGGGCAGTTTTGCGATGCAATTCGCCAAACCAGCGATCAATATTCCTCGAAGAATAGCAACGTTATGTCCATTGTGTCGTTGGCATCCAGCGAAATGCAGCAAAATTTCTCCACCTGCTCTAGCCTCATTGGAAAACTTGGTGACACTTGGAGAAAGACTGCAATGCAGTCCTAGGCGTTAGCCTAAGCTGGCGCGGCCATGCGGGTTTCGATTTCCGTTTGCCCTTGCTCAAACTCTGCTGCGCCGCAACCGGATGAAAATTTCCCCTATAACTGCGCCGGCTTTTCCCTGCGCTCCCACAATCGTGGGATTAGCGAAATGATGAAGTGCAGTGGGTAAACTATGGCGGCCATGAGGCACAATGCGCCACAAAAAAATGCCATGGTAGCGCCAGTCTTAAATCTTGCGCTTTTAGCTTTGCTGGGGTTTGCGATTATTGGTTGTGTACGGGTGTGGCTTGCGCAGATTACGGTCGTCGTTTTTTCGCCGGGATTTGCGGAAGGATTTCCGCTGATTCGAGTATCGGTTACAGGGAAAATGGATCTGTAAATGCAATAGGGCCCAACAATGCATTCGCCAGCAAGCAGAGCGCCGAATACGATGACCGCCGTAATCGGAATCGCCATTCCGAAGGGTGGAAATACGTTAAGAAACAAAGCGATCAAGAAAAAGGCAAAAGACAATGCAAATAGAAGTATCTGGAGCGTGCAAGTGGCGACTTTCGCAATAGTAATTGTGGGCTGCGTGTTTTGCGCGACATCTTCCGTCCCCACGGAAGGATTCAGCCGTATTTTCGAAGCGCTATCGCCATCAACCATCGCAATCAAGGAATACATGGAAACGAACGTTTGTAAATTCTTTATTTAAACCGGCGATCGCCGTGATTGCGCCATCATAAAATAAAAACAACCGAAACGTGACGGAGAAATTGCTGGTCGGCCAAATTGTAAATTTGCCGCAAAAGCGCCCATTACCTATGGCATTGCTGCGAAATTGATACTATGCATATGGCATGGACAGGCTAAGAGGATTTGGCTTACGGGTTTTTCATAATCCATTTAGTGGTGAGGTGGCTACGCAAACTAGGGAGCGATTTGTTTCGGCTGTTGCTAAGCGTGAGTCAGATGCAAAAGCGCGCGAACGGCTAGGGAAAATGTCGTTTGCCGAGATCATTGACCACTACGGCGACTTATTTATTAGGTTCGTGCAAAGCGACAAAGATGCGCGAGCCATATTGCCTCGTCTTGGGCTTCCCTACTGCGCAGTAATTAGGAGGCTTCTGGAGAACCACTGCGGCGATTTTGTGGATGGATTGCTTTGCTCGCGCAACGGCGATGTGCGAGCCGCAGCCCTAGACTTAATCCTTAGCCTTTCATCGCAGTCGGCCTCATTGATTGGCCTTGATGTCAATTGCGATGACTATTTGGGGAAGTTGAGAGAGTGTGGCATTGTGGCATTTCGCGCCATTCCGGAATGGCTGCGTGAGATATTTTTCGTGCACCATCCGGAGTTGGCAGTGTCGGCAGCTGGCTGTGACTACCATGAAGTTGTCGACACCATGATGCTTCTTTTGGAGACGGCGCAGCAACAGCAGCGCGAAGAATTTCTTTTAAAGAGCAAAGGTAAATTTCTGAAAGCGCTGGCGCAAGGGACTTTTAGCCACCTTGCTACTGGACTATGCGCCGCAATTGGGAAGTTCATCAAACCAATAGCTCCAAGTGAAGAGGAGGTTCGCTTCTGCTGGAAAAATCTGGCCTACGCCTACGACGGAGCTGATTTCGTAATCGGATGGATTAGAAATCTTAGCCTGAGTGGTCGCAGCCTATTTGCGCTGTGTTGGTTCGACGAGATGCACACATGTCTGACGGCGCAAGTTATAAAATTTAACAGCGAGACTGGTGCTGGAATAGGCGAAGATAAAATCAATGCTTTCTTTGCGGAGCTCATAAACGATTTGTCGATCGAAGAGAAAATTCAATTTTTGAGCAATGTGGAGAGCGTTAAGTTTCTACGTTCTGCCGTGAGCGAGAAAAATTGCAACTACGGCCTGCTGCATTGTGTGGCGACCTGCGTATCAACCATTCCGCCGGACGCCATGTCTTCGCTGTTTGCCGGAAACGCTAATTTTTTTGATCTCTTCAAAGCCGTGATCGAATGGGATGAGTTTTCATTGCGCTGCTTCGATGCAATTGGGACTCTTTCGGAGGAGCAGAAGGTGCAATTTTTTGCCTTAGGTGGCGGCAAACCGCTTGAACTGATGGAAGATGAGCGCTTCTGCAATGCCATTGGGGCGTTGATTGGAAGCATTTCCTGCGACCAAAATATGCAACTTTTCACGCTGTGCATTGGAAAACTTGGCGGATTGCTGGATAGCAAGCACGGGGCACGGCCGACTTCAGACCTTCTTTTCTCTTTGCCGGCGGACGCCCTTCGCCAACTACTTGTTGACGCTGCCGACAGCTCAGAATATTTTGCTAAACATATCATTTCTTCCGACAACGGCAGGCTCCGAAGCGAGGCAATGACGGCCTTTTGCGCCGCCGGCAAGGAGTGGCGTAAGCAATTTTTCGAAAAAGTGGCTGAAGATTTTTGCATGCGGTTGCTAAGCAGCGCCGACCATGCAATTTCCAGTGATGCATTGCGCTTTATGCGGACATTTTCCAAAAGCACGCGCATGAAACTTGTGGAACCAATTGGCGGCAAATTGTTTTTCCCGTGTGCGCTGACGGCTCCATCGGAAGAAGTACGACGCTTTGCCGTAAAAATTTTCCAGGCATTCCCGCCTGCCGCGAAGCGCAGTTTTCTTGAATACGGAGCTATAGCGCTAACTTTTTTACGCGCAGACTTTGAAGGCGAGGAATTGTGGAATTTCCTACTGGACGCCTACGATGGAAGCGGTGCGCGTGTGTCGTTTGCGGCGAAATGCCAACCAGATGATGAAGTCGACTTCGCCAAGTGCGTTGCTCCCGCTCTTTTTTCCACTGGGTTGCGGCTGAGCATGGAGGATGGATCCGACGACATGATGCGCGCGTTGCCGGGCCTCATCTGGGGCGGATGGCTTCGGCTTGGAAGCATATTTTATGGGATGCGGTCATTTGTTGAGTCCGCTCCCGACAGCTGTTCCGAAGAAGAAAAAGAAGAAATGACGCCGTTCATTATGGCCGGCGCCATGCTGGCTATGTGTGGCCCAAAAAGCCTTTGCAGTGCGCTCTGTGGCGGCAAAATGCCCGGTTGCGACGTCGACAATAGCGTGGAGGCGCTAAAACTGCTTGTTGAAGGATTGAATGGCAACGACGCCGGCATTTCTTTCTTCGCTGAGGTGCCGCAACATGCCAGATTGTTTGCGTTAAAAATGTTACGCATGCTGCCCCGGAAAGAATTGGTGAACGTCATGAACGGCGTCTACGACGACTTCAGGAAGTCATTCCCGAGCGCCCATACGCTGCGCGAGGCGATCATAATGACGGCCCTTAGGCTCGGCACTGGCGGCAATGGCGAAGAGCTTTTTTCCGAACACATTGGCGCGGAAGAAATTAACCTATGGAACCTCGCCCTAGGGATGGCCAACTTTCCAAGCGGGCGCAAGTCGACATACCTTCGCCTATCGGTTGCAGCGGACGACGGAAGTGTGGCGGAACGGCAGACGGAGCCGGCCGCTGCCCCTAGCCCTTTGCAAGCGACAGACAGACTCTCATCCATCGGCTTTACGGTCGAGCAGCCGGTGCGGAGAAGAAGAAAGGCAATGGCGCCGAAGCCTAAGTCGCCAAACATTTGTGGCACTAGCTGAACGCAGCGAACGCTTTGATGAATTCTGCGTAAATTCTGCGCTTTCCTCCCTTGACAGAGTGTAGTCTCCGCTTCAGAAACGCGCCACCGCATGATTGGCATTGGGATTGACCGCGTAAGCAAGCGGTTCGGTTCGGTGGTGGCTTTGGACGGCATTAGTCTCACCGTTGAGCCCGGTGAGCTGTTTTTTTTGCTTGGCCCCAGTGGCTGCGGAAAAACGACACTGTTGCGCATTCTTGCTGGCTTTTACGCTCCAGACGGCGGCAATTTATTTTTTGGAGACAGGGAAGTAACAAACTTGCCGGCCCACAGACGCCACGCCGGCATGGTCTTTCAGAGCTATGCGCTTTGGCCGCATATGACTGTCGCTGAAAATATCGCTTTCGGATTGCACCAAAAGAAATTGCCAAAATCTGTCGTGGCCGATCGCCTGATGGAGACGCTAACTGGCGTTCGAATGGAGCAATTTGCCAATCGAAAGCCCAATGAACTTTCCGGTGGCCAGCAGCAGCGCGTTGCCCTTGCGCGTGCCCTAGCGGTGCGACCGCGCTGTCTGCTGCTTGATGAGCCGCTGTCAAATTTGGACGCACAGCTGCGCAATGAGATGCGCATGGAAATTCGCAACATATGCACTAAACACAAGCTCACAACCATTTACGTCACTCATGACCAAAAGGAGGCCTTGGCCATTGGCGATAGAATTGCCGTATTTTCGCGTGGGCGAGTCGAACAGGTTGGGACGCCGCTGGAGGTGTATAAATCCCCCAAAAATCGCTTTGTGGCCCATTTCATTGGCGAAACAAATTTTCTTGAGGGCAAGGTGTCCGCAAAGGAGGGTGCGTTTCTTAGGGCCGACACCGTACTTGGCCCAGTGATTGGGACTCCGGTTGACATGGCTATGCCGCCAGGAATAGGTGACTGCGTGCATCTGTCCCTTAGGCCGGAAGTAATTCGCCTGCGCAGCGAGGCAGTCGACAGCAACTGTTTCCCCGGCAACATAGTTTCCATGACCTATTTCGGAGAAGTTGCGCACTACGATTTCTACAGCAGCGGCATTCGACTAAAGGTTTCCGAACTAAACCCAAGGCACCTCAGCCACGGCGATAGAAAGACAATTTTGGCAAACGTACGGCCAGAAGACGTTGTTATTTTAAAAAACTAGCGCGTGTTGGACATTTTGGTAATGGCGGACGCGAAAAAAATGAAAAAACTTACGCTGATCGGCGCCCTGCTGTGCATTTTTGCGCTGCCGTTTCTTGTGCGCAACGGGAAGCGCGCCATAAGTGCCAATGCGGACGATACCGTCATAGTGCTTACGGGCCACAACGAAAATCTACGCTTTGAATTTGGCCAAGGATTTCAAAAATGGTACAAGGAGCGCACTGGACGCAGCGTTTTCGTTGACTGGCGCTATCTAGGCGGAGTGTCGGAGATAGTTCGCTACCTCGACAGCGTCTATGCAAGTGCATTTCGGCAGCATTGGGAGACAGAACTAGGAAGGCAGTGGACTGCCGATGTGCAGCGGGCGTTTGTGAGGCGTACGGCCGACAGAGACAAATGGACAGACGAACTCCAGCGGGATGTGTGCGAAGCGTTCTATAATTCATCGATTTCATCCTCCATAGACATTTTTTTTGGCGGCGGCGTATCTGAGTTCATCATCCAGGCGGATTTGGGGACAATTGTGGACAGCGGATTTCTTCGGGAGCACCCGGAGCTATTTTGCGAAAGTTGCATTCCGCACTACATCGGCTCCGAAGAGCTTTGGGATGGCCATGGGCGCTGGTTTGGCCAAAGTCTATCGTCTTTCGGGATTCTGAGAAACAGAGCTGCCATGGCGGAGCGATGCCTTGTCGACGGTGATGCAATTCAATGGGAGCAATTGGCAGATCCGCGAATGTTTGGCATTCTATCATTGGTGGATCCGACTAAGAGCAGCGCTCTGCTGAAGGCCTATGAAGTGATAATTCAGCAGCAAATTTTCTTCAGACTGAAGGAATTAGAGCAAGAATTTGGCCGTCCGGCTGACGGAGAAATGAGAAAAATGGCAGCGGAAGATGGCTGGCTGCGCGGATTGCGGCTGCTCCAGCGCATGGCCGGTAACACGCGCTATTTTTCCGATGCTCCGTCGAAAATGGTGCAGGACGTGGCAAGTGGAAATAGTGCCGTAGGCATAATCGTAGACTTTATGGGCAATGGACAGGCCGCATTTGATAACGGTCGCTGCGGATGGGAACGGCTAAATTTCACCATGCCGGCAAACGGATCAACCATAAGTCCAGATCCAATCGCAATATTGCGCGGCGCGCCAAATGAGAACGTTGCAAAACTTTTCCTGGAATACATTCTCGGTGAAGGCGGGCAAAAAATCATAGCGTTTAAAGTTGGGACGCCTGGAGGGCCAATCCGCAACGAGCTCTATAGGCCGCCCGTGCATAGGGCAATCTACGGCGATGAGTATATCGCCTATCGAAGTAATCGAGAGAACCAATTTGACGATCTCGTTTCATCATCGCTTGCGGCAGATGCTGCCGATACGGCACGCCTGTATAATGCGCTCAAATGGATAGTGAAATTTGCCCTTATGGTCCCCCAGCGTGAGCTGGTTGACGCCTGGGGGGCAATAGTGAAGGCGCGCCGCGAAGGGCGCACGGAAAATGCCGACATGGCTATGGCCATATTCGAAAATTTCTCCGGATTTACCTACGGCGAAGCCAACGAAACGTTGTCCGCCATACTGCACCAATCGCAACCGTCGGCGGCGCTGGAAGCGCAGCGAAATATCGTTGAACGCTTCCAGCGGCAATACAAACAGGCAAAATTGGTCGCCGAATCGTGCAGCAAACGCTGCCGATGACGTCAGCCAAACTCTCCGCGCAAATGCGCGTCAAAAATCATCGCTCCCATCGCCAGAATCAACGGAACCAGAGCTCGGATGCAACGCGCATTCCTTCGATACGTCGCTGCCAACGCATTTGACGGTTGCATCTTTCGGAAATAAATACTTGAATACCATAAACTTTAGCTCAGCAAAGCGCCCCTGCAGCGTGGCTGACATTCTAATGCTCAACGAGCCTGAACCAATGCTTGTGCTGCTAGCCAATAATATTTCCTCTTTTCCTCCACAGCCAATTGTGTAAAGAATGGCCAACGTCGCAATCTCCATGGCGCTTATTTTGTCATCCTCTTGCAGTGCTGGAAGAAGAATGTTTCTACAAAAAAATTGTTCGTAGCCACTTGGGAGGTTGTGCAACTCTAATTGTTCTCGCACGTCGCCATATTGCGTTTCCGATCCAGCTTTTTGGGCCCACTCCACCATTGCCGGCAATGCGAAGGACACAAACTCATCCTCAGCTTTTATGCGCGCACGGCGCTCATCTGGCGAAAGACATTGCCCCATCACATGGCCGCCGAAAAATGAATCCATTGCAGGAATTTGTTCGATTGGTGCCGCCCGTCAATTTAAATTTGTATCGGCAAACTTTACGCACTAAGCGACCGCTTCGCGCGCCTAGTCAAAAATCTCCATTTCATATATTGGGTCAGCTTTGAATCCGCCATCGTCAAGTGTGCCAAAAATGTAATTTTTTGCACGTATCCCACTCATGCCGAGAACGATGACGCATTTAATTGCCGAACAGCTAACATTGCACCCCAAGCCCCAATTGCGATCGCCAATGATGCGAACATCTCCGTCATTCATTGCGTTAATATCTTCGAGCGACAGCAAGTCGCCATAGAGAAGTTCCATATGATGCTCAGGACCCGTCTCCTGGGACCGTGCAGGACTAGAGGTGCAAATTGCACGCACTCCTCCCCTTGGACTACTGCTACCAATGAATCTAGTGGACTTTTCGTAGCACATCCTGGAAACATTGCCGGAAGAAAACGCAGGAACTCGCGCATCTTCAACGAACACGTAACTGTCACATTTAATTGCCGCATTAGCCCTACGTGCCCTCCCGAAATAAATCTCTTCAACCTTTGCGCCGAAGTTGGCCACACCATTTGGTGTCACCCCAAATTCGAAGACACACTGCATGAAGTCCGCAAAAAACAAGTCCGTTATGGTGCGAACTGGAAGCTTTATCGTCGACTTGCCGCCTTTAAGACTATATCCAATTCCATGGTAAATCCAATCGATTTTCATTCCAATAGGAAGTCTCTTGCCGCACGAGAAAAATGGTGCATACGCCGATGGCGTAACAGCTACAACCGGCGTCAATTTTCCATCTTCCATTGCAACGTTCTGGCTCGCAAGAGTAAATTGCCGTCCGCCAGCTTGCAAAATAATTGTGACTCCATTGCGACTCCGTAAAAGCTTGAGATAGTTTACGGCCATCTCGCATGGCCGCATAATAGTCACTTCGCTAATAAGTGAATCAAGAGCGCAAGTTGGCAGATGCATTTGTCGATGGACAGTCAAAAGCGATGCCAGTATGGCAACATGCAATCCGAATTCGGAGCCGGCGCCGTCATTTTTTCTCATGAACTTCAAAATTGCGAGTCCGCTTTCACCTACTCGCGTATCTCTGGCTGCTTCCAAAAGTACGGCAGCTAGCCCGCTGCTTGTTCCATAATCGTCAAGCAGCACGCGCAGAACTGCCAAGTTTTGCTCCACTAATACGGTCAAAATCGGCAAATGATTCCGCCGCAAATAATTGGCGGCTGAAGTCAATAGACCAACGATAGCGCTGACGGCGGCACTGTCTATTGTTCCATCAGCCAAAAAGCATGACTTTGCAATCTTCACGGCTACTGCTTCCAAAAGCGATTTACATCCGGAGATCAAGCTGGCTATTTCTTTCGCCTTTTTAGTTATAGCAGGAGCATCTTTTTGTGGCGCCAATTTTTTGATTTCATCACTCTCCTGTGCTATCCGCGGCTGTAATTTGGCATGTTCTACGCACATGTTTTCTATAGCGCCGCTTACTTCTTTCAGCAATGCCGCTAGCGGAGTTTGCGCAGGACCCTGGACTTCCGCCGTTTCCAGTGCCCAAATAGAGAAAGGCGACAGAAGCCTTCCAATTCTTCTAAGGGAAGGGGACGCGCCGACATCCATAAACATAGAGTTTAGCATGCTAATTTTTTTTTGCACCCTTTTCCGGAAATCAATTTTTCTGTCCCATAGGCGCTTTGGCTTCCAAAGACGGCTAGCCGTGGCGGCGGAGCTGCGGATTAATGGTGACCAGCGCAATGTCGGCGATGAAATTGCAAAGCAAAATTAGTGCCGCATAGGTCAGCACAATGCCGGTAACTATTCCATAGTCGCGATTGCCTATGGATTCCACAAACAGGCGGCCAAGGCCCGGGATGTGGAAAATGCTTTCAACGGCAAATGCTCCGCTAAGCATGGCGGCGCAGCTAGGCCCAAGGTGTGCGATTACTGGAGCTATGCCGTTGCGGAAGATATGTTTGCGGAAAACTGCGCCACGGGAAAGTCCCTTCGCCAGTGCCGTTCGCACGTACGGTCGGCAAAATTCCTTTGCCATGGATTTGTAGGTAAGTCGCGCGATAATTGCTCCATGGAAAAAACCCAACGTGATTGGCGGCAAAATCTTACATCGCCATTGATCCCATCCGGTGGCGCGGAGCCAATGGAGCTTGCAGGCGAATATGTAGTTTCCTATGGGGCCGCTCGCAAAGCTCGGCAGGCACACAAAAATTGTTGAAATCCTCCAAAAAATGCGACGCCAAATGCCTCTGCCGTAGAGCGCCGCCATTGAACCGGAAGTTACGCCGACGGCAACGGCAAAAAGAATTCCATAGGCGCCAAGTTCTACGCTAGTTAGCAATTTGTCTGCAATTAGCTCTCTGACGGACCAGCCAAGTTGTCGGAATGATGGCCCAAGATCCCCTCCAATCAGGGAGCGTAAATAGTGCACATAGCTTTCCCATAGCGATTTATCGGTCCCATAATAGGAAGATATAGCCGCAGCCGCCTTCGGAGGTAACTCCCTTTCGCCGTCGAATGGCCCGCCGGGGACGGCACGAAGCATGGCGAAGGTGGCGCTAAGTACGACCAATAGCAATAAAATCGAGCGCAGCATTTTGCGCAACATGTCAGCGCAGAGAAGCATGTGGCGGTTCATTTCATAGCGTCTCTCCAATTGCATAGGCGCCTACGGATCTGTAGCGTTCGTAGCGTCCTTCGAGGCTGTGAGACCGTTTCAACTCGTTTAAGTGGCGCAATATTGCCTCTTTAACTTTTACGGCAGCCGCATTGTGATCCATGTGGGCGCCGCCAATCGGTTCGGCGATAATTTCATCGGCGATGGAAAATTCCAGCAACTTTTCCGGAGTCAGACGCAGCGAATTTGCCGCATCAGCTGCCTTTGAGCGGTCGTTCCATAGTATTGCTGCGCAACCTTCCGGCGAAATCACCGAGTAGTAGGCGTTTTCCAGCAGGAGCAACCGGTCAACTACGCCGATTCCAAGTGCTCCGCCAGATCCACCTTCCCCTATGACCACGCCTACGGATGGAACCGCTAAAGTGATCATTTCACGCAAATTTACAGCTATGGCGGCACCTATGTGCCTTTCCTCCGAGCCGATGCCGGGATAGGCTCCAGCCGTATCGATTAGGCAGATGATGGGCATGGCGAATTTTTCCGCCATTTTCATGGCACGCAACGCCTTCCTGTATCCTTCGGGGTGCGGACATCCGAAGTTGCGCCAAATGTTTTCCTTCACAGAGCGACCTTTTTGCTGTCCAATTACCATAATCGGATCGCCATCCAGTAGCGCCGGACCGCACACCATCGCTTGATCATCGCCGTAGAGCCTGTCGCCGTGAATTTCCTGAAATTCCGTGCACATTCGTCCAATGTAGTCCATTGCGTATGGACGCTGCGGATGCCGTGCCAGTTGAATGCGGTCCCAGATGCCCAGTTGCCGATAGAGCCCCTCGCGCATGGCGACAATCTTGCTCTCGATGGTGGCGATTTCTTCCGACACGTCGACGTGAGATTTTTCCGAGCGAAGTTGCAGCTCGGCCAATTGCTCCTCTAACTTTTGCAGAGGCAACTCTCCTTCCAATTCACTTGCCACTGCTGCCGCCACGGTGCGGCGGACAGCCGTCTGCGCAACCAAATTTGTCGCCCCGGCTCTGTCCGGCATCTTTCGCCGGCGCCATCGAAAATTTTCTCGCAAGATTGTGGCGAATTTCCATTCCTTAAGGCACCTTGGCTCGCCATCCATTTGTGCACCTCCACGTCCACACGGACCATAGCCTGCTGGACGGCGCATGTCGCGTTGACCGCCTATGCGCGCGCGCAGTGAAACTCGAAATGAGTGCCATGGCCATTACGGACCACGGAAATGTGTGCGGAATCCCGCAGTTCATGGAGGCTGCCGGCAAGTTTGCCATTCGTCCAGTAGTTGGAATGGAGGCCTACTGCCTATGGGATTTGTCCATGGACAGTCGTCCGCCAAGGGAACAAAATCGACTTTATCATCTTTGCCTTCTCGTCAAGAATGAAAGGGGCTACGAAAACCTCTGCCACATAGCTTCGCAATCCCATACGCGCGGATTTCACTACAAACCGCGCATTGACCTTGAAACGCTTGCCAAATACGGCGATGGGCTTCTGGCCTGCTCCGGCTGCATTCAGGGTCGCATAGCTCAATGCCTGCTGGCCGGTGACGGAAAAGGTGCGGCGGAAGCGCTTGGCCAATACGTTGACATATTTGGGAAAGAAAATTTTTTCATAGAGGTGCAAGATCACGGCATCCCCGAGCAGAGAAAAATACTGCCTGGACTATTCAAGCTGGCGGATTCCAGCGGCATAGGCGTCGTGGCCACTAATGATGTGCACTATGTTGCTCGAGAAGACTGGAGAGCCCACGACGCCCTTCTCTGCATACAGACCGGCTCGAAAGTGGCAGACGAAAAGCGCATGCGCATGCCCTACCATCAATTCTACGTAAAGTCGTACGACGAAATGAAATTGCTGTTCGGCGAACGTCCAGATTCATTGGACAATACGGCGCGCGTCGCTGAAATGTGCAATTTTTCCATGCCCTACGGCAAGAATCACTATCCCGTATTCACTCTGGATCTAGAGCAATCGAGGCAGTTCGCGACGAAGCTGGACTACCTGCGCTGGCTGTGTGAAACTGGACTCAAAAAACGCTACGGACTCGACGATGAATCTTCGGCGGCAACGCCGCCGAATGCAGTCGCCGGCGAACTGTTTGGTCGCATGGAGATGGAACTTGGCGTAATTGCAGGAGCCGGCTTTGTGGACTATTTTCTTGTGGTGCAAGATTTTGTCAATTGGGCGCACCGCAGCGGCATACCGGTCGGCCCCGGCAGAGGATCTGGAGCCGGCTCCATTGTCGCCTACGCATTGCACATAACTGACGTGGATCCAATTGGCTATGGACTTCTCTTTGAGCGCTTTCTGAACCAAGAGCGCATATCGCCGCCGGATTTCGACATCGATTTCTGCATGCGCAGGCGAGATGAGGTAATTGACTACGTGCGAGAGAAATACGGCAGAAATGGCGTGGCAAACATAATTACGTTCGGCACGTTTGGGGCGAAAATGGTTTTGCGCGATATGTTGCGCGTCAATGATGTGCCATACGGGGAAGCGAATCGCATAGCCAAAATGATTCCGGACGAACTAACCATAGATTTGGCTGGTGCCGTAGAGAAGAGTCAGGAATTGCGCGAAGAAATGCGAAAAAATCCACTCCTTTGCGACCTCATTGAGCAGGGCAAAGTGATCGAGGGGACGGTGCGCAGCATGGGAACCCATGCGTGCGGCATGGTGATTTCGGATCGCCCGACGGAAAATCTTGCACCCGTAATATTGCAGGATGGCAGCCTAACTACTCAATATTCCAAAGATTACATCGAAAAACTCGGGCTGCTCAAAATGGATTTTCTCGGCCTGAAAACACTAACGGTCATAGCCGATGCCGTTAAGTTTATCCGCAAACGAGATTCAAGTTTTTCAATCGAGAACATAGCACTTGATGACGCAGAAACATTTAGACTGATAAATTCCGGAGATAACGCCGGCATATTCCAGTTGGAATCGGACGGAATGCGCGCCCTCTGCAGGCAATTCGGAGTGAACAGCATCGACGACATAAGCGACCTTAGCGCGCTCTATCGGCCCGGCCCAATGGAATGGATAGGGGACTACATTAGCCGCAAAAAGGATCCGAGCACAATCAGCTATGCCCATCCGCTTCTTGAGCAGGTGTGCAAAAATACCTACGGCGTACTCGTGTACCAGGAGCAGGTGATGCAGGCAGCCAGGATCATAGCCGGCTATAGCCTAGGAGGTGCCGACATATTGCGCCGCGCCATGGGTAAAAAGAAAATCGAAGTAATGAACGCGCAGCGGGCAGTTTTCGTTGAAGGCGCCGCCAAAACGAACGGCATCGGCGAAAAAAAGGCCAATGAAATCTTCGACACACTCGAAAAATTCGCCGGCTACGGCTTCAACAAGTCCCATTCAATTTCATATGCGGTAATTTCGTACGAAACTGCCTACCTAAAAGCTCATTTCCCGCTAGAATTTTTCGCCGCCGCCATGTCGGCGGAATTGAGCAATCCCGATAAGCTTTCATTTTTTCTGTCGGAGGCGGCAGCTTCCACCATACCGGTTCTTGGCCCAGACATTAATCTCTCGGAAGAAAATTTCACTCCAATCCCAAATCACGGCGGCCGATGCGGATCCATCCGTTTCGGTCTCGGAGCAATTAGGGGCGTCGGAAGCGGAGCGACGCGAAGCATATTGGCGGAGAGAGACGCCAATGGACCCTATAAAAGCTTTGCCGACTTTGCGCTGCGTGCCGACGGAAAAGTTTGCAACAGAAGGGTCTTCGAGAGTCTCGTCATGAGCGGCGCATTTGATTTGATGGGCATTGATCGGCTGCACCTAATTCAGTCGGTTGACCGCATAATTCGCGCAAAATCGAAATTGAAAAGTGACGAGCAAAAATCCCAGGAAGATTTTTTCGTAAACTGCGGCCTAATGCCGCTAAACCCCTTGGAAAGTCTCATCGAAAATGGGCCGCGCGCATTGCCAAAAGAAAAACGTCTGCGCTACGAGAAGGAGCTGCTCGGCTTCTACGTCTCAGGCCATCCAATCGATTCGCTAATCGGGCTGGAAAAGTCCATTGATACGTTGCCGGCGGAGCGGTCGAGCATGCGCAACGGTCAGCAGTTCAAGGTTGTCGGCTGCGTCGGCGACGTCACAAAAAAAATAACAAAAAGCGGCAACCGCCTCTGGGCTCACGTGCAACTAAGTTCGCGCCTAGGGGATCTGCAAATTAATCTTTTCCCAGACGCCTACGGGAAGTGTGGCCAAATGCTGGTGGATGGGAAATTGCTAGTCGCAATCGGTTCCGTGCGCGTCCAAGACGACAGATGCGATTTGAACGTGTCGGAATTGATTGGCGTTGAAGAATATTTTGCCCAGCTGGGGCGCCGCGAGCTGCGCCTAACATTCCGCGGTGACGACATGGCACTATTGGCGTCGGCAATGGAGCCGCTAGCGGACTATTTATCCAACAATTGCGGCCCAATGCGCTTCTCCGTGGACGTCATTGGCAAGGGCGGGAAAGCGGAACTTCGTCCTAGGCCGCCGCTCCATGGATCGCTAAATTTATCCGATTTGACTGCAATTGCGCAGCACCCAGCCTTTGGGGGTGTCTCCATCGGCTAGGGAGGCGCCGCGGTGCCACATTTCGGCTTTCTTCGCCGCAATAAATTCGCGGCGCCTCTGCCGCAAATGCGCTCCAGGCGACTTCATTGGTGAGAATGTGGTCGACGTACGGCAACGCCTCCACTAAAAACGTGTCTATCTTTTTTTAGGCACCTTGAATTTTGCAATCGTCGTTCGATAGTGCTTTACGGCGCAAACGGCCAATGGCACCGTGCTCTGCGGTGAAAATTTCGATTGCAATTCCGGCCCGCTACGCGTCCACGCGCCTGCCGGCAAAGGTGCTTGCGGACCTTGGCGGCTGGCCCGTACTGCGGCACGTTTGGCACCGGTCGATAGCTTCTGGAGTTGCCGATGAAGTCGTTGTGCTCAGCGAATCTAGAGCCGTTATGGAGACGGTGGAAAGTTGGGGAGGACGCTGCGAACTCACGTCGGAAAACTGCCAAACCGGCACGGAACGCATCGCAGAGGCGCTTGGAGCGCTATGTGGTGACATTGTAGTCAATGTGCAGGCCGACGAGCCTTTTATAGATCCTTTAGCGATTCGCCTGCTCGCCGAAGCGGCAAAAAAGAACGGCGATGTTCCAGTGCATACGGCCGTTTACAAAATTTCCGATGGCGGCGCCATTGACAATCCAAATGTCGTAAAAGTCACGCTGAGTCACGAGGGAAAAGCTCTCTATTTTTCGCGCAGCCCAATTCCGCATTTGCGCGATTGTCCTAGGAATCAATGGATTGCACGCAATTTGCACATTGGACATATTGGCGTATACGCCTACGGGAGAAAATTTTTGGAGCAACTGCCATCCATGGCGCGAAGCCCACTCGCCGAAGCGGAAAGTTTAGAGCAGCTGCGATTCCTGCAGGCCGGATATTCCATTGGCACAGTAGCGGTAAATTCTCCATCGCTCGCCATCGACACGGCGCACGACCTAGAGGTCGCCCGCGCATTACTTCTAAAAGATAGAAACCTCTCACAATGGTAGCCGATCTGCTTCTAGTTGATGGGCACAACATCGCCTTCCGCTGCTTCTATGGCATCGGCAATCTCGCCAGGGAAGATGGATTTCCAACGGGAGCCATCTACGGCTGCGCAAAGACCATCTGGCGCATGCAGGACAGCGTCCAGCCGATGCGAACGGTTGTATTTTTTGACGTTGGTCGCTGCGCAGAACGCACGGAACTATTTCCCGACTACAAGGCCAGCAGGAAGCCAATGGCCGCTGAATTGCGGCTACAGCTGCCCCACATAGGGCGGCTCGTCAAACTGATTGGTTGCGCCGTGGCGCAGGAGAAAGGCGTTGAAGCTGACGACCTAATTGCAGCCTATGCCGCCGCCGAAGCAAATGGTGGAAAGCGTGTGGCCATAGCCAGTTCCGACAAAGATTTTGCCCAGATGGTGTGCGGCAACATCACGTTGCTCGTCCCTCCGCCAGCCGGCTGCGGAACAGCCAATTGGCTGACCATGGATGCCGACGGCGTGAAACGTAAATTTTCTGTGGAGCCGCATCAAATTGTCGACTTTTTGAGCCTAGTCGGCGATTCCGTCGATTGCATTCCGGGAGTCCCAGGTGTGGGCCCCAAAACCGCCGCAAAGCTGCTTGGCCAATACGGCACGGTCGAATCCCTAATGGCCAATCTGGATGCAATTGCGCCGAAATTGGCACTAAACCTTAGGGATTCAGCGGAAAACATTAGTCGCAATAGGCGGCTAATAGCGCTAAAAACGCTCTCCCATAGCGTGAATCCGCAGTGGGAAAAATTTGATGGCGTTGCACTGCTAAATTTTCTGGAGGAATTTTCCCTGCAAAGCTTGATGGCGCAGGCGCGCAGGCGCTACGCCATTGGCGGTTGCCACGCAGGCGCAGACAAAACCGCGCAACACTCATTTCCATTTTGATTTGTTCTGCCGCTAAAATGTCGCTTCGCGGACCATGCACGCACATTTCCCGTCGGACGAAATTCGCACACAACTTCCCCTAGAGGAAAACGTTCTAACGCACAGACAGCCTATGGCTACTCCGGCCACTACGTCATGGACGTAGTGGCGTCTTGCTGCCACCCTGGAATAGGCAGTAATTCCAGCCATGGCGTATGGGAGCAGGGCCATTCCAATGCCGTAGCGCCTGTGAATAAAAGTGGCACCCCAAAAAGCGGCCGCACTGTGGCCGCTTGGGAATGAATCGCTTCTGCTTCCGTCGGGCCTAGTTTCTGACACATGCGACTTTAGCAGAGAGACAGAGGCCACCATCATTGACAAACTGCCCGCGCAATGCCATATGGCAGAACCATTCCCCTCGTGGGCCACCATGCCAAACGCATAGGCCGGAACGATAACTTGAAATTTATCGCCATAATTTTTGAGATTTTGCTTTGCGTCTAAAGGCGTCCATGCGGCTAGAGAGCATAGGGCTGCCATCAGTAACGCTGCAGCTCTGCCGATTGCGCTGCTGGAATATGTATTCATAGCGTACGCCGGCTAACTTTCGCAACTATAGCTGCGCCATAACTAACGGCGCAATAGCTATGCTGAAAGTTTAGCGAAAATCTTACGGCGGTCAATTTTTTTAGAGCGTCGATCCCGCAGAGGCGCCGCGCCGCTACATTCCACTATCTTCAACTGAACAATTTCGCGGCGCCTCTGCCGCAAAAGGGTTTTGGAGCATAGCGGATCTTTTTTTGTTGGCGCCGCCGCGAATGCACCACTTTTAAAAGCAACGGCAGCACATGGCGCGGCACATAGACGTCAAGGCTGACGGGTGAAGATAACTACAATCAAAATCTTTTCATTGAACCACATCTGCCGTATGTTGGCAGCATTCGGCTGCGAAGTAAAGCGGCGCTCACACGCCACTGCGCCGGCGGTTTTTCCATCGGCTCACTGGTTCCCTGGAAAATGCAAGCGCCAGAACGAATCACCGCCAAAACGACTATTCAGCGAATAACGACGAAAGCGTCTAGGCGCTTCCCAAAGGGCGCGACCATGGAAGATTAATCTGATGCGGCAGGGCTGCATAAGGAAAGCGAAGGACTTATGATTCTGATGGACAATGGAGCGCTGGCGGAGAAGTTCGCACATCCGTCGGAAAATGTTAAGAAATTTTACGTCGGCACAGTCGGCAAATCGATCTCCAGAAGTCGCTGCAAAAGGTTCGCTCCGAGATGGCGTCGCCCATTCGCTAAACGCGATCCCGTGCAGCATCCGCAGATTAATTGCCGCGCTGCATTGCCGAGAAAAACGCACATCTGCCGCATAACACCAAGTGCTGCCGGCAATAAGACGAAGGACGTCAAAAGGGTCGCATATGTATTGAAAGTGCTAGTGCCGACCAGAGGTCCTTCCGGCTGCGGAATTGTGGGGATTCATTGCCGGAAGACGCTTGCGGCAATCTTCAGTCCATGCGCCAAGAGACATTTCCCTTCGGAAGACTGAATGCTTTTACTGAAAAAATTTTACATGTGAAGGCAGCTGCCGACAAGTTTCCCAGCGATTTCGACATGTAAAATGTAGTCATTGGGGCGCCTCGCCGCAGACGCGACATAGTTGCTTGTAGCCAAGAACATCGCCCATGGCCGGTGTGAAATTTTGCCCAAGAAAATGCGACGCTCCCATCTGCAGCGCTTTGCCGTCCTACGTTATGGCTTCAGCGGCATAGGCGTCTAACGCTCAAAGGAATCGCCCACACGTGGTTTTGAGGCCGCACGTTACCGGCAAACACATGCGCTCTTCGGAGAAAACGCGATAGAGTTCCAGCACACGCAGTGTTTCTTCGCGAGCGCATCTTCGAGGCTACTGTTGGCGTATGCACTGCCCGCCAAAGAAACTCTACGGTGCGTAGAAATAGGCGCAACCCCACCTCCATGCGAGCTGCATTCGCCCACTGGTTGATGGGCAGCTGCAAGTCTCTGTGCAATTGAAGCAACCTGGAAAATGCTTCCCACATAATAGTTTCCGACGTTGACCTCACCATGAGTTGCTCTTCGAGTGGCGCCGCTGCAATCAACTTTTCTCCGTCTGGACGCACCAATTTGCCCCCAATGTTGATCGCATCACTTCCAGGATGGCGTAGCCGCTGATGGTCCTGCACCCACGAACGGCGCCAAATTCTGCCAAATTTGCCGCGCACGACATGCCGGTACAATTCTGGAAAATTTTCATCGCGCCGCAGCGCCAATGCATTGTTGCGAAACTCAGAGTTCGACTGAGCTTTCCATTTCATTTTTTTCGGTCGCACATTGATCGCCATGGCGTCGCTTTTGCCATAGCGCATATCAGTATGTCGCCTGGAACGGTGGATTTCTGATTGCACTCCTCCCGATCCGCAATTATTGGCTTAAACAGGGTCAATGCCGCTTCCCTAATCTGCCTATCGAAATCGTCGCAATTCATCGGAATTTGTGCGAAAGCACGAACAACGTAAAGGTACGTCTTTGAAAAATGGCTGTGCAGGCTTGGTGGCGGCACCGGCTCCGCTAGAAGAAAATGGCGCAGTAGCAGCCACACTTGAAGGATGGGCCAACCATTACCCCCTAAATTTGCAGTCGTCGTTGATGGGGCAGGCTGCGGTTGGAATTGGGGCAGCAGTCAACACTTTCGCCGCCAACGGCACTGACATTTGCGCCATCGCCGGAATCAATTCGATCGCAAGTTGACGAAGGCGATCCGGTTGCGCCTCTTTTGCCTTGGTCATCGCCGCGCTGCACTCCGCCATCGGCGCAGGAACTCTCCCGTCACAGTCGTCACCGTCCGCGGCGCCAGTGTTCACCCATCACTTGCGCCGCCAAGCCGGACAGTGTCGGCTGCCTCATCGGGTGGTAAAATTGGATTTGTCGCTCTGGGCGCCAAAAAACTAATACTGGATTGACTGTTCCGGTGAACCGCCGCAAACTTTTTGCCATGGCAATTCTTAAGAAAATATTGCGCCTGAAGGTATTAGTGGCATCGCTTTTTGTTTTCGGCCAAACTACAGGCTATTGCGAAAGCTCTCCTCCGCCTAAAGTTTCAATTTGCATCGCCGTCTACAACGGCGAGCCCTACGTCGGCGGGGCCATAGATAGCGCACTAGCCCAGACCTGCGGCGACATCGAAATTGTATGCTTGGACGACGGCTCCACCGACGGAACGGCGGCAATTCTTAGCGCTTACGCCGCAAAGGATCCGCGCGTACGCATTTTCTCCAACGGCTCAAACAGAGGGTTACTCCATAGTCTCCTCCGCTGCATTGAGCTGTCATCGGGAGACTACATTATGTGGCTGGACGCAGACGACGAACTTTATCCGGACATCGTGGAGCGTTCCTACGGCAAAGCGGTGGACACCAAAGCTGATCTCGTTTTATTTGCGTCCGATTGGATCGCTAACGACGGCACAAAGGTTGGTGTTCCGCAATGGGCAAAATTACGCGGCACCGAAACGGCAACGGCTCTCGATGGCGGCATCAAGCTTTTGGAGCTCTACGCTGAAGACAAAGTTACGGTATTTGTCTGGGGAAAACTTTGGAGCAGAGAGCGCCTGCGTAACATTCTTCCGGCTTTGGTTCCGTTTGGCGAAGTCAACAACGTTTCCAGAAGTTCAGATGTTGCCTTCAATTGCTATGCCCTTTGGGAAATGCGCAATTACGTCGTAATTGGCGACGCAGGACATAGATATTACGCGAAACGTGGCGTTGACGCCACGTGCGGAACCAAAAATTTTGCATACAACAGGAAATGCGTTTCCGATGCCATCGCTGCGCAAAATTTGAGCTATGCCTTTGGCGATGCGACAGGCCAAATGAAGCTGGCACAAAAAATTGCCAACAAAATGAACTGGGACATGTTTTGCAAAATTGATAACATGTCGCGCAGCGAGGGCTTTGCCGCATTCGATGAAGTGTTGCAGTCCACGCCGGCACAGCACCGCAAAGAAATACTGAATGATATGAAAAAAATTAGACGGCACTTTTACAGCGCCTACGAAAAAAATAAAAGCGCACAGCAGCGGAAAAACCTAAAGGCATAGTAATTTCTTCTTCCGCCGTGGCGCCGCGAATTCTCCACCAAAGAAAGCTGCGCAATTCCGCGACGCGGCGCCAAAAACAAAAAAACGACAAATATACCACCAACAACAAAGTCACCAGCGCAGTGTTTGGCGCATCGAGCGGCACATTGGAAATTGCGATGCCGCAACGCAAACGGAAAAAATCATTCGCCGGTAACAGCTTTAGCCAGTGCGGCACAGGCTCCACCACCAGTCGCAGACGGGCCGCTAGACTTTCCGCTTGGCGCAACAATTGTCGTACCCAATGGGAGATCTGGACCGTCTAAAACGCCAGGGGCCTTTTCCGCAATGACTAGGTGCTGTCCGCTATTGCTCGACGGGTTATGGGGAGCTAAGCCGTAGCCAAATGAAATCGAAGCGACGCCCGTTTTCTGTGCAATTGCTTGGGCCGCATACGCGCCACGCGGACCCACGCCAACAATTACAATGTTTCTGTGACTTGAAGCTGCTTCAAAAGTTGCGGAACCTACTTTCATGGATACACGGTCATACCACTCCGCATTGACACCCTCGCTGTCCTGGGATGGATCCGTGCCCGCCGCGACAATGGCTATGACTGTAACACCGCTAGTTGAATGCATTTTACAGCTATACTTTCCGCCAGTCAAAGCTTCCAATGAATCCGTTGGAATTTTGACCGCATCGTAATGTATCGTCTTTACAACCGCCGTTGGCCTTTTATTGCCATCGATGGCGCCACCTACGTCGGGATCCTTTTCCGCATTTCGGAGATCTTCCATAGCCGAATCCGCAGCGGCCGCGGCGTGCTCGATAAGCTTTGCGACATCAGGTCCCTTTAGCAAAGCGGCGGTGCCCGCGTCGTTGTCTAAATGCACCACCTTCCCACCATGCTTCGCCCCGCACACAAGCGCACAGATCGCAGGAAAGAGTGATCGTGGAGCCCATGTGATCCAATGGAGAAAACTGCGCAGGGCGTTTTCAATTCCCGTTGGAGCAGCATCTTTTTTGCCATAGCAGCAATGGAGAATAATTCGAACTGCGGCGTAGGAGAGCAGGCAAATTGCTAGATTCGCAATCTCAAGCAACGTTACGGCCGTAACAACCGCAAAATGGCCCACCCTACGTTTCCCGTCCGGCGCCGCCGCCGAACTTTTGACATTGCCGGCTAACTGTGTCCCTATTCTACCTGCGTCCACCATGACGCATGACTGAAAAAAGTCGCGCCCCTTTGTCAAGGATAATGCTTTGTGCGTAAAATGCACAAACAACCGCCCTAGCTGCCCACAAACGAACTGCTTGTTTTTGCCGGCGGCGCACCTAGTGCTTGGTGCGCAGTGCAACCTACGGCAAATAATTTAGCCGCCATATTACTGGTGGACAAAGAGCTAGGCATGAGTTCCTTTGACGTAATTAGGAGGCTTCGAAAAAAATTCCCATCTACGGCAATGGGCCATTGCGGCACGCTCGACCCGATGGCGCGGGGCCTATTGCCAATTTTGCTGGGCGGCGCCACAAAATATTCGGCAAAATTCATGGAGTGCAGGAAGGTTTACCGCCTAGAGGTGCGCTTTGGCTTTGCCACCAATGGCGACGACAGGGAAGGGGCGCCCATTCGCTGGGACAATTACGGCCATGTGACAATCGAAAATTTGCTTCCGGCACTGGATTCGTTCGTGGGGGAATTTTTACAGCGCCCACCACTTCTCTGCGCCAAAAAAATTGGCGGTCAAGCGGCCCACAAATTGGCACGCAGCGGGAAAAGTTTTACACTTGCCGACAAATTGGTGTGCGTTCACGCTATCTCAGCGGTGCGGTGGTCCGCTCCTCTCCTGTGCGCTGAAATTGAATGCGGCAAAGGAACATACATGCGCAGCATCGCCAGAGATCTCGGAGAAAAGCTTCACTGCAGCGCACACCTGCACAGCCTGGAGCGACTTCGCTGTGGCGGGTTTTCCATCGGAGATGCCAAAAAGTTGAGCGAATTTGACGCCATGGCGCCCGATGAAATTTTAGGGCTAGCCGTAGATGTGGATGCGGCTTTTTCGAGATCCATCTGAGGTTTTAGTGGATGTTTTGGAATGATTACCCTTGCTGCGCTGCCTCTGCGCCATAGGTTGCCCGCCGACTTGAATGTTGAAGCGAGTTTGTATTTTTTTTGCCATGTTTTTGGCAACAGCCAGCGGATTCTCCATGGACGCACTGCGCTTTGAGTGGTCGGATGACGTTCCCGTGGACGGCAAAGCGCGCTGCGGGCGCCTCGAAAACGGGCTGCACTACTTCGTCGTGCCGCACGGCGAACCGCCCTCCATGGTGAGCGTTCGCCTAATCGTGGCCACCGGATCGCTGATGGAATCGGAACGGCAGCTCGGGTTAGCGCACTTTTTGGAGCACATAGCTTTTTGTGGATCGGAAAATTTTTCCAAGGGCGACCTGGTGGAAATTTTACAGCGCATGGGCATGAAATTTGGAAGTCACAGCAATGCCTACACATCATTTGCCGAGACAGTATACAAATTGGAACTTCCAGACTGCAGCCGCCAGACGATCAAGGATGGACTGCTCGTGCTGCACGACTTCCTTGGCGCACTTTCCCTAGAGCAGAGCGAAATAGACAGGGAGCGTGGCGTAATACTGTCAGAATTGCGCTACGTTGATTCGCCGCGCTACAGAGATGCCGTGGAGCGCTTTAGGTTTTTATTTCCGCACGGTACTCTCGGCTACAGATTTCCAATAGGGGAGAAACCCCACATTGAGTCATTCGGCAGCGACGCCATGCGTGAATTCTATGAGAAATTCTACGTGCCGTCAAATGCCGCCCTAGTGGTGATGGGGGACTTCAACTGCGACGACATTGAGCGGCTTATCCGCTTTCTTTTCGGCGATCTTCCGGCCGGAGAAGCTCCAGCCAGCTGTGACGTCGGCCATCTGGCCGTTGCCGGGACGCGATTTAAATTGCACAAAGATCCGGAATTGGCGCAAATGCGCGTTTCAATTTACTGCTGCCTTCCAATCTCCAACTGCGAAGACTGCCGGGAACTGCGCCGCGAAAAAATCCTTCAAAATCTTGGCAACTCAATCCTTACGAGGCGTTTGGAAATAATAAGCAAGCGGCCAGATGCGCCAATAGTGGAAGGAGAAGCTGAAGCGTCCATGCCCCTAAGGAATTCTCTGCGAACTGCTGAAATTCACGCAACGGCTGAGCCGGGAAAAGTTTCCGAAGCGCTAAAACTCGTCGAACAGGAGCTGCGGCGCGCTTTGGACTATGGATTTACGGATGGGGAAGCGGAGCGAGCCCGCCAAGAAATGGCTGCACTTTATCGAAACGCGCGACTGCAGGAGGGAACGTTGCGATCGTCGCGGTTGGCAAACATTTGGTGCAACGCCATATGCAGCGGTTCGGCGCCAACGTCCGCAGCATGGGATGACGATTTCGCCGCTTCAGTCCTCGAACATGCTACGGCGCATCGCATTCATGAAGCTTTCGCAGCACTTTGGTCACCAAAAAATCGCTCCATATACGTCTCCGGGAATTTACCTGAAACGCTAACGGAGAACGCTGTGCGCGGTTCATACATGCGCTCCCAAAAAAACATTCTCGCACCTCCGCCGAAGGATGAGGATAAAAAATTCGCCTACACTGATTTCGGGGAAAAAGGCGACGTTGTCAGCAGATCGGAGGATGGCGAACTGGGGCTGCGCATGGTGCAATTCGCCAATGGCGTTCGCCTTAACGCAAAAAAAACAGATTTCGAGGAGGGACAGGTGCATTTGCGCATTCGATTTGGCCGTGGACTTCTGTCGCAGCCGAATGATATGCCTGGATTGGCGCGGTTTTCCGAAATGGCTTTTAGTGACTGCGGCCTAGGCAAACACAGCGCCGAAGAACTGCGCGACCTTCTTGCGGGACACATTGTTTCTGCAAATTTTTCAGTCGGCAACGGCTCGTTCGATCTGGATGGACGCACAACGGCAGAGGATTTGCCGATGCAATTGCGGCTGATGGCGGCATACCTCAGCGATCCCGGATTTAGGGGTGAAGGGGAAATGGTAGCCAAAAGATATGTGCCGCAGCTGTACGTCGAACTGAATCGCACGGCCGACGGTGCACTGCTGCGCCATGGGGACCGTTTTCTTCACTGCGGCGACAGTCGATTCGGCTACCCCGAACCGGATCTGCTTATGGCCTACGGCACTGACGATTTAAAAAACTGGCTAGGCGATGAACTGCGGAAAGGCTACGTGGAAATTTCGGCAGTGGGCGACTTCGATCCCAATTGCCTCGAAAATGCCGTGGCGGAGACGTTTGGCGCGTTGGCGAAGAGGACTGGGCAGCCGGCTATGCTGCACGTGCCCATGGGCCTTCCGCGCGGCCAAAGCGTCAATTTGACCTATGACTCCAGCATCCGCAAGGGACTCGTTCACGTCTATTGGCCAACCGATGACACATGGGATGTGACCCAAAAGCGGCATCTGGACATGCTGGCGTCGCTCCTTGGGGACCGCATCAGGCTACGCCTTCGCAAAGAACTTGGAGATGCTTACTCGCCACACGCTTTCCATGTCGCAAGCGCCGTTTTTGACCATTACGGATACATATGCGCCAGCGCGCAGGTTGACGAAGATCGAGTGGATGAAATTGCCGACATGGTATTGGCAATCGGCGACGAACTGAAAAAAAATGGGCCGTCGGAGGACGAGTTTGTCCGCGTGCAGAGGCCTACGCTGACTGAAATACGTGAGCTTTTGCGAAAAAATTCCTATTGGCTCGGCGCCATTGATGGATGCCAGGCCTACGCCGATAAGCTGGAGTTCATACGAACCGTGCTGCCGTTTTACGAAAATGTAAAAGTTGGCGATCTGACTCCGGCTCTTAGATTTTTGAGCAAAAGCGATGCCATGGTGATCAAAGTGCGACCGGAAAAAAAATGAAAGGGAAAGCTCAGTCAAACTCTGAGTCGCGCCGCAATGCATTGCCGCTGCGGCGCGATGAAAATTTTCCAGAGTGGTACCAGCATGTCGTGCGCGCGGCAAATCTGGCCGAATTTGGCGCCGTTCGTGGATGCATGACCATAAAACCAAACGGCTACGCCATTTGGGAAGTGATGCAGTCAACATTGGACGCAATGATCAAGGCAAGCGGCCACCGCAACGCCTATTTCCCGCTTTTCATACCAAAAAGTTATCTCGAGCGGGAGGCGGAACATGTCGACGGATTTGCCAAGGAATGCGCAGTGGTGACGCACGGCAAACTGGTGCGCTCAGACGGAGGAAAGTTGATTGCAGCGGCGCCACTCGAAGAGCAACTCATAGTGAGGCCAACGTCTGAAACCATTATAGGGGAGGCATTTTCTCGGTGGATTCAATCCCATAGAGACTTGCCGCTGCTCATCAACCAGTGGGCGAACGTAGTACGCATGGAGATGAGGCCACGCCTATTCCTGCGTACTGTAGAGTTTCTTTGGCAAGAAGGACATACCGCCCACAGCAGCGCCGAAGAAGCTCGCGAAGAAACACTGCGCATGCTGGAGCTCTATCGCGTTTTCGCCGAAGAGCACATGTGTGTGCCGGTAACGTGCGGCCTCAAAACAACGCGTGAGCGATTTCCTGGAGCGCTAGACACCTATGCCATCGAAGCCATGATGCAGGACGGCAAAGCACTACAGATGGGAACATCACATTTTCTTGGGCAAAATTTTGCGAAGGCGTGCTCCATCAAGTACGCCGACAGCGACGGCGCTGAAAAATTTGCCTGGACGACGTCTTGGGGCGTGTCGACGCGGCTCATCGGCGGACTCATCATGGCCCACGGTGACGACGACGGACTCGTCCTCCCTCCCCCAGTTGCGCCGGTGCAAATCGCCATACTGCCGATGGTGCGCGGAGATGGCGATGGAGCGCCAATCAAATGGGCTGAAACGCTAAAGATACGCCTGGAGGAGACGCGCTTGAAGTCTGGCGCAAGTTTGCGCGTCGCCGTTGACGATCGACAGCTGCGGGGAGGTGAAAAATTTTGGCAAAAAGTGCGTGAAGGCATAGCCATCATAGTGGAAGTTGGCGCCAGGGAGCTTGATGATGGAACTGTCACATTTACGCTGCGCGGGTCACGCAAAGTAACCATTGGCATCGACAAGTTTGTCGCCTCAGCGGCAAATATTTTGGACGACTACGGCGAAGAGCTTTTCAATCGACAGCTACGTTTGCGTCTCGAAAAAACCGTAAGAGTCAGCGGGTTTGACGAGATGCGAGATTTTTTTGCCGCCGGAAATGGATTCGTCGAAGCGCACTTCTGCGGCGATCGTGCATTGGAGGAGCGCATTTGTGCGGAGCTTTCCATAGGCACGCGCTGCGTTCCGCTTGGCACCATCGACGACGTTGGACCCTGCATCGCCGATCCGTCGCGCGTTGGACCACTAACCATTTGGGCAAAGGCCTATTAGCCGTAAATTGGCGCAGCTAATGGAATCGAAAGTGGACGACGTCACCGTCCTCCATGGCGTAGCCTTTGCCTTCGGTGCGATAGCATCCGGCGGCCCGCGCTCCAGCCACGGTGCCGTGTTTCACTAGATCATCGTAGGCAACAACTTCCGCCCGGATAAATCCACGCTCAAAATCGCCATGGATCACTCCGGCGCAAGATGGAGCCAGCATGCCGCGGCGAAATGTCCAGGCGCGCACTTCTTTTTCGCTGGCCGTAAAAAACGAAGCTAAATCTAGGAGGTCGTAGGCTTTCACTATGACCTCGGACGCTCCGCTATCGGTTACATTTAACTCTTTGAGGAACTTTTTGGCCTCCTCGAGCGGCAAGTCTCCCAGTTCTTCCTCGAGGCGGGCGCTGACGGCACACACCTCAGCCGGCGGGTGCGCCGCAGCGTATTCGGAAATTGCACAAAAATGACCATTGGAACTCGGACTGGCTAGCTCGTCTTCGCTCAAATTGCAGGCGTAAAGGACCGGCTTCGCCGTTAGAAGGCAAAATTGTCGAAGAAGCGGTTTCTCTTCGTCGCAAATTTGCATGTTGTGGGCAAGGTTGCCTCCGTTGAAATGGCTAATCAGCCTTTCGCCAAGCTCGCAAAAATGGATCGCCGCCTTGTCCATGCCTTTGGCGCGTTTTTTTTGCCGTTCCAGCTGCGCCTGGACGGATTCCAGATCCGCCAACAGCAGTTCGGTTTGAATGATCTCCAAATCGCGGAGCCCATCAACGCAATTGGACTGGTGAATGACGTTGCCATCCTCGAAGCAGCGTACGAGATGGACTATGACATCCATCTCCCGTATGGTTGCCAAAAATTTATTGCCGAGCCCCTCGCCCCTGCTGGCGCCCTTCACAAGTCCAGCTATGTCGACAAATTCAACGTCCGCCGCTATTACAACGTCAGTGGAAACAAGTTCCTGCAAAACCTTTAGGCGGTAGTCGGGAACGTGCACGACGCCAACATTGGCGTCAATTGTGCAAAACGGATAATTGCGCGCCTCAGCCTTGTGGGTGCGCGTCAATGCGTTAAAAAGAGTGCTCTTGCCGACATTCGGCAGGCCGACGATGCCAACCTTCACAAAAATTCACTAGTTTTACTTCGGAGGGGCGGCAAGAGAGAAAACGGAAGGATCTTCGCCGGCGGAGATGGCGTCCGTGCGTGGCGGTGGAGGCGCCGCGAATTGACATTTTGGAAAGTGCGCAGCGCTTCACCGCGGCGCCTCATCAAAAGTCTGGTGGGCAGCAAAAAAGGTGCTTGCGCCGTTTAAAATTGGAAAACTAGACTGCTCGGCGCGTGCCAATGGACTACGAAGCGGTGATAGGCCTAGAGGTGCATGTGCAACTGAAAACGAAATCAAAGGCGTTTTCGCGGTCGCGCTGCTCGTTTGGCGAGAGCTACAATACGGCTACGGACCCCGTTACGCTTGGATTGCCGGGCGCCATGCCCGTAATAAATTTTGAAGCGATCCGCCAGGCGGTGCGCGCCGGGCTGATTTTCAACTGCGCCATCGCCAAATCATGTCACTGGGACAGGAAAAGTTATTTTTATCCGGATAGTCCAAAAAATTACCAAATCACGCAGCAACATGAACCGCTTTGCGTGGGAGGGTCCGTCGAGATAGAATTGGCGGGAAGCGCCAGGAATATTCAGGGGAAACACAGAAATGTTCGTCTCAACCGCATACATCTGGAGGAAGATTGCGGCAAATTAAGCCACGTCGGGAATGTGTCACTGGTTGATTTCAATCGATCCGGAGTGCCGCTAGCGGAAATTGTCTCCGAACCGGATATGCACTCCGCCGAAGAGGCAGTTGCATACCTAAATTCCATACGCATGCACCTGCATGGCGCAGACGTATCCGATTGCGACATGGAAAAGGGGCAAATGCGCTGCGATGTCAACGTTAGCCTGCGGCCCAGTGGGGCAGTAGACCTTGGCGAACGGGTTGAATACAAAAACCTAAATTCCATATCGGGCGTGCGCAACGCCATTGTCCACGAAATTGTGCGGCAAAGTAATGTGCTGCTTGCCGGCGGCTCGATGGGCAGGGAAACCAGACGCTGGGACGCTCAGCGAAATTCTTCCGACAGTATGCGCGCCAAGGAAAGTGCACGTGACTATTGTTTTTTTCGCGAACCGGACATCCCGACTGTTGAGCTCGACGAAAAGATCGTCCAATCGCTCAGTGGCAGTTTGCCGGAAAAGCCGTTCGATCGGCAACGGCGCTTCATGGAAAACTATGGATTGCCGTATACCATCACGTCAGTACTTTGCCCCGTGGCGCAGTTGGCCAATTTTTTTGAGGCGGTTGCGGCCCATTGCAAAAATTACCGCGCCATAGGGAATTTCATCGCCAACGACATTCTCCGGGAAAGCGCCAAAATGGGAACTGCAATTAGTTTGCGCATTTCATCGGAAGAACTCGCACGGCTAATAGAGGCAGTTGACAGCGGGCAGATTTCAAAGCAGGCAGCGCAAAATGCCATAGTCGACGCTTATGGCGGCAGCGCCATTGAGCATTTTTTTGCCGAGATGGGAAAAAAGAACGGTGTCGACGGAGAACTTGAGGAAATTTGCCGCCGAGCAATCGAATCTAACGGAAAGGCCGCCGCCGAATTCCGCGGCGGCAAAGATGTGGCCATAAATGCCATTAAGGGCGCAGCCATGCGGGAATGCGGCGGCAAAGCCGATCCGGCCGCCATAGATCGCATCATCCGCCGCATCCTCAACTAAATTTACTATTTGCCGCTCTCTTCATTTGTTCCCCATTAACTATGCGGATAAAACTCTTTACGGTATCCGCAGGACTGCCTGGCTTGATTCTATAGTCGTAGAGACGTACGCTCTTCATTTCCCTGTCCATGGACGCCATGCGGTTGGCAATTTCGCCGTCGTTTGTTTTCCCCCTCCGCAAAAGTCGCGCAATTAATTCGTTGGGGTGCGGCGGTTCGAGGAAAATTGTAACAACTCTGCCGTAGATAATGTGATCACGATTGGAGGCAGCTATTTCCTTTAGCGCCATGGCTCCCTGAACGTCCATGGTGATCAGCACGCTTCGCCCGGAGGAAAAATGTCGCTTCAGCTCGCAATTAGTTAGGCCATAGAAGTTTTTGCCGTGGACGGTGGCATGTTCGCAAAAATCTCCGCGCGCTTGGCGGTTTTGAAATTCTTCTACGCCGATGAAATAGTAATCAACGCCGTCAACTTCGTTCGGTCTCGGCTGGCGGGTTGTGGTTGTTACGGCGTAGGAAAAAATACCGCCTCCATTGGCCAGCAAGTTTTTGCAAAGCGTCGTTTTTCCTGCTCCTGCCGGGCCAGATATAACTATCGCCAACGCAACACTTTGTCCGCTACCGGAATGTCTTTCGGCGGCCGCACCAGCTGGATTTAAATTAGTCACCGCCTGCATCTCCTCAGTAGCCAATCGCGCATACGGTACGGATAAATCGTCAGGTAAAGGGCCAATATGATGGTGGCGTAGGCGAATAATTTCGCTAAAATCCAAATGGGCGAGTAGTGGCCGAGGCCGCATTTGAGCAGCTCGTTTGCCCACAGCAGCTGCAAAACGCACTGTCCTCTGACCGAAAGAAACCCATAATTACGCACCAGCATCGCCATGGCAATGAATGCAAACAGGCAGAAAATAAGTGGGCGAAAATTGCCGAAATCAGCTTCGCCTAGCGACAAAACTTTTCTGAGAAATGCTGCGGAAGCCGCAAAAAAAACTGCGCCATCGATGATCGGAGATCGCAAAAAGCGCAGCACGGCCGCTTCGCTAAATGGATTGCGCAGCAGAAGAGCGCAGAAAAAAAGTGACGGTAATGCGCCAACTATGATAAATGTATTTTTCATGGCCTAGCAGCAGGAATGAAAGTGCTCCGTTTCTGGGCCCCCGCCCCTTCGCGATTCGTAAATAGCCAAAGCAAGTGTTGCCGGAAATACAATTGACGCACCGACAAGCGTCGGGCGGTCAATTTTTTCGCCAAAAAAAACGTAGCCAACGGCAATGCTGAAGAGAAATTCGACGTTGCGGTACGGCGCAGTGGCGGAAGCCTCGATGAGGCGTAGCGCGCGCATAAGGCAAAAGAGCAGCAAATTCGCGCTTGCGCCAAGCGAAATTGCTAAAATCCATCCATTCATATCCGGTCTGGTCCAATTGGAGATTGCCGGATAGGCAGAAAACACTGCAGTCCAAAGTGATCCGTAAAAAATCATGGCCCAGAGGGACTCCTTCGTAGCGTAGCGGCGATTAAGGATGTCCAAAATTGCAAAGCACGTAGCCGACAGCAGCAGCGGAATGGCGTAAAAATTAAATCCACAAATCCACGGCGGATTGGCCGCAAAGGCTATGCCCACAAAACCAACTGCCGTTGCAAGCCATCGCCAGCGGGAGATGCGTTCTCCGAGAAAAACTCTCGCCAGCACAAGCAGTATCAGCGGCATGGAAAAGCCGATCAGCACCGCCATTGAAAGCTGAGTGTGCGCCAATCCAACACACCAACAAACCGTTGCGGCGAAAAGGATTGCTCCGCGAAAAAAATGCAAAAGCGGACGTTTAGTTTGAAACGTTTTCGCACCAACTGCCGCCATGCATGGCAGCATGAGCAAAACGGCAAACGAGAACCGCATGAAAGTTGTCTGGATCGGGTCGAACCGCAAGCTAAGCCACTTCATGGCCGCATCATTGGCTTGGCAGGCTAGCAGACTAAGCAGGAACCACAGCACGCCGCGCACATACCCTCGCTCCACGTCGCCAGCAATTGGAAAAGCTACGCACCGTCAATGGAGAAATCTACAAAAAATTTGCATGGCCAGTTTGAGCAGCAGAAGCTGGCTGCGTTGGCGCAGACAATGGACGAAGATGGGCGAATAGTGGTAAAAACCGCAAAAAATCTTTACCCTCAGCCGCAAGACCCTAAGCTCGCGCCAATGGCATCCGTCGGTAGTCGTTGCGGGCAACACTTTGGTTTCCTGCCGAAAGTGCTTTTGGTGGCGGCGCCAATTCTATGGGCCGTGGCGACGAACGTGTGCTGGGCGGCCGGCATAAAAATCGAAGAGCGTGGAGAAGTTCAGCGCTACGCCATAGTTGTTGATGGCGACACAACCGCCAGCAAAAACGCCACGCTTACTCTGGCCGACGGAAACGCTCTTTTGGAAAATTTCGACTCCTACGCAATATTTGATGTCGGCGGCGAAATGGATAAATTGGATGCGCAATTTTCAATCGTTGGCACCGGCAGCTCTTCACTATCCCTAAGCATCCATAACAATACGGCAGAATTTGTGAACATTAACGGACTCAATCCCGTCGATGGACCCCATAGTGTGGCCGGCGCCAGGAAAACGGTCACATTCGGTGCAGGCATTAGATCCATAGAAGTTGATGGATCATGGAGCACAATATTTGGTCTCGGCTCAGCGGACGCCTGCAAAGACTACAGCTGCGGCATGTGGGATGTCGCTTTCCCATGCGAATCGTGCGCATTTGGCGCAACGGCATACTACGGTGCAGTCGTATTCGGCTGCGGAGAGGCCGAAAGCTGCTCAAATTTATTTTCCGACTACTCCTTTGGAAATTTAACATCCCTGTCGCTGTCGGCGGCAGCCAAAAATGCCACCTGCTTCGGCGGCGCGAAAATTGGCCCAGATAGCGAAAGCACATTTTGCATTTGGAAATTTGACGCCCTTAGGAATTGCTCAATCGCCGCAGCCGGCTCTGATTATTCCGCCACATTTGGCTGCGCCAGCATTGAAAATTCCACTGCATCGTTTTGCGACTGGTACGTTGGCGACGGACCTAAAGTTGCCGTATTCGCAGAAAAAAATGAAATGTTCGCCAAAGGCAAAGCGGCGGCCGTCCTTGGCTGCGGCTACGCAAACGGAATCGATGCGTCATTCTGCCGATGGTTCGTGGCCCCCATCGATGACAGTTCGCTTGTGGCCTCCGGAGATTACGCTTCCATTTTCGGCCTAGGAGCCGCCAACGGCACAGTCCGATCATCATTTAGCGGCTGGGCTCTTTGCGGATTTCAAGGAGTTACGGCGGCGGCTGGAGGCGAAATTTGCGCTACGCTTTTCGGAGCAGCGGACATATCGCGATGCGTTTCATCTTTTTGCAATTGGACATTCGGCGATTTTTTGAGCGGCAACACGTTCACCGCGCGGGGCAGAAAATTTTCAGCGCTGTTCGGTTGCGCCTCCGCAGCAACAGTGTCGGAGTCATCATTTCGAAATTGGAGCGCGGAATTTCGCGGCAGCCAAACCCTAACGGCCATTGCGGGCGATGGTTCCAGCGCAAATGGCGAATTGTCGGCAATTTGCCTCGGTGGTTTTACGAACGACTCCATGCGCTTCTATTTCAATGGCATGGACTGCGAAGGAACCCCGACCGTCTCCATTGCAGCCCTCAAGCTCATTAAATTGCATTTCCCGTCTGAATATTCTGACGCCGCCGCCGAATTAATCGTTTCCCCAGGGCAAGGAAACGGAGACACTGGCTGGGGAGACGATGCCGTTTCCACGTCCGCCAACGTCGCCCAAAAACATTACGGATGGGCAAGAGCGCTGTCGGTTGGTGACAATTTCCAGTTCAACGTCGGCCGAACCCGCATAGTGGATGACAGTTGGAATGGTGACACTTTTGGTTCAATGGCTGTGAAAATGGCTGCGGCCAGCGGTCTGGAAATAGATGAATCCATTTACACCGGCGGAAAGGTGCCTGAATCCGCCAATCCTGGCATATTAAACGTCATTGGCGCAATAGCGAGAACGACGCAACTGGCCAATGGAGCTAGGCGTCCAAATGGATCGATAATGCGCATAGACAGCGGATGGACTGTGAACTGTTTTGGGCCCGTAAAAGATCTATGCACCATAGACCTAATAGACGGGAAACTGGCGCTGGTCGACATATCGTGTGATCTCGGCAAAAATCTTTTCGCGAAAGCCTCCGCTGACGTTGGCAGAAACATGGCGCTCACCAACGGCGATAAAATTTATAGGGGGGGGCCAACGGATGGCGCATTTAGAAGGGATGGTGCCGTCTCGGCTATCTTTGGCACCTATCCAGTGGCCGGGTCGCTCACAGTCGGCGACGGTGACATTCTTCAATTTCATCTCAATGATGAAATATTTGCGCAGACGGAAAATTTTCACGGACAGCTCTTCGCCGCGGCAGCTAGCGGCACAATCGAGCTGCTGGGCACAACCAGCGCCATGCTGAATTTCGAAAAAGGATGCTGGATAGGTCTTAGCAGGCTAAATCCTCTGCCGGGCAACTCCATGGTTGTCATAGCCACAGCACCGGCCAATGCCCCAATCGAAGTCGTGAGCGGTCTGCGTTTTAAAAATGAAAGCGAACTGCTGATGGTTTCCGACATTGGCGACGTCGGCTTCGCAGATCTAAAAAGCGAAAGTTTTACGGCTGGAGATCCGAGCCCAACGCACCTTATGCAAATTGCCGGCAACGACATAAATTTGCCAGACAGCTATCTGCTCTACTGGTTCGAGAACGACGGCCTTCGCGGTCTGGCACTATCCAGACACAGGGCGCCCATCCATGCCGCAATAGCCGCTAGCGGCATGCTCGCCCGCGAAAAATGCTACGTCATGAACCTGCTGCAAAAATCCACGCCGAACGATTTGGATGGGTCATTCATCAGCACAATAGCGTCAAGCATCGAAAGAAAAATTGCTCCAGGAAATCGCTGCACTGCGCTCGAAGAAATTTACGGCGTTGCCCTAGGGGAAACCACCCTCTACCCAATGGACGAAGACGATTTGCTGGTGTCGGTGTTTCTTGGGGCTTCCGAGGGGCGCTCATCCTACGGCGGTCCGACTGTGGAAAGGACCATGTGCGCAAAGCGCGGAGACTGCTCAGTTGGAGCCGTTGCGCAGCATTTATCCGTCGACAGCAAAAATTTTCGAGGCCGCAGCCGAGCGGCGCTTTCGCTGTGCTGCGGACGCATAGAGTGCCAGCGAGAAACTGAAGACGGGAACGTGATGAAATATAAATTCAACGACTACGCCGCGCAGATTGACGCATTTACATCTCACGGATTTATTCGCGTAGGCAATGTGGATCTTGGACTTTTTGGCGGAATCTGCTGCGACATGGTTAAGCAGAACGGCTTCCATGAGCGCTCGACCACCGCTAAGCCGTTTGACTGCATACAAATGAAACCACTTGAGCACATTCTTCTGGCCGGCGAAATTGGCGTGGTACTGGACAATGGGATTGATTCTCCGCTGCAGCTCCATGGGAAATTTGGATGGCAAAGCGCGCTTGCGCGCAAACACAGCGTCGGCTCCGCCATAATCTATGAGATGGAATACGAAGCGCCCGTGTACTATGGCAGCCGCGACAGCGCAACCGCCTCCATTGCCGTCGAACGCAAATTGAAGAAAGACAGATCATTTCGCATCGATTTCGACGGCGTTTTCGCAAAGGACTGGACAGCCTTCTCCGCAAAACTGTCCCTTTCCAATTGGTTTTGATCCACTGGGGAAAGGGGCAGTTCGCGAAAGTTTTACTGCCGTCGCCGCCACCACATCGGTCAGCGTAGCCGCCATGGGGCCAATGGCATAGCGCGTTTCAGATGGCGCTCATTTTTCTCTTTGCCATTGCCCGTCCAGGGCGCTACGTTTCAATCCTCCGAGGAGGTATGTTCATGAAGAAATTTCTTAGCGCTTTGGCATTTTTGGCCGCCCTTTCAGGCTGCGCCCACACCGGTGGCGTTGTGAGCCACGTGGATGTTGTAAACACTACGCCGAAAACGATGGCGGCTAATGCGTCCGGCACCTATCCGCTCACCATGCGGCTGAAAATAAAAGACGGCGAAGTGGACAAAAATTCCATCGACGCCCGCATCGTCATAGATGGCCGCGAAATGAAGATGACGCGAAATGGATCAAGCAACGAGTTCATATACGACTACGTCGTCACAAAGGACAGAAACACTGCCACCTACTACTTCGACGTGAACTATAAGCACAGGGGGAGTGAAGGCGTGCGGGAGAAAAACGCAAAAACTGATCTCTACGAACTCGCATTCAGCAATCGCTACGTACTTGGCCTTGACAGCGTGCGCGGCATACCTGGAACGCGCATAGCCATTCTTGGAAGAGGATTTACGAAGAATGACAGCGTCTACGTTGGCGGCATTCAGACGGAAACGCAATTCGAATCGCCGACAACCATAAGATTTTTCGTCCCAATCTTGCCGGCCGGAAGAACATATCCCGTTTCCATAGAGGATGACCTCGGCTCCGTATCCGCCGGTGAGTTTCGCGTTGATTCCGGCACTCTAAGCGTAAATCCGCGCGCATTCGATCTGCGCGTCGGGAAAAGCACCACAATTACGCTAACAACGTCAATGCCAGCTACATCCGGCGGTCTGTGTGTTGACATAACCACAAATATCCCTGAGGCGATTTCAGTTTCAGAAGCCACCATACAGGAGGGCCGCAACAGCGTAAATGTCACAGTCACCGGCGTGGAACCGGCGAGCGGATCGCTCTTCGTGGAGATCGAAGGCTACAAAACGGTCACAATTCCAGCCGTCATAAAGCAATAGGCACGGCACAACGCACGCCATCCATGCAGGTGCAAGACTAAAAAAGCTACGTGAAACCCGCAAGCCGTCTATGCAGACGCCATTGTCGGCCGACGCGTAGCGGGCCACCATGAAAAATACCGCAAGATTATAGCCGTAGCGACCACTAGGGCCCCAATCACAAATCCACCAACAAGAGCCAAAATAGCACTGGCACCTATGGCGACGGCAGCTCCGCCAAAGGCGGCGCCAACAACCTCGGCAACCCACTTCAGCGGCACCAAAAACATAAGAGAAACGCCAAGCACAATCATCGGGCCGCACACATGCTCGCGCAGAAAACCCCAAAAGCCATCACTTTTTTCGCGTACGACGGCAACAATAGCGCACTCCTCGGCCACGCGCCCATAGCGCCTACTTGGCGGAAGCGCAACGCGCACGTACTGTGGACGCTTCCAATCAATCGGCTCCCATGGCGCTTGCTCAATGGACCAAATAAACTCAGCCAAGCGATCTTCGTCAAGAAGCCGATACAAGCGCCCACTACGGTTTGCCGTGCCACCGTCGTAAACGCATTCGCCGAGAAGACGACCCTTTGCAGGAGCGGGCGCATCACGCGCCATCCACTTAACCGCTGAAAGCGGCTCCATGTAAGCTACGAATGGCCCAAACATTTTAGAGAACTCCAACCAAATTAACGGACACTCACGGCGGCCACCCTTATCACCGTTCCATCCTCAAGCATGGCAAATGGAACGCCATATTGCCTGGCGCCAGGTAAGTACGAAGAAACTTTTGAAAAATCCCCATTAAATCCGCCCATGCAGACTTCAAAGCCGTCCTGGTCCCCTCTATAGGTGTTGCCTTCGTGCGGAAGCGCAATTAGACCGGCCGTCCTAGGATTCTTACCCCACATATCGACAAGCGTCACCGACATGGAGTTCAAATAGCAACATCTCAGATCCAGGGGGCCGACAGCCTTACTCACATCCATTATTCCACAACAACTCATTTATTCTTCCTCCAACTTCGGTTTTTGCGCCATTGGGGCGAAAGACCCGAACCAAAGTACTCCATAGCAAATTTTTCAACTTGTGAGCGGAATATGCAAAATGCTCAATTCCAGCCAAATTCGCCATCTCCCGCGGCATTTGGAAAGCCAATTGGGCAACTGCGGTTGTCCTGTGCGCCAAAAAGAAATATAAAAATATTGCCTAAAATGGCGGCGCCGCTAGCGAATGAGCCATGGAAACCGCTTCCATTGAGCTTGTTCGCGATTTCTCCTGGCTATTGGTGGTGGCAGCCATAGCCGCCATAGTTGCTCGTGCGCTGCGGTTTCCGCTTTTGCTTTCCTACATTATCGGCGGAATTGCCGTCGATTTTAGCATCCGCGGTGAATTTTTCATACACGAGCAGAACGTCATACGGCAAATTGGAGAGCTTGGCGTTATATTTCTAATGTTCTACATGGGGCTTGAATTTGATCTGCGAAAGTTGCGACAACTTTTTGGCCCTGTGATAATTGCGCTTCTTTTTCAAACCTTTTTCATGATCTTCCTCGGGCGAGCCGTTGCGCCGATTCTCGGCTGGGGCGGCCTTAACGGCCTATTTCTCGGCGGACTGCTGGCAATAAGTTCGACCATGATAGCCGTTCCAGTTCTGGCTGACCAAAAGGCGCTGCAGAAAAATTACGCTCGCCTCGCCATGGGCCTTTTGGTGTTTGAAGACATTCTTGCCGTACTACTTCTAGTTGTGCTGTCCGGCATTGCCATCACCGGCTACTTCGACTGGGACGCGGTCGGCCGCACCACATTTCTGGTGGGCGCATTCGTTTTGAGCATTTTCATGGGCGGCAGACTCTTGATGCCGTTTTTCATCAAATTGATGAAGAAATTTCACTCCGAAGAATTTTTCACCATCGTCATTATAGGTGCGCTGCTAACCGTAGGTCTTCTGGCGGAAACGGCGCATTTCTCGACCGCCCTTGGGGCATTTTTGGCCGGCGCCATATTTTCCAACAGCGAAATCGCTGAGTCAATTGAGGAGTGCATGCGGCCAATACGCACTCTGTTTACGGCAATCTTCTTCCTTTCGACCGGACTCATGGCGGATCCGAGCAAACTCCTAACGTACTGGTGGCCAATTGTACTGCTAACCATTTTGGTGTTTTTACTGAAGGTGCTGGCGTGTTTTCTCGGCTTCTTCCTCAGTGGACAGAGCGGAGAAGACAGCTTCCGAGCTCCGATGGCCACCGCCCAAATCGGCGAGTTCAGCTTTGTAATTGCGACTCTCGGAACATCTCTTGGCGTCACATCGGACGGCCTAATCAGCATCGCCATCGGCGTATCGCTGGGGACGGCGTTCTGCACCGCCATACTTAGCCCGCGCGCCGGGAAGATTTTTCATTTTCTGCTGAGAATTTGCCCGAAATCGCTGCTGAAGTTTGGCCGCATCTACAGAGAAATGCTCACCGCCATCAATTTGCGATTTTCCAAAAATTCATCCATCAAGTTCGCAATGAAGCCCCTAATCTATACGCTCATGAGTTCACTGCTATTCTTTTCCGTGCTCATCATCGCCTCCTATTCCGTCAAAAATGTTCTTCGACTCAACCTTATAGGGGAGCGCTACATAAACATAGCCACCATAGCGATTTGGTGCTGCGCCGCACTCATTGCTTTGCCGATTTTAACTGCCATTGTGCGGCAGATAAATTCGCTCTTCGTCGGCCTCGTTGAAAATATCTTCTCCACAATGCGCGACAAACAGAAACACTTTCTCGTCACACGCATCGGCGGCGTTGTGCAAACGGCCGTATACGCCTTTTTGCTCCTATTTCTCGGCGGCATATTCCTGTCGGTTGCGGCGCCGACGCTGCCGCGCGGGGTCCCGCTCTACGCCTTTGTTGTTCTGATTTTTTTTGCCGGACTGGTTTTCCGCAACCGCATGCTGCGCATTAACACGCGCCTTGAGGTCTATTTCGTTGAAACGTTCAACAGAGACGTTGAGTCGCAGATAGCAAAGCAGCGCAATAGCGTGCTCAAAAAGCTATACGCACAATCTGGCGACGACTTGGACATAGCGGAAATTGCGCTCGTCGAAGACAATTGCGGCTGCTACTCGAGAATTAGCGAGCTCTCTCTGCGGGAGCGTTTTTCCGTAAACATCATCGCCCTTCGCCACAGAAACCATATCTCGTTTTCGCCATCCGCCGATTGCCTCCTAGTGCCGACAATGAAGTTAATTTTAATAGGGAATAAAATGGATTTGGACCGCTGCCAGCTATTTTTCGGCACGCCATCCATGGAAAGCGAAGAGCCTGGCGGCATTGAGTCCTTCGAAGTGGCGTGCATCTGCCTTCACACACGACACGAATGCATTGGAAAAACTTTGGCGGAAAGCAATTTGCGGAAAAAATATTGCGTTAGCGTCGTAAAGATCATTCGCAAATCCACATCAATTCCGATGCCGTCACCGAACGAAATGCTCCTGCTCAACGACGTAATTGTAGTGGCCGGCGAAGAAACTGCCGTCAGGCGGGCACGGGAACACCTCGACAGCTGCAGCGCGGAACCGCTCGCCGCCTATCCTATCGCAACGTAGGCTTCCTCCGGAGACGTTACACCTTCCGCCACTTTCGTTTGAGCACAGCACTTTAGCGAAATGGAAATTTGTTCTGCGCACTTTTTCTCGGTGAAGCTTTCCGCGGAGCCATTTGTGAGCTCCATCCACTCATAGATGGCAGTTTGGTCGAAATAGCCGCTCCAAGCGCAATGTTCGCATCCATTTGCGGAAAAAAACGCACCGTTGCCGTCGCGGCTGAAGATGCCACCAAATGCACCAGCCGTGCCCGTTGGCCGTTTACATTTTTCGCACAGGCGACGCACGAGTCTTTGGGAGAGCACGCCCCTCAGTACCGTTGCGATCAAATGGATTGGCACACGCAGCTCCATAAGTCGCGAAATTGCGCCTACGCTATCTCGGCAATGGAGCGTGCTGCATACAAAGTGTCCCGTGAGGGCTGCCTGCACAGCCACCGATGCCGTTGCCTCATCGCGGATTTCGCCAACGAAAATTACATTTGGCGACTGGCGAAGAACGGCGCGAATTGCGTCCGCAAAGCCAAGCCCGCGGGATTCGTCAACCTGCACGGAGCTTATGCCGTCGGCAACATATTCAACAGGATCTTCAACGGTGATAAGCTTTCGCGTTCCATCGTTCAGCTCAGCCAGCATGGCATGTATGGTGGTTGACTTTCCGCAGCCGGTCGGCCCAGTCAGGAGCAGCAAGCCATCTGGGCCGCGAACTGCCGCCCGCAGCCCAGCGGCAGTTTTTCCGTCAAATCCGAGATCCTCAAGGGTTGGTACGGCCGCAAAGCCCATTAGAATTCTAAGCACAGCACCTTCGCCGTAGGAGAAGGGAATGAGCGAAACGCGCACGTCACGGCGAACTGCGCCAGAAAAAAATGACCATTTCCCATCCTGCGGCAGATGCGCCAAATCGACGGCAATGCGGGAAATAATTTTCAACCGCAGCAGCAAAGCTCCGTGCAAATGCTTTTCAACTTCCCTGTGAGGGCGCAGGCGACCATCAATGCGGAAACGGATCATGGTGCGATCTTCCTGCGGCTCTATGTGAACGTCAGACGCTCTCGCAGCGACTGCCGCATCCACCACTTCGTGGAGCAGCCTGTCCATGTGCCCAGCGCCAAACTCACCGTTCATCGGAAATCTCCAGGCAAACACAAGCGTAGCAGCTATTTCCCGCTCTCCTTGCCGAAGCCATGCTCCGTTCCGTCAAGGAGACGGCGAATGTTTTGCCAATGGCGCCCTATGATCATTGCGGCAACCGCTAGAGCCACAACATTTTCAAATGGAGGATAGTAAAACAGATAGGAGCATAGCGGCAACATGAGCGCAAAGAATATTGAGGCCAGTGAGACAAAGCGACCAAAGGCAAATACGACAGCCCATGCGGCCAGTGCCAGCAAAAGAACGTTAGCTTCCAGCGCCAAAAATCCACCTATGGCTACGGAAACTCCCTTTCCGCCTCGGAATCGCAAAAAAATCGAAAACATATGGCCCAGCAGCGCGGCGAGAAGTCCAATGGACGCACAGCGGCGAGAAACATCACAGCAACAATGGTGCAGCGGCCATGCGACAGCTGCGAATCCCTTTGCCGCATCGAGCAGAAAGACAATTGCTCCTGCTCCGCAACCGACAGACCTCCTTACATTTGTTGCGCCAACATTGCCGCTGCCAACGGCAAAAATGTTTACTCCGCGCATTTTGGCCACAAGGTACCCAAAAGGAAGCGAACCAAGTAAATACCCAACGGACGCCGAAAAGGCAAAGGAAAACGACGTAAAGCCCACTGCCCAAAGACTTGGACCAACACAGCCGTTGGCAAGCAAAAGAAGTTTCCGCTCCCATTGCGCCACATTTTCATATTCCACCTATACTCCTTTAGCGCCAAATGTTGCGCAGCTTTATGCGCCCCAATGGAGTTTTTTCTTGCGGAGAGCTGAGAAATTCACATATTAGAGATATGATCGGTGCTGTCGGTGACCCTTCCGTCCTTTCGCGTAAGTCCTATACGGCTAACAAATCACCGCAGGCGCAACCGCCTCCGCCACAAACCGACAAAGCCTACAAAGTGGACGGTCGAGCGCCAACCAAAGCTGAAATCGATACCATTAGCGAAAATATTGGACTTAGAAAAGAATTTCTCGCCGCTAAAAGTAGCGTAGCCGCCAATGCCGCTGACATTATGCAGATGATCGACTTTCTTGGACGATTTTCCGATACGGATGAATTTACAGTGAAAAGGGCAGATGGTTCAGAGGATCGAATTAAGCCGTCAGACATTTACAAAAGACTCTGCGAAATACTGGACAAGGCCCGTACGGCCCCAATTATCGCCCATGAACTCATTCGTCCTTTCGGCGCCACGGCCGGGCCCAGTTCAGATGTCGGCGTGCTTCTGCAAGATCTCAAATCTGCATGTGATTTTGTCAGCTGGTACGCTGCGGAAGGCAAAATTCCACATGATAAGGACCTGCCGGACAGCGACATACGCAATGCAACCGATATGCGCACGGCCAGCGATGCTATGAAATCTGAACGGCGCGCGACAAGCATGGTCCATAGGATTGCAACCATGGGTCGCGAAATTGCTCTTCACACCAAAGCGAAAGACGTCAATGGAAACAAGTTTGGCGATGTTTTCGCAAAGTGCGCAAATGATTCTTGCACAGCGTTCATGTCCAGAGAATTTCCCGGCTATAGGTTTAAAGCATTCACCAGGGATGAGGCCATTGAGTTCCGCAAGCTTATGGTCGACCACGGGCTACCGGAACCTCCATTTTATCGCGTCATCACCGTCGGTGGACGAACCGCCTATCAACCGCTCTCCTACGACAGAGAGACGGACATGTTCACCAACAACGGAAGACCGCTAAACAGAGAAGAATTTTCACAATGGCTCATTGAGCATAATCCAAAAGGGAAACCTATCAGCGTAATTGCTTAGGCCTAGGCGGCAAAGCAACATTAGGCGGTTTCTTCGAAAAGCACCTGGAGGAGTATTTTGCATGATGCGTAGCATGCCGTTTCCCGCATTAGCGTACGTCCGCTTGCGTGGTTTGCGTCAAAATTAAGGCTTTGGACCACTTCTCTGGTTGGCGTGCGAATGACAAGATAGGCGCTGCGGACTCCGCGACCGTCGAAATTGTTGCCGGCGATTGCCAATGAAAAATCGCTGGCAAATGCGTCGCGCACGCCATTGGCCATTGCCGCTGCAACTTCGCGACTGCAGCATCCAAAATTCCCCAAAAATATTTCGCTGATCCCAACGATCGACCACGATGCATCTTCGCCGGACACCGCAACCGTCCCGCGGAGCGCACGTCTGCAGTCCATTTCGCCGTGCCAAAGGTCAGAGAGCATGCCGCCCGTAAACGATTCGGCAAAGGAAACGGTCTGGCCGCGCCGAACGAGTATGGAGATGCACATGGCGATTAGTGACGAAACATTCTCAACCGGACCGTGAAAGGCGTAGTGGGACTCGTCCGGCGAGCCGTCGATGGATTGTATGCCGCACCTGTTCAAAATCTGTTGACTTTGACGGATATTTTCCACTTATGATTCTGTCAAAGCGAAAGTTTTGCCGCGGGGGCGCATGGATTCGATCCCATGGGGCAGGACGGTGCTGCGTGCCGGAGATGAATGGTTGGCTCCGCAAAAATCCATTCGATGTCTGTAAATGGCAAAAAAAACGTAATTAGGGGTCTCAAGTTCGGCAAATCTAAGTCCTATGCGATGGCTGCCTAATTAAAAAAATGCCGCAAAAATTGCGGCACGTCGCGACGGCTGACTGCTCGCTAGGGCGCCGCGACGAAAAATAGCGGGCGGGGTTTCGGATCGTGCGAGGCCGAAATCGCATCAATCGCACTAGTCTTCTTTGCCGTGGCGACGTCCGACAAAAAAGATTAAATTATGACGCCGCTACGCACGTAGACGCGCCGCCCGAGAACATGGGAGACGTGGGTTCGACTCCCACCGCCTCCACCACATCTTCGCGCCGCCAGTAATTTTTGCGCAAGCTTTGGCGGCAATGGCGAATGTCGTTTGTCGGTTCGGTTGCGCCATCTTCAGAGCCAAACGACCGCAAACTCATTTTTGATGGCCATTTAAACGGCATACCGCTACATGGCCAAGCAGATGAATTCACAGACCATCCCGTGCCCGCATTATGCTGGCCATCGTTTGGCGCAAAAATGTTGCCATGCGGCCGCTCCAAACGGGCGAAGCGGTCCAATAATTAGTCGGTCGCCATCAAGGCTGGAATGCTGAAATTTTCTATCACTTTCTTTGGAAAGGTTGACAGCGGACCAAATTTTACCGTGCGGCGAAAATCATCGCATTGGAAAAAGAAATGACACGCATCACTGAGACGGCGACCACTGAAAAACTCCGCCACTTTTGGCGGAGTTAATCGCTATCTGCGGAATGCACTGCGCCGTAAGGCGCACTAACATGGGCGGACAAATTTTTTTATGGCGCCGAGCGATTTCCACACCATTGCAAAACTTCGTTGGGCAATTGATGCGAATGCGATATAAATGTGTAGCCATAGAGCAAACGCCACCCGTAATGCAAAGATTAGCAATGGAGGTAGACGCAAAAACACCGTTCGGCCCAATGGCAAACCGATGGCGGAAATGTATCGATTTCTTGCCTGGAAACGTTTGCGGCAATATTCAGTCCCTTCGCTGAAGCTTTTTCCACCGCAGGACTGAATGCTTTTGCCGAAAAGCATTCGCCATTTAGAG
>JAIRXB010000030.1 GCA_031268535.1 Puniceicoccales bacterium | reverse complement strand
CTGAAAAGCTTGCGGAGGAATTTGCCACTGCGATTGCGCTGCTAGCTGCGGAGAAAATGTCTCGTCGTCGCCGTCGTCCTCGTCCACCACCATCGGCACGAGCACGCAATTTTCATCTTCATTCCGTTTCCTGGCGTCATCCAACTGTTTTTCAGCGGAGCCCAACCCATGTTTTTGCAAAATAAATAGGGCAAATTGTTTTCCAAGTTCTTGGTTGCGGAAGAGGGCTTTCATGCGCGCGCAAATCACGATCCCGACGATGGAGAGGGTGAAGATCCAAATCAGCACGCACAGTATGCGACCAATGGTGGTGTCACGCATGGCAACGGCGCCGCCTATGGCTACCATTACATCTTTGGTTCCGGCCAACTTGAGATGCTGCCCATCGCCCATTCCTTCCATGGCAACAAGCACACCGGAGGCTATGATGTGTGCTCCAATTAGTTCAGACACAACCCCGCCTACGCTGGGCCGCTTTGCGACGCCATTTTCAGGAAGCGTCTGCGGCGATAGCATCGCGCAAAAAGATGGACACCGCCGCATTTTGTCAAGCTTAAAAGTGGCACTGCAATTCGGTTTCCGTTTTTCGGTGTGCGCTAACGGTCCGGCTGGGTTCCGTTTTCGGCCTATTTGGTGTCGTCTTAGCCGTTGTCCAGCTGCATTCGAATAATCGTCGCCTTATTCTTCAGCCTTTCGTAGATTGGATTAGTTTGTTCCACTGGTTCGCCATCGCCATTTACGACGATTAGCTTGCCGTCGGCCCCGGAAATTCGGTAGCGTTCGCCTCCGCACATGACATGAATGCCTCCGCTACTGAGTACGGCTCTTTTAATTTCGCCTAAATCGCTGGCGTGCTTCATTTTGCTGAATATTTCCTTTGGAATGCTTATTTCGTAGGGCTCCCATCCGTCACATGCCGGCATGAACGGGAAGGATCCGTCGTGGCACCCTTCCGGTTTCTTGAAGGCGATCTGGATGGCGGCGTCAAAAAGCGATTGCAAATCATTCCCGCCGTCGAACTTGATGCTGTCGCTGTGAAGCCGATCTTTAATTTCGATATAGTCGCTAAACATTTTTGCTACGACCTTCTCAACGGGAACTGGCGGAATCCTTCCGCCGCAGTGCCTAAAAACTATCCGCAAATATTCTATTTTTTTCAAAATAAAATCAATAATGCATCCATTTTCCATGTCGCTGAACGCTGCTAAGCGATATCCGTTATTTTTTGCTCTTTTGGCGACGATACTTGCTAGGCGGCTATCTGCAAGAAGCCAATCTTTCACTTCGTACGTTTGCGAATGTCCATCTAGCGATTTTTCAGGTCCGGCGGCTTTCGCACGATCTCCGGAAAACCAATCGGCGGCTATGGAGTCGCCATCAGCTGCGAGCTTGGCGCGCCAATCAGCTTCTCCAACACTTTCTCGTCCAGGGACGGCTACATCTGCCGCTACGGCGCGTGGAGCTTCGCTAAATTTTTCTCCGCACACAGCCCATATGGCATTTTCGATGTCTCCCAAGATTTCCTCAAGCGTTTCTCCGCCCGGCTCTCGGGCCGTATGTGTACGCCAATTTCCGTCGCAGTCAATGTCAGATGACGTTTCCGTTGCTGCAGTTAAATTCGAATGGAGGTTGCAGTATGGAATGGGAAATTTCAGCATTGCGCCAATTCTTGTGTTAAGAGAATTAAATCTGTCATAAATCTCCATCAGATTCCTAGATACAACACAAGCTCCCCACATTGATCGACTTTCAATGCCGAAACAGCCGCTAAAAAATAGCACGTTCGATGACTTTTCGAGTTTGTCGGCGGTGCATTCGACATCGATGCCAAAGACGAATTTCCACGCCAGCATGAAAAACCTGCTATAGCTGCTGCGAACCATAAATTCATGCAGACCGTCGTATCCTGCAAGTTCCCCGTCCGATGGAAAAAAAACTACACTAGCTGCATCTCCATATAGCGCGTTAAATGCGGCAGCGGGATCAACGTCGCGCATCCATCGGATTACGCCTAGGGATATGAAGCCAGCTCCAAAAATGCGTCCAGGAATTTCATTTCCGTACAGGGCATCAAGCGTAGATATAGCCACGGCTCGGCAAATATATTTGTCTGATATGCAATTCATAATGGACTCGCGTAGCTTTGGATACTTGTAGGCATCCATGAGCCCGCACAGCATCAGTTTCAGCCCATTGGACTGCTTGGTCTGTTCATGGCGCGCCAGAAAAAGTATGCCGGCGATCAGTCGCCCGAGAATTGTTGGTCCGTCAAACTTGCAATCGAAATACCACCCAAAATCGGTTGCCTGCTCAATGCTTTGCGGCGCATCTTGTCCCTCCTCTGTCGGATCGATTAATGTGTTTTCTTCATACAAATCAATGAGGCGCTCAAGGTATTCGTCCCTGCCGAGGTTGGCGAGTTCATGTGGCCGTATGCCGTCCCATTTTGGCGGTTTTTGCGCAGTCGCATCGGGCTTGAGCGCATTGGCCGTCTGCTGTTGCTGTTGCGGTTGCCCGACGGCAGGCCCGGGATTCGCCATTGGTTCTGCGCTTGGCGCACTCTGAGCAGCGGCATTTTGAGTCCCCTGCGAAGTTACCGCCGATGGATTTTGCTGTCCTTGAGATCCAGATTGATTGGCCGCCTGCTGAGACTGTTGCGGTTGTCCGACGGCTGACACGGGATTCGCCATTGGTCCCGCGCTTGGCGCACTCTGAGCAGCAGTAGCGACATTTTGAGCCCATTGCGAAGTTGCCGCAGCTATGTTTTGCTGCTGACTTTGCGGTTGCTGCACCGATTCTTCCTGCTGCTGCAATTCGTCGTCATCACCCTCTTCGAATGTTGTGGCAGGTACATCGTCGTCTTCGACATCTTGCTCGCTCGGAGGTTGGCCGATTTGTTCGCTTTCCACAGCTGGACGCGGCGCAAAGCGATTGGCAACTGCCGATGCGATGCTTTTGGCTGTATCCTCGTTGCGGCAAACGTGCCAAAAAACTATCACCCACGCCAAGCCGGCTGTTACGATTAAAACTATCGCATAGAGGATGCGTCCAACGGTCGTATGGCGCAAAGCAACGCCACCGCCGATGGCGGCCGCCAGCGCATCTGGTTCCATGTCACATTTGGCGCCCACCTGCGGCTGCAGGCACAGCAGTTGTGCCTTCACTATGCGGAGTATTGTGGTTGCACAAATTAGCTCGGTGAACGTCCCGAATCCTGACGGCGCGGCAACGGCGATTGGTGCTGTCGTGCATGGGAGTGACATATGTCGTATGGGTGGCTTTCGCCGCGTTTTTGTCAAGCACCATTGCTGGTTTTGGTCAAGAATTGCCTGCGCCTTTCGCTGAGCCCTAGATGGGCAATTTAATTTCCACGCCAGCCATGAGAAAACGTCGAATCAAAGGCAATATGGTGTCGTAGTCGTCCTCTAGGGCAAAACGTCCGGAACTGTGAAATTCATGTACTTTCAACTCTTCCAGATATTCTTTCCATCGATCTACGACGGTGAGTGGAAAAACGCGATCCTTTACGCCCCAAAAGGCGAGGCATTTTTTTTTCGACAATATCCCCATCTTTTCGGCTTCTTCGCACATCCATCGCCCTATGGGGCACGATTTGCTTTCCGGTAAGTTTTCAAAAAAAATGCGCGTCGGCGTACGCGAGCTCCACGTGCCGTAGGGGTAAATGTAGCCGGCCCTAGATTTGCTTCCTATGGCCGCCGAATGGGCCGCGTGTCGCGCCGGCAAGTTTAAAAAATTCACGGCAAGATGCCCGAGGGAGGCGTAGCGATAGATTGAGTGGAGAAATGGCATGCGATATTCGAGAAAGCAGTTTGCGTTGAATATGGCGATGCGCTTGATGCGCTCCGGCCAGCGCGTCGCAACTGCCATGCCGGGAACTCCTCCCCACCCATGCATTACGAGATTAAACCTCCCAACGTTTAGCATTTTGAGCAGCTCAAGCACATTGTCGGTGATGGTGCGCAGTGAATAGTTGCGCCCTACGTCTTTCGACGACAGACCAAAGCCGCAGTAATCTGGCGCAAGGCAGCGGAAATTATGGCGCAGGTCATCTATGAGGTTTCTGAAGTAGAATGACCACAGGGGGATGTCGTGAAGGAAAAGGATCATATCTCCTTCGCCCTCATCGACGTAGTGCATTTTGGCGCCTCCGGATAGGTGGGCGAACCGGTTTTTAAAGGGAAAAACATCCCTTATGGATGCTGGTAGCTGCTCTGACATCCTACTATCATATAGTGAAGCGCAACCGCGCCGACAAGCATTTCCGTCTGCGCCGGCTTCGAGGTGAAAAAATGTAGCGGCTGCCCGACCAGGATTCGAACCTGGACAAATGGAACCAAAATCCAGTGTGCTACCGTTACACCATCGGGCAATGCATTCCGAGGCAAGCGATGCTGCCAGAATGGCTCCAGTCAAGACAGTTTTGCGTTGCCGTCGCCAATCTCCGCGGGTGGCCCGCTTTCGCATCCGGTGAATTTTTGCCACAAATAGACTTTACGCCAATGGCAGCAATTGCTAACATTTTGCGTGAGTCGCCGTTGGAACCATGTGGTTCGCGCTTTTTCCGCAGCCCTGCTTGCCGCTTCCATTCCGTGCGCTCCAGCATCTTGCGCTGACGATGGATACGTATTTGAGGGTAGCGGTGAGCTAGCCATCGAAAAAATAGATGCCACCGACAACTTCCGTTGGGTTTCAAATCTCGACTGCGGTGGCGTGCTCATTGGGCCCATAGCGTCCAGCTCTACGAAAATAGCTGGAAAATTGCGCCATTTTGACTCGTCGATGATGCTCTACGGAATGAAATTTGGAGTAGCCAAAAGTTTTCGTTTGGACCAAAATCGCTTTCGCCAGGCGTCACTTTCCGGCGGTGTGCTCAGTGGGAAAACTTCCGTTTTTGACTCCCACCGTCGCTTCGACGTTGACCGAAAAGACTTTGCCATTGCCGCATCGGCTCGCTTTTCCAGCTGCAGCGGCAGAAGGGGATTTACCTATGCGACGGCGGCTTCGATTTGCATAAACGCCGGCGTCGCCGATGGACGCGGCGATGATGCGGCCGAATTGAGATTGGCCGGCGAAAAACCGTTGGGAGGTGCTGAGTCGGTCGATTTCTGCCACTTCAAGATTCACGATTCCTGTGTAAAAGTGGATTTTTCGGAAACCCATGGGTTTTTCCGCCGCGGCGACATAGAGCTTGGATGCATGGCTGGTGTTAGCCACAATTCCGTGTGGCAGAGCGGCTTTTGCAAAGGCGATGACGGTGATCAGTCCGTGTTGCGATCGCTCCGCCATAGCATAATTAACACGACAATCGCCGTTACGGTGGAGGACATGCGATCGGGTCCGTTGCGGCTGCTCGGAAAGCTTGGGTGGGTGCATGCGGCCCTTAGGAAGCACAGCGATCTGTCGGCTGATGGCCGCAAAGCTTCATCTGGATTGTTTTACGGCCAGAGGGATGGAGTTGTCACCTCGCTGCTCGCCAGCCATCAGCCGCGCCATGGATTTGCCTATGTCGTGTCCATCGAAAATTGCTACTGCGGCGACCGTTCGACCAATTCCGCAAATCTCACTATTTGTTACGCTTTCTAAACTTTAGCTCTTTTCTGGCGGCGGTCTCCGCGGCGAATTTGACCCATTTGGGGCGCTTTTGCCTTGCCGTCCGGGAAAGTTTTTTTGCCATTGGCCCATGGCCATTATGTCGAGATTGCTATTCATTCTCACCGTAGCCTCACCGGCCGTTTCGCTATTTGGCGGCGACATCGCTGCGGCCAGTGCGGGCTCCGTTGGAGGCGGCATTGGCGGAAATTTTTGGCGACCCGACTACGTAAATGGCATCGTTGCCGTGGCGAACGGGAGGCCCATAACGGCTGGCGAACTTCGCCAGGAGCTATATGCGGCGATGGGGCGCCTGGAAATGGAAGCCGGGTCCCAGGGGGAATTTGACGAGTTGGTGCACCGTACGGCGAATGAGATTCTGTCCCACATGGTGGACAGAATTCTCATTGTCCAAGAATTCGAAAGGGGAGGTGCAAAAATTCCTGAGCAGCAGAAAAATTTCTATTTCGACGAATTTATCCGCAATCGCTTCGGCGGTGATCGCCTTTCGTTTGTCAGCAAGTTGCGCGAATACGGCAAAACGGTTGGGCAATTTAAGAGGGAAATGGAAGAGGGCTTCATCGTCGACATGATGGAAGGTCGCATTCGCCGGTCGCGCACCGAGATAAGTCCGCTGCAGCTGCGCTCCTACTACGAAACCCACGGCGATGAGTTTACGGTTCCGGCCGCAATCCGCATTGGGCAAATTTTTTTGCGCGACGGTGAAGGTGACGCCGCGGCAATCATGGGTGAACTTGCAGAGGGGGAAAGCTTTAACGTTCTTAGGGATCGCCACAGTCCAGAGACGGCAGCCATGGAGGATGACTGGATTCCAGTCCGCGACATGCGTCCGGAGTTTGCAGCTGCGGAAAGGTTACCGGTGGGAGCTAATTTTGGGCCAATTGCCGTTGACAACGGCACCATAATTGCAACGCTAATTGAGCGCCGCGAGGGTAAAACTCTACCGCTGGAAGAGGTGCAGGACGAAATCGAGGGCAGCCTGCTGCGCGAGAGGATTGGCAAGGCGCGGGAGTGCTGGCTAAATGGCTTGCGAAAAGATGCTTACGTAAAAATGTATCTGTGAGCTTGTGGCGCACAATGCCTATGATAGGCGTTTCATTGCCCAGCGCAGCGCCCCTATAAATTTTTTTGCGTCATCCAATGTATTGTAGATGCCAAATGACGCACGCAGCGCCGATCCCACGGCAAGTGCGCTGAAAAGCGGTGTGGCGCAATGGTGTCCTGCGCGAACGCATACGTCCTTAGTTGCCAACATCGTGGCTAAATCGTGGCTATGAACGTCGTCGCTGACGACGGAAAAGACAGACACTTTTTCCGGCGGACTGCCGAGAAGTCGTATGCCGTCCATTTCCCCTATTGAATTTTCCACATAGTTGCCTATGCGTTCGCAATATTCTCTATGGCTGGCCCATGGGAAATCGGAAAGAAACGCTACAGCTTCGCGCAGCGCAATGGCGCCGGCGATATTTTGCGTTCCCGCTTCAAATTTCATTGGAAGCGGGCGGCATGCAAAATGGTTCGATGCTAAATCTGCCATGCCGCCGCCCAGCAGCATCGGATCCATCGATTCGAGTATTTTCCGTCGGCAGTGGAGAATGCCTATTCCTGTGCCGGCGAACATTTTATGGCCGGAAAGAGCGTAGAAGTCACTACCTATTTCTCCGACGTTAATTGCTCCAGATCCAGCCCATTTGGCTCCGTCAACGAGCACTACGGCCCCAACGGCATGGGCCATTTCGGCAATTTTCGCCACTGGATTAATAGTGCCAAGAACGTTCGATGCGTGGCAAACGGCTACTAGTCGAGTGTTCTCGCCGAGAAGTTTTTCGAATGCCTCCATGTCCAACTCGCCGCTTGGCGTAATTGGGCAAACGCAAAATTCGGCGCCGAAGTCATCCGCGGCCCGCCGCCACGGAAGGAAATTTGAGTGATGTTCCATGGCGGTGGTGACTATGCGATCGCCATGGCGAAGGAATGCTCGGCTCCAGCAGTGTGCCGCCAGGTTTATTGCCTCAGTCGTTCCGCGCACGAAGACTATTTCTTCCGGCTCAGCTGCGCCAATGTACTTCGCCACGGCGGATCTGGCGCCTTCATAAATTTCTTCGATCGGCGTGCCGTCTCCATAGGAGCCCCTATGGACGCAAACGTGCTTTCCGTAAAACTCCGCCGCCGCCGCCGCCGCGCTGCCTAGCACCTGCGCCGTTGCGGCGTTGTCAAGATACGTGATTCCGGGATGCTTTGCAAAAAACGGAAAATGCAGCGCGACGGACAGTGGATCATATGGAGCCACGGCGAAAGCAGAGCGGCCATTTAGGTGGCGGGGCAAGGCAAAAATTTAGCGGTCCTGCTTCAGCTTGGCCAACAGGTTGATGATTTCAACGTAGAGCCATAGGAGGGTTAGGATGAGGCCGAATGCCGCATACCACTCCATATATTTCGGCGCTCCGAATCTGGAAACGCGCTCAACGAAGTCGAAATTGAGGGCAAGGTTCAGGGCCGCTATGGCCACAACGAACAGGCTAAAGAAGATGCTGAACGGCGTCGCTGCGCTTAGGAAACCGGCCGAACTGGCGCCGAATGCGCGCAAAAGCAGCGAGCATAGGTAAACGATGGCGATGGCGCCCGTTGCCGCCATCACGACCGTGCGGAAGCGGTCGGTGACTCTAATAATTTTAAAGTTATACAGCAACAGCATAGTGGCTAACACCGCAAAGGTAAGCGTCACGGCCTGAGCCACTATGCCGGGATAGGCGAAATTGAATAGGCGCGACAGCGTGCCGAGCACGAGTCCCTCCACGACGGCGTAGGCGGGAGCCGTGTAGGGGGACCATTCCATGCGAAATGTGGTGGCGATGGCCAAAACAAATCCAACGAGGCTGAAGATGGCCAGCTTTGCGCCGACTGCTGCTGGATCTACGAAATGATTTGACCAGGAAAACGTCGCAGCTGCAAAGGTCAGAAAAAGGAGTATGGCGGTCCTGGCGAACGTTCCCTGGACAGTCATCGCTCCGAGAGCTCTTCCGCCGGAAAGTGCGCGAAAGGCACCCTCCCGCATTATTGGATTGGTACTCCCGCGGTAGTTCATCGGGCGAGTAGTAGTCGGCGGCGCAAATGTCGTCAATATCTTTTTAGCTTTGTACGGCACCGCTTGCCGTCTTTGCGCTCGACTGGATTGGCGCTTTGCCGCAAACTTTTCGCCGTGGGTGACAGGTGCTACGACGTTTCACTCGGTGCATTTCCGTCCGATTCGGCGTCTATTTTTCGCATTTTCGCACCAAATGCCTTGCAGCTAAAGATACGACACGGACGCAGTGCACTTAGGCTTAGCGAAACGATTGTTGCGGAAGAAATCGATGAGGGCCTATGGGAGGGGACGGCGCAGTTGGACCTGCGCGGCCACTTCTACAGCATTGCCATTGAGCCGAAGTGCAAATTCGGCATTGGCGAAGAAGAATTCAGCCACATCCTAGATCCCTATGGGTTAGCTTGCTACGATTCGACCGCTACGGCCATTGCGGTCGATCGCGATTCGCTACCGAGGGCCGTTCCTCGCGGTGGACCGTCGCTCTGCGACCTCGTCATAGTGGAGGGACATCTTCGCGATTTGCTTGGCCTTAGCGGCAGCACTGGTGCGACCTACGGAAATTTCTGCCGCTGGCTCAATTCCGACGGCAATTATCTCTCCTCGCTCGGCGCAAACGCCATCGAGCTGCAGCCGCTGCAGGAGTTTGACGGCGAAGATGGCGCGTACCATTGGGGCTACATGCCGGTAAATTATTTTTCTCCGACGCGCAACTACGCCAGCGACAGGGGGCATGGGTCACAAATTTTCGAATTCGCCGAACTTGTGCGCCAGTGCCACGGCCGCTCCATGTCGCTCATCATGGATGTGGTTTACAATCATGTCGGCTATCCCAATGGGCTTCGCATGCTCGGCGGGGACTACTTTTTTCGCCTAGATGGCGGCGGATCGCTCTCCAATTGCAGCGGCTGCGGAAACGACCTTCGCACGGAAGCTCCCATGTGCAGGAAGCTTATATTGGATAGCCTGGAGCACATGCTAACCGTTTACGGTGTTGATGGGTTCCGCTTTGACCTTGCGGAGCTAATTGACGTGGAAACGCGCGCCGCCATCGAGGAGCGCATTCGCAGATTGAAGCCAAACGCCATACTCATAGCGGAGCCGTGGAGCTTTCGCGGTCACTGCGCTATGGATCTCCGCGAAACGTCCTGGAGCTTTTGGAATGACGATTTTCGCGATTCGATTCGCCGGTACGTTCTTGGGGAATCTAGCGGCGAAGCTCTTCGCTATTTTATTGGCGGCTGCACGTCCCATTTGGCGCGCATTCCTCAGCAGAGCATAAATTATGGCGCATCGCACGATGACCTATGCTGGATCGACAGCATAGCGGAAAAAGGTCCCGTCGGCGGCGAAGATCCGACAGCATTGGATGTGGCGCGCACCAAGCTTTTCATGGCCATTTTGTTTTCATGTCTTGGCGTTCCAATGGTGGCGCAGGGGCAAGATTTCCTCCATTCCAAAGGCGGCAATAGAAATAGCTATCTGCGCGGCGATCTTAACGAACTCCGCACGGAACGGCTGGAGAAATTTCACGCCATGCACCGTCACGTGGCGCAGTGGATTCGGTTTCGACTGAGCGACCGCGGTCGACTTATGCGCCTTTCCGTTGCGCCGAGTCCGACATTTTTCTCCTATTTTGCGGCCGAAAATTCATCGGCCGCTACGGCGATATTGTTCAACGGTGACCATTCGGAGGGAGACGGAAACTTGCTGCTGCTGGTTAATCCTGACGGCGCCGCTGTAAATTTTGAGCTGAGCAACTTGCGTGGGCGCGAAACGTTTAGGCCAATCGCTAGCGGAGAAAAATTTTTCACCGCCGCCGATCAATTTGGGGCCCGCCTTGGCCAGCGCCACGCCATTGGCGCCGTTGACTGCGAGCTTTGGCTGAGCGATCAACCGCCATCATCTTGCGATTCGACTTGTTCGGCCGCGTGAACTTGTTGTGGGTTGTAGCCGTCGTCGAGTTGTGATCCATTAGGTGTGCGAAATCCATTCCACGTTATTCTGCCGTCAAACTCGCGATTTAATTTTGCTATGTCGCTGCCGCGAATTTTTATTGGATTTCCACTGCTATCGATGAGTTCTCCAGTCGGCAATTTTCTGTCTGCGGCCAGATTTGCATCCAATATGGTCGTTGGCCCTATTGTAATTTCCATATTCGGATTTGCCATGAGGAGCGTGCGCAGTTCGTTTGGGCTCTGCAATTGGGCCAGACTGTAGAATGTCACTTCGCTCAACTTTTCAAGTTGGCTTAGTTGGCGCTGTGATAGACATGGAACTTCTCCATTGCGTGGATCGAGAAAGGCTTCGTCAGTTTTCAGCCATAGGACGCCGCCAGCATCAACGGAGACTTTGCTGCACGCTTCAACCGCCTTTTTGAGTCGTGCTTTGCCTTCTAGATTAAAAGCGTTTTCGTGGCTAAAGTGCAGCTGAAAGCCAATGTCTTTCAATTGGTCTACGGCGTTGGCTGTGGCTTCGTAGTCTTCTATGCCAAGACGTTTACCAATGGCCAAATGGAGAGTTTTCATTTGGCTATATTCTTTACTTTCCTTGCCGTATTTTAGCGCCGCATAGAGCAGTAAATTTATTTTGCTATCGCCATCGCCCTCAGGGTTCATTTCGGCTGGGTCTTTTGGTAACTTTACGTTCAGCAACATTTTCGCCATCTCGCGGTTTTCAGCAAAAAACTCAATGGCCGAATCCATATCCTGGCTCGCCAAGCCGCTAAGGAACAATGCGGCATCATGTGGCGCTAGAATGCCTTGCTCTTTCATGTCCTGCGCTGCCTGATGCGCAATAATGTTTTTAGCCCACCAAATGGCTCCGTCATGCAACCTATCAAAATGGTTTGGATTAGGATTTGCAGCAAAGTCCGTGATGGTCATGCTTTGCATTTGGATGGTCGCATAGCAGTCACCTAAAAAGCCATTGAGCGATTTTGCTTCACTTTCCACATCAGGTCTCGTTCCAAACGTTGCCGATTTAGCCATGTGGGCGATGGCTCCGTTGACCTTGTCGTCGCAGATTGTAATGGCGCACAATTCGAAAATATTTAGATTGTCGCGACTCGCGCTTGAGGAGAGGGCGACTTCAACTTTTTTTTTTAGAAAAGCTCCCTTTTGCGTGGGACTTAGCGCGCCATTGAGTACATCCAGAAGGCGAATCAATTCTCCTTTTAGGTGTAGGTTTAGCTGAATTTTTTGCGCAAGCGTGAGTGCGGCATCGCCATTTTGGGTTTCGCTTATTTGTTCTGATGGCGACAAAGTTTGCAAATATGAAATTGCGTCGTGGACAGTTTGGTTGGCTTCGCTGTCAGTGATGTTCTTCCTCGTGGCATAGACGTCTCCATTCTTGCTGCTACTCAATGCATAGCCGATTGCCTGGTGGAATGTTATTGCCCCGTCCCATAGCATGCTTATGCATTCCATGCATCCGCCAATTTTCACGAGCGCTGTTTTCGTCTCGCCGTCTTCTTTTGGTTTTGCCAAGGATGCAAAAATGGAACTGCTCACACCTGAATGGACTTGGAATACCATGGAAATCGTATTTTGGCAGTTTTTGCCGCAGCGGCAAGAAATTTACCTAGGGGCGGCTGCCTGAGCAGCCAATCTTCCGTTTGGGTGGCAACTTACTGGATAAATATTTTTTCTCGCTGCCGACCGCTTGCTGTCCATCGTGGCGTTGCCAATGAATGCGGCCAATGCCATAACGATTTCTAGGTTTCCGCTACTTTTTGCCGTGGCGATACTCCTTTACGCGCCATTCCCCGGCTCGCGGACGATGGCTTTCATTCTCTACTTGATTACGGGATTTTCCGATTGGGCAGACGGTTACGTTGCTCGCCGCTGCGCCATCGTCTCCAATTTTGGAAAATTCATGGATGCACTCTCCGACAAAATATTAACGCTTGGCCTTTTTATTCTTTTTCTGACCATTGGCGTGTTGCCGCCGCCATTCCTATTTGCCGTGCTGGTCATTCTTGGCCGTGAATTTCTTATTACGGGGCTGCGCCTCGTAGCCGCAAGCCGCAATGTCGTCATAGCTGCCGAGCGGTCAGGTAAAATAAAAACCATATTCCAAATGGTGTCTATCGGGGCGCTGATTTGCGCCCAGTCTATCTCATTCGACTTTCGCAGACTGCCGTGGAGCGCGACGTTGGCCGTTGCGATGTGGTATTTTGGCGTCGCGCTTTTCGCAGTAGCGTTTTACTGCGCCATTGAGTCTGCGGTCCGCTACATAGTGCGCTACCGGTTTGTGTTTGACGGCAATGGCCAATAGAAGCTCCATTTTTTTTGCCACCTGTTTTCTGGTTGGCTTTTGCGGAAAGGCGCCCGGCACGGTCGGGTCGCTGCTTGGCGCCATCGCCTACCCATTCACCTTCGGGCGTCTCGGCTGGGCTGCGTTTGTGCCTTCATATTCCGCCGCCGTGCTGTGCGCCGTTTGGATTTGCGGCAAGGCCGAAGACTGCATGGGGGAGCGGGATCCGCCGCAGGTGATTTTGGATGAATTCGTGGCGATGCCTCTCTGCTATTGGCCTTTGGAGCATTTTTTCGCACAAATCCCCATGGCCAGGTGGCTTTTTTTGCTAATCGGTTTTGCGCTGTTTCGCTTTTTTGACATTTGCAAACCGCTGGCCATTAGCAAATTGCAGTCTTTGCGCGGCGGATTGGGAATAGTTCTCGATGACCTGGCGGCCGCCATTGCGACGGCATTTGCCATGGCCGTCTCTTTTGCCGTGTCGATTTCGTTAGGATTGGTGAAGCAATTGCCGTAGGCGCTTGCCCATTTCAAATTCCGCGACAGCATGGGCGCCGGTGAAACTTGGAATCACTGGCGGCATATGCTGCGGAAAAACGACGGCCCTTGAGATTTTCAGTCGCTACGGCTTCGAGACCATCAATTTAGACGAATATGTACGTGAGGCGTTGCGGGGGAATGAGCGTGTAAAATCCGGCATCCGCGCCAATTTCGGCAGCAGCTGCGTTGATTCCGGCGGCGATGTGTTGGTGAAAAATTTGGGAAAGCTGATATTCGAGCGGCAAGATGCCAGAAAAATTCTGGAGAAGATGGTCTATGCCGAAATCGACACCCTATGGACCGGCGATGTTACTGCGCCTACGGCCATCGAAGTGCCGCTCCTCTTCGAAAATAATTTGGAGGGTTACTTTTCCTCAACAATTTGCGTATATTCACCTTATGCTGAGCAGCTTAGTCGCAGCATCGTTTTCCGTAGATGGGGCGATGATGAATTGCGGAAGAGGATGGCGGCTCAACTGCCGATGCGGGAAAAAATTCGCCGCGCCGACTTCGCCATAGGCAATTGCGGCACAAAATTGCAATTTGAGAGGCAAATTCAGCTGCTGCTGGAAAAAGTCATCGCTGCAGCTGGAAAGTGAATTGCAACTAAATCGTTAATGGTGCGTCCGATTTGAGTTCGGCTAGTTTGTCGTGGCACCGTTTCGCATTAGCTTGGCGTCGATTTCGGCGGCGATGTGCTGGTGAAGAATTTGGGCAAGCTGACATTCGAGCGGAAAGATGCCAGAAAAATTCTAGAGATCCACTTTCGTCCTGCGACTCGGCATTGCGCATAGCGCTAATGGACATTGCGATTGGCATCGTCTGGCTTGAGGCTCTTTTTTTTTTGCAAAAGAGCGTCTTCCGGCCGGCCGCCGTTGCGGTCGCCGCACCGGCGACAGATGCGCCCCCTGCCGCCGAAGCACAAGGCGGAATTCGACATAAAGCTTTCGCCAGAAAGTTCTCTGCCTGTGGCGGCAATGCATTAGAGGCCTTTAGCGGCATAGCATCAGTCCTTAGGGGCTTGTCGCTTTTTCTACACATATTGGCGCGGAAATGGCGGAGCCATGCTGAGTATCTGTGAGGGATTTTCCGTCGGCGCACCAAATGGCGGAAGAGATCCAAGTGCGATCACATCTGATTTTGCTAGTTCCATCACTGCCCATAGCAATACGGGAACGGAGATCACTCTGTCGGACAACATCGTCTGGGCAGGTGAAAGTTGCGCAGAGTGGGACACCGCAATGGAGGCGTTTGCGGTCGGCTTCGAAATGATTGAGCTATGCGATCTTTACGGTGGAAGTATCAAAACGATCGCCGAAGAAATTATTAAGTAGATACGGCTCAAACCAATTCTATTTGACTGGAGGATATGGCGGCGATCCGAACATAGAGCAATTTGGCGGCAAAATTAGTTCTACCATCATCCTTGATGAGGAAACTAAGCTGAAGATTACGCGTAAGCGCAAATACCTTTCTTGGCCCACTGGCGCCCTCGCAAAGAAGGATGCTGTCCCAGAGATGATCTATGCCGAAATCGACACCCTATGGACCGGCGATGTTACTGCGCCTACGGCCATTGAGGTGCCGCTCCTCTTCGAAAATAATCTGGAGGGTTACTTTTCCTCAACGATTTGCGTATATTCATCTTATGCTAAGCAGCTTAGCCGCAGCATCGTTTTTCGTCGCTGGGGCGATGATGAATTGCGGAAGAGGATGGCAGCTCAACTGCCGATGCGGGAAAAAATTCGCTGCGCCGACTTCGCCATAGGCAATTGCGGCACAAAATTGCAATTTGAGAGGCAAATTCAGCTGCTGCTTGAAAAAATTATCGCTGCAGCTGGACAGTGAATTGCAACTAAATCGTTAATTGCGCGCTTAATTTGAATTCGTCTAGTCTGTCGTGGTGTAATTTCATATAGGTGGCTGCGGTATGAATGCATATGGGTGAAAAATCTGGATCACTGCCATTGAGAAGCTTAATTGTCGCAGTAATGGACTTTTGGACACTTTTTTTGTTCGCGATGAATTCGTCGGCTATTTGCTTGATAGCTGCCTGTGTCGCGATTTGCAGCTGGTCAAAAAATTGATTTAAATTTTTGGAGCCAGCTTCCAGTGACAAAAAGATTCCGTCTTCCTGCGAAAGCGAATCGGCGCCAAAAAGCGTCATCCATCTACTTACCCCAACAATATTTGGATAGAGTACGGCAACGCCAGTTGTATCCAATGGCATGTCGCTCTTGCAGGATGTGATGCAACGCATCAGGTGTGCGCAAAGACACTCTTTCACATGGCGTTCCACGTACGCTACCCAAAAATAATCTGCGCAGCTCTTTTTAATGGTTAATGTGTTCTTGTCAAGCGCACAACGTAATATCGCTCCAAACGGCGTGCATTTGCCGGGCGCGCCGAACCTTTCTTCATCGAGTATGGCGTAGTCAATTAGAGATTTCGTCAACTCAGTGCAAAATTTTCGGCGTAGAATCTTAAGCTGTTTGCTGCTAAGGACGCAGCTATCCTCAGCGAGCTCTTTAGGCACATAATTAAGGAGACTTAAGTGAGTGCTTATTTCTCGGCGACATGCCAATAGCTCCACCAAATGATTCCATGCATCCACGCTGGCCCGATTGGAAAAATCGACATTTTCTCGGAATTGCAGCTGCGGGAAAAGCGTGAATAACTTTCCAGTTTTCACGCCAACTTCCTTGAGTAATGCTTTTCCGTCTACACTTTTTGGCGCATTTTCATCTTCATCTTCTTGGTCCAATTCGAATTCGAGGCCAGAGTTGGCGGCAGTAAGCGGTTCGTGCACCATCGGTCCAATGATTAGTTTCTTATGGCTCAAGAAACCGCGCTTGCCACTTTTTTTATCGGCTATATCCCATGGGTTGCTTGGACTATCCATCGCGTATATCAGTATGTCGCCTGGAGTGCTGAATCTCTGATCGCACCCCCAATCCGCAATTGGCTTAAACAGAATCAATGCTTCTTTCCTAATCTGATCGTCGAAATCGTCGCAATTCATCGGAATCATGGCGAGATCGCGCAAATCTTGCGGTACATCTTCGAAAAGAGTTTGATCGTCTAAAATCTGTGGTTTTTTATCCGGCTTCGCATCAGCACCTCCAATGCGTTTGGCTGACGAGCTTAATGTGGCCGTAGTTGGCTGAGAACTTTTAGCGGCCAATCCAGATGGCGGCGCAGGCGGAGTAATGGAGCCGGTTCTGCCGGAGAAAGATGGCGCAGCCGCACCTTGAGGATTGGCTGACGCGCTGCTCCCTAAGTTCGCAGTCGCGGTAAATGGGGCGAACCGCGGTGGCGTCACCGGCGGATTTGGGGCTGGAGCGGATGCCTGCGCAGCCGCAGCAGACGCAGTTGGATTTGTGGCGGCAGTTAGCACTTTCGCCGCCGCGGCTGCCGTTGACTTGCCGCCAACGGCACTGTCATTTGCAGCATCTGACACA
>JAIRXB010000025.1 GCA_031268535.1 Puniceicoccales bacterium | reverse complement strand
AAGTTTCCAACGATTTCCTGGCCTGCCAAGTCCGTAGGTGCCGTGGAGTATTGCGCCGATGATGGAGTCTATGGTGCTGTTAAGTTCGTCGAAATAGCGGCTCTGATTTGTGCCGATGGCGCGCGATTCAAGATCGTTAATTTTGTTTTGTGCGGAATCAACCTCGCGGTAAGTTACCAGTAGTTCTTGGAAAATATCGTTCGGCAGGCAGCGTTTCCCGAACATTTCGACATCCGATTGCCGATAGAGAATTCTCCTTGGAGTTGCGGCGGGCTGCTGCGGCGGTGTCGTGGAGATGGTGGCGGTTGGGATGGGCGAAATGATTGCGGGAGGTGTTGCGGCAGCTGTGGATTGCGGACTGGGCGCCGCAGAGGTGGCGATTGGTGGTGTGGCCGGTGATGCTGGTTGCTGCTGCTGCGCTGTTGAGGTTGTGGCAGTGGTTGGGATGGACGGAATGGTTGCGGGAGGTATTGCTGCAGCTATGGATTGCGGATTAGTCGTCGCAGAAGCGGCTGATTGTTGTGCATGAGCAGGCGTGGCGGCGGCTGTCGGCCAAGACGCAACTTCTGGGTTTGGCGATTCAATTTCTACCGCTGGCGGTTGTGCTGGGCCAATTTCTGGCGAATTAGGCGCCGACTGGCCGATTGCTGGGCGTCTCACGCCTTGTCGGATTGGGTCTATTCTTCGGCTGAGTGATTTGCTGAATTCTTCAACAAAAGGTTCGCTGCGCCTAAGCATGACCTTGTTGAGCATGAGCAGCAGAAGTGGGACAGCTCCAACCGTTAAAATGGAAACAGTCCATAGGATGGCTAGCGCAAACAAGCTGTTCGCAGCCGCATAGGCGCGCCAGTGTTCATTGAGATACTCCTGCGCGTTGGGGAGTGAAACTTTGTGCGTTGTCACTCCCCAAATTTTGCCGGCAAGTTTTTCGGCGAGCGCATGCAATGGGAAGCTCGCCCATGGCCTCGGCGAGGCGGCAACGCCCAGCATGCTTTCTTTGTGGCGAAAATGCGTAAAAAGTTAAGCAAAAAAGTAAAGCGACGCCAAAAGATACTGCATACTACTGCGCGATTGGTGAATAAAAATTTGAATGGATGTGCAGCGCTGGCTGTGGCACTTGGCCGTTGGAGGAGCTGCGGCGGAGTCCTAAAAATTTTCCGTGCCGCAGACGTCTAGGGAAAGCGGCCGTGATCGATAAACTTGCCGGCGTTCGCAATTTTTCATGAAGTCCAAGAGTCACCCGCTGAACTCATGGGCAGCATACATTTTTCCGCGGCGGAAAATTTTGGCAAAGCATATGGGTCAACCGTAAGAAATGCCGCATGGCGTTGCGCTGTCACCGCGAATTTTTCATGGTTTCGCACTAACAACGAACCTAACTGCTTTTCGCTATGTTTTGCTGCGCAAATTGCGCCAGGAAACTTGGCCATACGCTTTCGGCTGCCTTACTTGCTTTCCGCAGTTTAGCCAAAAATGCTAAATGCATCTAAATCTGTCATCCAAACTCTCGTTTGGATGTCGCACCCGTAATTATATCAGCATTCGCGGCTCCATTTGGCCGGCAAAAAAACTGCGCCGTCAAAGCGGCTGGAGTTCACTTGCAATTTATTTCCAAAATGCGGCGATTGTGCCGATTCTGTTAGCTTGATTGAGTTGCCAGCTTGCGTTCGACACTTGCGTGCTTCACATTTGAACTGAAAGAATTCCGTAAAACGCCTTCCCAAGTTTGGGCGTGACGCCCTCTTTCCATGTTTTCAGCGGGTCGCATTCGTTTTTCTTTGCGAGCACTTCCATGGTCGGTAAAAGCTTTGGAGTGATAGTGTTCAATCTTCTGCCGCAGCCACTGTGTGGTCCGCAAAGCGAAAACATCATATGTTCCAGAGTCGCATCAATGGCAGTTATCAAGTCTAGGCCGGCTAGCGCGCCGCTTGCGGGTTCAGGTCAAAACCTGGCACGCCAACTTGCCGTGAAAACTGGTTGGCGCCACCATCACCGTCTGCAATGCGGTTTTGAGTCTTTTAGCGGTTCCATCGGTGAAAACATTTGCCGGAAAAGACGGACAATTGGGCGCTGATTGAACTGAAGGTGTAGCTACATTTTACGTTTCGCCAACATGGTGTGGATTGGGGTTCGATTTTGGGCTAGTGAGTATTTCATTGGTGGTGTTTTCGTAGTAGTCTAGCATGGACCGCCTGCATAGGAACGTCACTGCGAGCGGGATGATGCCGAACGACAGAATGGAAAGCCATAGCGTGAGAACTATGTAAGGCCACTTCGTGACCTCTTCGATGGCTGAAGACTTAGAAATAAGACGGCCAATGGCGTCGTCCATAGAAATTGGTGGGTTAGTTGCGCTAGCATAGCTGTCGTAAAAATTGTCAATAATTGCACCCCTGCAAAAGCTTAGAGATAGCACTAGCGCCGTCGGACGAGCAGCATTCACAGTTTGTTTCTTTCCATGCAAAAATATCAAAATATCGCAAGGAAAAAACAAAAACATTGCAGCCAGCTATGGACGTGGCGATCGACTGTACGACATCCGCCTTTGCGAAAAATCTGGAAGTATTTTGCGGAAGTGCGGCGCTGGCGAACGGTTGGCGGCGATATTTGGCCGTTGGCTGAGCTGCTGCGGAGTCCTAAAAATTTCCCGTGCCGCAGAAGTCTAGGGAAAAATGGCAAACAGTCTGCTCCCGAGGGGATTGGCGCCGGCGAAAAGCGGCGCTTGTGCGCCATTGCCTACGGCGCCAGTTCGATTGGTTGGCCTATGGCGCAGGTCAAAAGGCAGCGGTACTGCGGATGATTCGGGAGCATTCCTATTGGTTGGCTTCGTAATACTTTTTCGCAAGTTCGCCAAGGTTGCTTTCCCTCCATGAATTCGGAATGTCATGAATGGCCGTTTCAGCAAATAATTCAAGTGCCGATAAAAGATCTAGGGTTGCATCGATCGCCGCCCGGCTGCGCATCAAGATGCTAACCAGCGAGAACCGCAGGGCGACACAAAGCCTATTAATGTACCATACTAACTCAAGATCGGGTGGAACATCTTTCAAGTCAAGCTTATTAAACATCTCTGTTTCGAGTTGATCGACTTTGCCGTAAAGCGTGTCGATGGCGCGCCTGGCAGCTGCAATATGTCTCGCGGCGATTGCGTCTTGTATGTACAGACGTTCATCCCCAATGGTTTCTGTGGTGATAGGAGGTTGTGCTTTGGCGCCTTCTTTTTTTGGTGGAGCTGCGCTTACATCCGATGCTACGCCAGCGGTTGGCGATTTGGGGTTCGACTCATCGCGCTTTAGGGCGGCGACAGTTTTTGTGGTGAAATATCCGTAGTAGTTTAGTATGGACTGCCTACATAGGAGCGTTACGACGAGCGGCGCAATGCCGAGCGATAGAATGGAAATGCACCATGCGAGAGTTATGTATGGCCAACCCATTGCCACGCCGAACGTCCATGACTTAGAGTCAAGATGGCCAAAGGCTTTCAGTGGCGAAATTGATTTGCCCG
>JAIRXB010000011.1 GCA_031268535.1 Puniceicoccales bacterium | reverse complement strand
GCCAAGAAATATTAAATATTCCACCCAGAAATGTCACTTATGATCTTTCAATGGGTGGAGGTTGCCCTGACGTGAAAGCTAGTGATTTTTCGCGAAAAATTAAAAGCGTCCTCAAGCTTAGCGATCGGGCCATCAAAGAGATTGCTGCGGCCAAAAGTATGGGCGACGATGAAGCTGTTGAAGAGCTTGCAGGACAGGTATGTAACGGTTTTTACACGGCGTACGCCACGGCCGTAGGAAGATCGCACATAAGATTTACGGCAGCGGCCGTAGCGCTTCGTCTGGGAGTTACCGAAAAGTTATTGTTGCCAATCGACATTTTTGCTAAAACTTTGCGGGATGAAATCAAGTCTGTGTACAGCCATCACATCGCCAGCATTGACGGCTGTAGCCTTAAGAAATATCTGCAAAAAATCTTTTCTCTCGAAAACGTTGAGCAGCTCATAGCGGCCTCATTTGAGGTTTCAAGAATTTATGATGGCAAAGGTGGCCGTACGACAATAACTGCGCTTACAGACAAAATTGTCAACGAATCGCCAAGCGATAGCGAAAAAATAAAATTGGCGCGAATGGCAGCAAAATCGGCAATTTCGCAGTTTGTGAAACTGCAGCAGAGATACAAGATTCCCATCGAAACGATTCCGTGAACGGCGGAGGTCGCCGCAAAAAAATAGCTGGAGCCTTAGCGGCCAACGAGTTATAGACGATCAGCGTTGACAATTTGCGAAAGGCTCGCACAACACGATGTAAATGTCGGTGGATTCACTTACAACATCCGAGTGCGTATCGATTGCCACCTTCGCTCCGTCGCTTACGGGGAAATCTAGGCTTTATTTGCTTGACGCAACCGCAAATTGTGACGCCAAAACTAAAGCCTTCGCCGCTGGCGTTCTCAGTTGGAGCCAAATCACACTGGCCATCGCCATAAGTCTCATAAGCTTCGGATTCGTCTGGATTTTTCTATATTACTCGACGAAGGCGAAAGCGGCGAATGCCAATTCGCCGGTGTCGCAGGTGCTTGGAGCGCTGAATTCACCAGCTACCGAAAAACGGCAACGGACAGCGGAAGATCTCGCCTTGGAGATTCTTAGACCTGCTTGCAATGGACTTATTGGCAAAGGATGCATTTGCGAAACAATGGTGGAGGCATTTATGCGCAATCACCCCACAAATGTAAATGTCGACCCCAACTGCGGTCGCATTTACGGAAGCCCAGCGCACCTTTTGGCGAGCCGGCGGGACGAAGACCTCGACGCCTACGGTGAATTTCTTATTGGAGTGCTCAACAGAAAAGAATTGCCAATCAAATTTCGCGGCAGTGGCGAGGTCGATAGGACGAAATTCATAGAACTGCTGTCGGCCGTTAGGCCCTATGCCGTTAAAGCTCAAGGCTGCGTGCGTGAGTTGTGGGAAGATGCTGGCACATTTCCGCCAGCCGACATCGACGGCAAAGCCTATGAATTCGTAATCAATGAAAGCGAAAAAATATTTAAGCAAATCAGTGATGGCGAACTCGGAAATCTCCTTACCGCTTCGCTCGCTAAAATAACCTTTGATGCAAGGTGGCCCAAATTTGATTTGAACATCTTTTTTGACCGCATTCGTCTTCTCGCACACCCTCTTGGCCTGTCGCTAATTCGCTGCGCAAGGGGCGCGGCTGCTGATGGCGCATCCATTTTGCCTGCGATCTCCACTGACAGCGGCACAACTTCGTTGGCCATGCGCATCATGCTGGCAATAAAAACCACTTTTGAGGCAGCGAGCCCATCAGCACATGCGCCTGGCGCGGCCATTGCGGCCATCAGCGAAACGGTTTGCCCAGTGATTCTTTCGTGGATGGAGTCCCTTAGCGGGCGCATTCTGGCAAGCGAAGTTAGGACTGACAACGGAGAGTTCGTGACGCTACAGCAATACATCAACTGCAAACTATTGGACGAAAGCGCCATCATTGGGCACCTAAACGCGATCGACAGCCATAGCGACGAATACAGAAAAATCGTCACCGCTGCCGCCAAACAAAAAATTCCGACAGCCGGCGAAAAAGCGGTCGTGCCGGCCTGTCCGCCGCCATCCATCTTTCGCCGCCTATTTTGCCGCCGAGGAAACGCAACAACCTATCCGCTCTCGTCCTGCGACTTGGCATTGCGCATGGCGCTAACGGCCATCACGCTTGGAATTGTCTGGCTTGTGGCGCTTATTTTGCCGAAGAAGCGCTCTCCGGCCGCCGTTGCTGGCTCCGCACCTGCGGCAAATAGTCCACCAGGTGCAACGGATTGGTCTCTGCCGCCGCAGGTAGCCGAAATTCACAATCTAGAAACTTCCGTCGAAAAATTTTTTCGATCCGTCAATGGTCACGCTCCAACTTTTGCCATTATTTCCCTAGGAATTGGCGAGCAGCTTGAGCGCGGCACATTTTGGCAGCGTGGAAGCGATGGAATCTTGCGAAGCATCTACGAATCATTCCTTATTGGCGGGCCAGACGACAAAAGGGAACCAAATGCTGTCGCACATGATTTCATTAGCTTCATCAATCAATATTCACATCATGGCGTTACAGCAATCAGTTTAGCGGACGACACCAGCTGGACAGCTAGCAATTGCGCAGAATGGAACGGTTGCGTTGAAGCAGCTATGGTCATCCCCGAAATGTCGACTTTAGCTTGGTTTTACAATGGCGCCATCCTGAAGGTCGCCGCAAAAAAACTCCATGTTCGCAATGGAGCACGGCGCACTCTAGGAGATATTCATAGTAAATCAACAACGCCGACCATAGCCAAAGATGAATTTGCCGAAAAAATCAAACTCACCCTCGTCCCCAGCGGCCAGGCCGCCGAAGCGGTCGGCAAGGCCGTGAGTGAATGCCGCGGAATCACTGTCGAGAAATTCATGTCCCTAATAGCTGGATGTTTCATTGGAGCGTACGACGCCATCGTACGAAATGGCCCAATGAAATTTACGGCGATCGCCACAGCTGTTCGACTGGGCGCCGGAGCGGATGGAATGTTGGCAACAGACAAATTGACCAAATACATATATGGCGAAATCGAAAAGCTTATGTCTGCTCGCAAAAAGATCGACGGCGACAGCATCAGGGACTGGCTGCGGAAATTCCTACCTCCGAAAACAATTGAGCAGCTCATGCTGGACGCAATTGAAATTGCAACGTTTCCATTTGAATGTGAAAGTGGATGGCAAAACAAAAAAATAACTGAACTTGCCGATGAAATTGTCGCCGAATCACCAAACGATAGCGAAGAAATAAAATGGTGGCAGGCTGTGGCAAAATCGGCAATTTCGCAGTTTATGGGACTGAAGGGGAAACATAAGATTCCCATCGAAACGATTCCGTAAGCCACGGCAGTAAAAATGGCGCAAATAGTTCTTGCGCTACGGCAAGTTTTCTCATTCCCATTGACCGTGGATGCAGTTCCGCCGGCAACCCAAGAAATTCCGCACGAGCTCGCAGACCTTACAGCAGATACTGCCGGCATGACCGTCGCCCTGCGGTACGCAGTAAGCCACCCCGATGCGCTATTGACAATTCGGTGCGTTGAACCGCAGGACGGAAACGAAGGATCATGCTGCTGGATGGCATTGCTTTATCATGGCAATGGTAATTCGGTCAATGTTTTGCATATCTGCGTCCTCTTCCGCAAAGAACATGAAGAGTTGATGAATAGCCTGTTAGGTGTCGTCTTAGACGCAGCAGAATCACAGGATATTCCATGTGAAACTTGTGTTCTGCGCCACGACATGGCATCCATCCCCGGCTACGCTGTCATGGCGCTATTCTGCGGACTAATGCGCGGAAAGCTTAAAGCTCGCCTCCGGCAACTTACTGTTGATGACTACCGCCGATTTTCAGCTGTAATTTTCGAACTGCTTACGGCTACAATTATGCATCAACCAGCTGCAGCTCGACGTGAACTGTTTGTGGACGAATAGCAAAATTCCGCCGTCATGCGCAAGACCACCATTGGGGAGATCCCCCAAGTTTGGGTGGTAAAAATGGCGTAAATAGTTCTTGCGCTGCGGCAAGTTTCCTCTTCCCATAGGCCATGGATGCACTACCGCAAACAATTCCAGAAGTTGCACTAGACGCTAACGGCATAGCCGGCGGCTTGCAGTACGCAATACGCAACAGAAACTTGCCACTGCTAATTCGGTGCGTCGACCTTCACTTGGAAGATAATGCAACATGCTGATGGCTGGTGATACATCTTATCGGAGATGCTAGTTTGCGCGTCATCGCGCACATCTATGTTTTCACATGCGCACATCACCCAGGTCTTGAAGAGGCCGCATTTGGCGCCTCCGTCGAGGCAGCAACCTTGCTAGGCTATCCCTGCGAAACTTATGTTCGGCGCAATAATCTGGGAGCCATCAGCCAATCCGCTATCTCAGCGATAATCGGCACAATGTTGAGCGAAAAGCTTGATCGTCGCGTTTGAAGATGAAATTTCCGCCGTCTTGCGCAAGATTCCCATTGTGGGTGTCCCGCAAGCCCGGAAGGCAAAAAAAGCCTAAATAGTTCTTGCGCTACGGCAAGTTTTCCCCATAGGGGCGAACCGTGAATGCAACTCTCACACCTGCCGCTGTCACCACTCTGATAGTAAACCAGTTGCAATCTTTAGATCCCAATAGCGCCACGCCGTTCCTCTATCGGTGCGCCGACACATTTCATCCTCTCCCAGACAGCGCAACATGCTGCTGGATTGTGATACACACACGCCCAAACACTCTTTGGCGCATCATCGCGCACATTTATTTTATCCACTGCATTCATCACGGACAAGCCATGCTGGATCGCACATTTGCCGCCGCCATGGACGCAATAACCGCGTTAGGTATTGCCTGCGAAACTTATATCGACTGCAGCAATACCAAGATGATTGGAGCATCCGAAATCGAAACAATAACCATCGGGCTACTGCGGGAAAAGCTGGACCGGCGCAGCTAAGAGTTCGCAGCCTGACGATAGATTTCCGCCTGCTTGCGTAAGACCCCAATTGGGGAAATCCAGCAAGTCTGGAGGGTAAAAATAGCGTAAATATTTCTTGCGCTGCGGCAAGTTCCCTCTTCCCATAGGCCATGGATGCAATCCCGTAAAATTCCGGAAGAAATCCCAGAATTTACACTGGATGCTATCGCCATAGTCAGCAGGTTGCGCTACGCAATAAGCCACGCTAACTTGTCGTTGGCGATTCGGTGCGTCGGTCCGTCATGGGAAGGCGACTCATGCTGCTGGCTTGCGTTACATCTCCTCCCTAATGTTGATTCGAACCATTTTGCACATCTGCGTCGTCTACTGCGAAAGACACAAATACCTGAAGGATCAGATATTGTCCGTCGCCATTGACGCAGCAATCCTACAGGGCCTTCCATGTGAAACTTGTGCTCTGATCCATAATCTTGGATTCTTCTCCTCATCCATTATAATATTGGCGACAGCCACACCAGCGGAAAGAGCGCTTGAGAGTCGCCGCCAACCGTTTGGAGCTCGCCAACCCATTGAAGATGGAGTTTACCAACTGCTTAGGCCTGAAGTTCGCCAACAGATTGAAGATGAGGTTCGCCAACTGCTCTTGGGCGAATAGCAAAATTCCGCCGTCTTGCGCAAGACCCACAATGAGCTATCCCGCAAGCCGGAAGGTAAAAAAACGTAAATATTTCTTGCGCTGCGGCGAATTCTCTCATGGCCATAGGCGGTGGATACATATTATACAACTGCCGGTGCAACCAATGAGATAGTCAAACAGTTTCGATCAGTGGAAACACTTGACGGCATGGTGTTTTCGTTTCGGTGCGCCGCCAACCAGCAAAGCTGGCGCATCATGCTGATGGATGGTGATGCGTCCACTCATAAACGAAAAGAAAGTCACCACCGTTCACATCTTTTTTGTCCACTGCTCCCTCCACGGACACACTCTGGAAAATTTTACATTCCCTGCCGCCATTGACGCAATGAAAATACTAGATCTGTGGTGCTCAACCTACACCTACACCAATGATAATTGCAGCGTCATTACGGAGATCGAAATCGACGAGGCAGTCACCGAGATGCTGCAAAAATGGCTGGCTGCGCGATAGGAGGAAGTGGGGAATAGGAAGGGCAGGCTGAATAGCCGTCCATAACTATTCGCAGCCGGCGATAGATTCCCGCAGTCTTGCCTTCCTCGCCAAAACGGCGATGCGTTGGATGCGCCACTGCGGCAACGTGAATTTTTCAATGTTTCGGTGCGCAGGCCAAACTCAAAACCACCTCAGACAACGCAACATGCCGCCGGATGGTGATACATCTTATCGGTGATGCTAGTTCGCGCGCCATCGCGCACGTCCGTATCATCGCCTGCGCATTTCATCCCAATCTTGAAGAAGACGCATTTGGCGCCTCCGCTGAGGCAGCGACCTTGCAGGGCTTTCCCCGTGAAACCTATGTTCAGCGCAATGACCAGGAAGACATCAACCAATCCGCTATCTCAGCGATAATTGGCGCAATATTGAGCGAAAAGCTCAATGGCCGATCTTGAAGCTGGAATTCGTCAACTGCTTGGAGGCGAATAGCAAATTTCCGCCGTCTTGCCTTTCGGCAAAAACCGGCGATGCGTTAGCGGTGACCCAGTGGCAAAGCGAATTTTTCAAAGAAGCGGACGGCACTTACCCTACGGGCGGGATGGCAATTGGTAACCTTGCCGTCTCCATGCGGCCAAGACGTCTCAGCGAAGTTGTCGGACAGGAACACATATTGGGAGAAGGATGCACGCTCCCACTACTGGTGAGGCGCAATTGCTTCGGAAGTCTGATTTTTTTCGGTCCGCCCGGCTGCGGCAAAACCTCTCTGGCGGAAGCCATTGCGGCAGAAACTGGCGGCAACATTTTCCGGCTCAACGGCGCAACGGCAAATCTGTCGGAACTGCGCGACATTCTCAGGCGGGCGCGAATGGCGGAACGGCCCCCAATAGTATTCATAGATGAAATTCACCGCTTCAACCGCGCCCAGCAGGACTCCCTTCTTCCGGATGTGGAAACGGGAACGGTGCGCCTAATCGGGGCAACCACCTATGCGCCAACCGCATACGTAATCCCGGCGCTGCTGAGCCGCAGCCATCTCTTTCGCCTTAAGCCGCTTTCCGCCGAAGTGGTTTGCAATTTTCTCCGCCGCGCACTGGAGGACTGCGAGCGCGGACTGGGGACGCTGCGCTGCAGCGCAACGGATGAACTCATCGGCGCCATCGCCGCCCACTGCCAAGGCGATCTTCGCCGCTCCCTCAATGCCATTGAAATGCTGGCAATGGGGACGCCCGCCGGATCCACCGTCGGACTTGCCGAATGGAAGGCGTTCTCGGCCGAAAGGTACGGCACCTACGATAGGGACGGGGACGAGCACTACGCGACCATCTCCGCCCACATAAAAAGCATGCGCGGATGCGATCCCGACGGAGCCATCTACTGGCTCGCCAAAATGTTGCGCTGCGGCGAAGACCCACGATTCATAGGGAGGAGGCTGGTGATTTTTGCGTCGGAAGACGTTGGCCTGGCCGACCCCAACGCACTAGCGCTCGCCGTTGCCTGCCAGCGCTGCTGCGAAAGCATCGGCATGCCGGAATGCGCCATAAACCTGGCCCATCTAACGGTTTATCTGGCGACGGCACCGAAAAGCAATAGCGCCAATGCCGCCTACGGCTACGCATTGGAAGACATGAAAAAAAACGGAATGCAGCCGGTTCCGAACCATCTGCGGAACCAATCGCCGCATCTTCTGCGGCCGATAGCTGTCGACGACGAAAGCTACGCCTACGCCCACGACTACGAGCACAACATTACGGGGCAGGCGCACATGGCGGAGGAAAAGCAATTTTACTTTCCAAAAAAAGAGGGGGCAGAGGCGGAAATCGCCGAGCGCATGGAATCCATCAGGCGCCTGCGCGAAGCCATGCGATCTCAGCCATCAGAGGCGCCGCGCAAAAAACCCGTTGACTTGTAGGTCGTTTATTCCAAATGAGTTACGTGCGCGACCTTCGCTCCTCACTCTCGAGTCCTCGGAGGTTCGCGTTCGCCCGGCGGACACACCAAATTTCGTTGGGCGAGATTCTTACGTCCTAAGCCAAACAAATCAAGCGGCCGATACAGCGCCAAAAATCCATCCACGGCCGTGCTAAACTTTTTCCATGGCTTCGACATCGCCAAAAAGGTCCAGATGGGCCGGCAATGGGCGCTTCTTTATGCCGTACCAGGCGCGCTGGATTTTGGACAATTCCCCAATGAAATTGATGGAGAAATCGAGGCAGATAGGCATGTCCCTCGCCGCCGCCTACCGCCTAGTGCGAATCCACGGCGCAAGGGAAAGGCGCCCGGACAGCTGGGTGTGCTCGAGGGACGAATTGCAGGCCAGACTTTTCGTTGCCGATTGCCGCACATTCGCCAATGCACTTGAGCTTGCCCTCGGCGAGCGTGGCGGCGCCATTTTGGACGGCGACGGACGCGAATCGGCCCCATCAGTCAAATTTGCAAACGGAAGCGCCATCAATTCCATCTCCTCCAACCCTAACGCCCAGGCCGGCAAGAGGGGCGGACGCGTCCTGGACGAATTCGCCCTACACGGCGACCCGCAGCTGCTCTATTCCATAGCGCTTCCCGGCATAACGTGGGGCGGCCAATTGGAAATAATTTCTACGCACCGCGGTTCACATAATTTTTTCAACAAATTGGTCCAAGAGGCGCGCCACGGGAAAAACGCAAAGCGCTTCTCCCTCCACCGCGTTACACTTCAAGATGCTCTTGAGCAAGGATTTCTACAAAAACTGAAGGCGAAGCTGCCTCCAGACGACGCCCGTGCGGAAATGGATGAGGCCCAATATTTTGATTTCATTCGCCATTCCTGTCACGACGAAGCAACTTTTCGCCAGGAATACATGTGCACGCCAATGGATGACGGCGACTCGCTCCTCGGCTATGACCTCATAGAAACTTGCGAAATGGACGAAGACGAATGGTGCTCTACTGGACCTGCCGGGAGCGGATCATCGAAAAATCGCTGCGGCCATGGGCCTTGCCATTTGGGCGTCGACATTGGCCGCACCAACGACCTAAGCGTTTTTTGGCTTCTCGAGCTGGTTGGAGACGTGCTTGTGAGTCGCCGCATTGAGTGCCTTCGCGCCAAAAGCTTCACCGAGCAGGAGAAGCTATTTGACTCCATGATGGGGACTGGACGTGCAGTGCGCGCCTGCATCGACAGCAGCGGCCTAGGGCGACAGTTCGCCGAACGGGCGGAAGAGCGCTACGGGAAAATTCGCATAGAAGCGGTAAATTTCACAGCCCGCATGAAGGAGTCTTTGGCCTATGGCCTTCGCGCCGCCTTCGAGCGCAGAAATTTACGCATAGCTCCATCGGACGTACTGAGGGAGGACCTGCATTCCATAGGAAGAGATAGCACACACTGCGGCAACGTACGTCTCACGGCGGATCGTAGCCGCAACGGCCATGGGGATCGCTTTTGGGCTCTAGCACTTGCGGTACGCAGCAGCGAGCAATTTGGCAGCCGAAATTTTTCCAACCGGTCGCCTGCTGTGCAAATAATCGGAAGGGAAAGAATGAAATTTTTTCTATAGGTCTCCGAAAATGGCCGCAGGCTGTAAATTTGCTTTACCCGGACAGTTTTCTCTGCATATGTGTGCATATGTGTGCCAACATTGATTCCTTTGTCGCGACACAAAACGGTGCAGTTTCGGCAATGTTCACATCCGACAGCAAACTGCCATTTACTGCGCAATCACAATCGCACGACGTTGACCTTGGCGCCATTTTTCTGGACATAAATAGCTGCTTTGTAGGGGGCGTTTCCACTGTCGAAATTAAGTGCAGCAAGACCGATCTTTTAGCTAAGACAGAAGATTTCAAGCACTATTGCTTCGTGCCCTCTCTTTTGGGCAAAAAAATCTCTTGCAGCGGAACGGTGGTGTGTGCGCCCGAAATCGCTAAACACTTCTCCGCTAACCTTGTCTTTTTGCTGGCATCGAAATTTTTTGTCGACATCGGCTCAATCATAGAAGAAAAATACAAATCCAACCCCAACATCGGCATCAGAAATGTGCTACTGACTTTCGCCAGTGGACTCGATGGCGAAGTGCTAGACGATTGGATTGGCAAGTTATCCACCGAAGACGTGACCAGCATTGGACTCGATGCCAACGACGTACAATTGCTGGACGACAAAACCAGGAAGGCAAATATTTCCGCAGTCGGCGTCTTTGGAATCATATGCGGAAGCTACGATCCCGACACAATTAAGACTCTTAAAGTCGAACATTTGCAGCTTGCGGATCACACCATTAAAGCATTCGGCAACGCGAGGAATGGCATCGAAAGCATCATTGATGAAATCGCAAGGCAACACACTACCGATAAAGATCAAGATCCGTCTTTGGATTCGTGCCTTGAACTTCTCATTCTCAACAATCCAACATTGACCAATAAGCTGATGTCCTACGCTCGCGAAAAAAAAATGACGCAAGCCTTTGGCGTATTTCAGAAAGTTGTCATCGCTTTACCTGAGACCAACTTCGCAGCTTCTACTACAATAATGCAAAATATTCCGATTGCTTTCGAAGACATGACATCCAGCGGCGCGCTTGGCGATGGATTGTCGGCAAACCCGCTTGGAATAAGTGCCGGCCAGGCGTCCTTAATTACCGAAACCGGTTCAGCCGTAGCGATCAGCGGAACCGATTCGAGTGTATACGCTATGAAGTTTGACGTTAGATCGGGAACTGAATTTCGGCATTCGGAACAATTTTTCAAAGCTTGCAGCACCATTTCACAGAAAGTTGTTGCTGAACTCAAACCCGCGAAAGATGGCATCACATTCGCCTCGCACATGGATGTAATAATCAGAGGCGGAAAAAGCGAACAGCTTGCCGCCATGACGGAGCAGCAAGTCAATCAACTAATCGAGCACCGTATTGCCGCCAAAAAAAAGCTCCAAGGGAACGAAGGAGCCACAATTGAACGAGACGAAGTTGGGCGCGAAATTCTCCGCACAGCCGGCGCCGGAATATATGACGCCCAAAAAGCGCCTCCCACCGGATTTTCGGACCGCCAAAACCCAAGATTTTCCGAAGGATTCGTAGAAACCGTTAGGCAACTTCCGGGAGACTGTCCGCTTCTAGGTGAAATGGCAATTCTCATCCCCGATGACATTGTGCCATTCATAACAGTCCAACAGGCGGGAAAAAGCGGCGGCGCCTTGTTTAGGGAGCTGGGCAGTTCATTGGGGCCAGATAGAATTCGCTTGATGCCGCGCGACGATGAAGAGCTCAGCGACAGTCAGCTTGAGGAGAAACGTAAAGACGGAAAATATACGCAAAATTACGCATGTCGCGACCTCTTTCTGTGCCACACGGCCCTAAACTGCCAGCAAGGCGGCGGCGAAAATGTCCGCATAGGACACGAGCATATGACCGAAGAGCAAATAGTCTTAGCCGCAAATAGCGCCGACGCCTTCGAAGATAATGAGCAGGTGCTGAAAGACACTGGAGTTGGCGCCAAACCCTGCGGAAGGCTTATGGCGCTCCTTGGCCCCGACACAGTGTCCAGGCTACACAGCGCCGGCTACCTAAGCAAAGGCGGTGGCGGACAAACAAAATTAAAGGAACCGGTACGATTGGCAATTTTGCAGCATCAATATTTCGGAGAGTGCCCATTCGAGCTGAGTGGCGAGCAAATTTTCGAAATCGCCATTTCCATAGCAACCTGCGGAAGGCCAGCCGAATTCGCAGATGATGATGATCATACTCCGTCCTCCGCAAAGCTGCCTGGCGGCAGATTTGATCTACCGCAAACAATGATGGGGTTCGTCGAAAGACTCACGCCGAAACAGGCAGTTGAGTTAGCGGCAACCATTGAAAAATCTCTCACCTCAGGCAACGCAGAAGAAGTCGCGGCCGCCAGAGCTCTACTGCTGGGCACCGAGAATGGAAAATCTTCAACGGCAGACATTTATCATGCGCTTGCGCCAAAAAATAATGTATTCATAGCGCGAGAAAAACTCGGACCCGCAGCGGTAATGCCATCAGTTATCAGCGGCTGCCCATCTTTTATGCTCCTAAGGCAAAAAGCTGGAGGGGAACATTTCGCCGCCATCGACAAGGCCGTAATAGCGTCCATGATAGATGAAAACTTGGCTGCGTCTGATCCGACAATGGCGGCGAAAATTTCGGCCGTCGCCACCACGCTACTGTCAATGGCGTGGGTCCTATCCAAGTTATTTCCGATCAACAACCTTTTGCCGGGAGCGCTTCGCTCCAGTGAATCATCATTTTGGAAGATGATCGAAGCGGCCAACGCGAATGTTGGCCTGGCCGTCATGCGCTTCCTGTGCCTTCTGCATATAATTTTCTTTGGATTCTTTTTCGCCTCGGTGCGCGCGCGGTTCTACGTCGCCTGGCGCGTTTTCGACAGCAGCGACAGCGACTATAACGCCGCCGTAACGCCGTTTTTGCTGATGGCTATCTTTAGCGCCAGATCGGCCGACGAAATGCACAAGTCTTTTGGCGACATAAGTTCACGCCGCTCAATAGAGCAATTGGCCTAGCGGGCGATTGGTCCCGCTAAGATTTTTATCGTTGAATTATCTTGCGCAGACACCTAGAGAAGCCGCAAATCGATGGGTTTGCGTGGACTTGTCTTCGCGTTATTTTGCTTTGCCGTCCAATGGGCTCCAGCGGCAGCGGCAGACTTTCTGCCGACCCAATGGGCTCCAGCGACGGCATATGGCGCAGTGCAGGGTATTGCTGAATACCTGCCAATATCGTCATCGGCCCACCTGCTGCTCGCCGAAAAAATGCTACTGGCACGCTCCGCCGTCGCAGTCCCAAATGGCGGCAGCCGCGATTTTGCCCTTTTTTTGCAATTCATCTCAATTCTCGCCGTCCCGCTCGTCTACGGCAAACGGGTGGCGCAGATACGCCTAGGAATGCTCGGCAGGTCGACGGAAGGCCTGCACGTCATCGCCATGCTCCTGCTAGCCTTTCTGCCGACTGCCGCCGTAGGAGCGCTCGTCGTCAGCTTCGCCGGCAACTGGAACATGTCGGCCGAGACAGTCGGATGGCCCCTGCTCGCCGGAGGAATTTACATCATCCTCTTCGAACGCTTTTGCCGACGCCGGTCCGCCGACCGCCCTCTGAAAAGCTTGCGCCCCATGGAGGCCATCGCCGTTGGCTCCATGCAGACTTTTGCCATCTTGCCGGGCCTGAGCCGTTCCCTCATGAGCCTAACGGCCTGCCTGGCTTTCGGACTTCAGCCTTCCGCCGCAGTAGAGTTTAGTTTCCTGCTCGGGTTTTGCACCATCGCCGCCGCCACGGCCCACTCCGTTGCCGGTGGCGCCATAGTGCCAACAATTTTGGCTGCTCCGCCGAGCGCCATTTGCGCCTCAGCGGCGGCCATGATTTGCGCCGTGCCCAGCCTTCTTTTTTTTCGCAATTGGATTGAACGCAAATCACTGATCCCATTTGCCTATTACCGAATTTTTGCGGGAGCCGCAGTTTTGCTTTATGCGGTTCGCCATTGACAATTGACGCCAATTGAATTCTTCTGTGAACGGTTTCAATCGGCATGAGCGTTGTACGGGCACAAGATAAACTTCAGAGGATTTTTTCGCCGCTCTCTAAGAGCGATAGAGACCTTGCTTCAAAACTAGTTGTTACTGCCGTAGACGCCCTAAAAAGAACCGGCACCCTTAGCAGTGACATTGCGTCTTCGCTCGTCGGCAACAAACATGTTGCGCGCCTACTTAAAGACACTGGGGATGGCCGACAACTAACTGGCCCTGAAAAGTTTATTCTTTTTTTTGCGCAAAAAACGTCTTTTTTCCCAGAGAAAGAATTAGGTGCCATAGAGGAGAAAATTAGTCGACTTAGCCATCTCACTAGGCAAGGACTCCATCTCCGCGATTTGCCGTCAAAGCACAAACTATCAATGCGTGAAATACGCGCAATCGACGGCATTGTCCATAACATGTATGATTGCGTAACTGGGGAAGATGGCATTACCGTTAGAACCGAAAATAAACAAATCGTCGCGGCACTTCGCGGCATCAGCGCGCAAAGAAAAGGATACGCGGCACGTTTTGCGACTTTCGCCATGGACTCGCTGAACTTTACGGCGGAAGTCGAAATGGCAGTGAAGAAAGAACGCGAAGCCAACCCGAGTGCCGTTTGTATTTCTGTTGTGCAAAATCGTCTCTTGGGACGGATGGGCGTACATCGATGTTCCCACCTGACATTTGGCCCACACGGCCATGTTGCATATTTCCCCGGGGAGGACGCAAAGACACGGCACATTGACGAAAATCCGAATAGAGTAATGGTCGACTCCCCCTCCCTGAAAGAGCAGGCGCAAACCTCCGTCTATTGCATTGACGTTCTCAAATTGCGAAACGTCAACGCGAAAAACGACCACCTATTGCGGCAGCTAGGCGCGCTAGACGACGAATGGATAGCAAAGACATTTGCGGACACCATGGCCCACGTATCCATGCATAATTTCGGATATTATGTCTCCACGCTTGGCGTCGTAATGCATTTTTTTGTGCACCTCTACAATCTACTCAGAGCATTTATCCGTAAAACGACGCAGGCCATATCCACGCCCATAAGCGGCTATTTTCACGTCAACGGAGACGGAACAATAGGACAATCCATCACAAAGGACACTAAATTCGATAAACGCTTCGCCTATTGCTCCGGCTATGTGGCCATAGTTTTCGTCGAAGCGCTTCGCCTAATGAACATCTTAATTGCGCAGGAACTCGCAAAAAAAGGAATCGTATCGGCAGATGAAATTGACCGCGCCAACGATCCGGGACATAGTTTCTTAGTCAACCCATTTGCGTCGGGAACGGATTTGCCAAGCGTCATGCCAAGCGTATTGCTCGATTCCCTGAATAAAGCTAATGCCCTATCTCTGGAGAGACGACCCAAGCTGAGATCCATTGTGGACATCCCGGATGGCTACTAAAAAGTTAGCCGACGCGCCATGCTTTTACCTTGACCGGCAGCTTCCGATCCCTTGCCTGAAGCGGTCCGCCAGAGTAGCTCAGCGGTAGAGCAGAGGACTCATAAGCCTTTGGTCGGCGGTTCGATTCCGCCCTCTGGCACCGCGCAATCGACACGTAAATCGCGGCGATTGGCGTAAATCAAGAAAAGCTGCCGCGTTCGCCATGGCTTTTCATTGGCAAAATCGGCGACGGCTACGCGAACATCCTGCCCAATTCAGCTGGCCGTACAACCTAAAATGCCTCCCTCCAATGGCATGCAACGCAAATTTCGCGGGCGGCGAGCCATAGTCATTCCCGTTTTTGCAAACCAGCTGCACCGCCATGGCCCATCCAGTTCGGAAGCGCATCACGCTCCGGCTGCGCATTGGAAGCAGCGGACGGCGCCATGGCGTGTGGCCACGAAGCCGACCGAACGGAAAGCTGGCGAATTTGCCGCCGCGCGGGTTTCCGCTCGCCAATCACGAACGGCCGCACTCTTCAACTTTTGCAATGCTCGGATCCATAAAATCACTAATCCGAATCGAGTACCTAATCGGTTCATGGTAATCGATGCGCATCTCCATGAAAATATCCCCATCGGGCCGCCCAGTCCTTGCATTCACATCCAACAGCGCAGATAGCAAATGCCTCGGAGTTGTATCCGCGCCAGATGGCATTGTGTAAAGTATGGCGAGCAAACTAACGGAAGACATGTTTTTGCCCCAGCTCAAAATTTCCGGCAGCAAAGCTTTTGCCACAAACGACCGCTCGTGACACCTGAGCACGTAGTCCCTCTCGCTCTTTGAAAACCGTGCCTTTACAATTTGTATTTGCTCAAGAATCTCGCCGTAGTCGAAAGTCGCGTCTTTTTTCCGGCGGATCCAATTGCAAAGGTGCTCCTTCGCAAGAATATCAAACTGTTCACGGACGCCGCCAAATGACTCAAAATTGCATTGCGGGATAATGCTCATTTTTTTTAAATCCATGCCTGGCTCCTCCACAATTGAAACGTGCGCCACAAACGGTTAGCACCGTTCCCGTGGAACTTCATTTGTGGGAGTTTCATTGGTGCCGTCAATGCCATTTTTTGCCTCGCCCCCTATCAGTTGTCGTACAAAGCCAACCACCCCGTACGGCCTAGACATACACACCAAGTGTTGGGTGGGACCGCATTTTTAGCCACCCCTATGACCTGGAAGCTGGATTCGTCCACGCGAGCAATTGCCATATAAACCGGTTCTCCATCTAAAAGCATATTACGGTCGCCGATAATGGCAAATTTGTCACCGGTTAAATCGCACGGAGATTCTTTGTTTATGGCAACTAGCTCTTCCGCCGATAAGCTAGCTGCTATGCGGGCCGGGTCAAACGCGACAACTTTATCAACGTCTATGATTTCAATATGGCCGCCCACATTGTCGAGATACTCACTTGTTTCGCCTATTTGGCTGCAATCTCCAGGAGCTGCTCTACCGTCGGCAACGGAAACTCGAAATGGCTGGGAAAAAATTGTGGCCTCACCAGTTCGTCCGCTATCGACTACACTTCTCTGGAATTTAGTCAGGTCGACTGCGGTAAAACGCAACGGCTTATCTGTCGTGCCGTCATCTATGCTTGCCACTAGGGCGCCTCCCAGATCCAGCCCCGCATTCCCTGGCGTGCCGTAGTAAAAATCCCGCGCGGTTATAAATGCAGTGCTTGCGCTGGCGCTTTGATAAACTTTTTGCATAAACATGGCTAAAAACGCATCATTCAAATCGTGAACTGGATAATCAAATCCGTCGCGACATCCTGCAGCTGATAAATGTTCCGTGATCTCGTAGTCGCCCCAATCGGCAGCGCATTCGTCACTGAGAAGATGCACGGCATTATCCGGATAGTAAAAACTGTTCGGCCGAACTTCGATTTTTCCATCAGAACTAATGGCGACCACAGGAAAAACAGGTTTGGGAACGGTAGGGTTTGCACAAAAAGCTACACCTCTGCCGATGTCGGTCGTTGAAATGCCAACATATATTCCAACTAAGTTTTCCGGACGCCAGCGACTTTCTTTGGCAATAATTGAATCCATATTGCACGTGGGTAGCTCAATTTGCCGGTGTGGCGTAAGCAATGATTGAACGATTGCCTGCTGTAGCGCCTGCACCGTGTCGCATGGATCTATTCCCATTGCGCGAATTATATTCGCGCCGTTTGGCTCGCTCGGACCACGGCGAATGCTTTCAATTGCGCCGCGAAGGGTTCCGCTACCGCTCGCCCGACTTAATTTGGGCAGCACCGCAACCATTTGTTTTTGGACAAGCTCAATGGCGGGAACGCTGCCATATGGAAATCGAATTGGAGTGCCCAATCCACTCCAAAAAGCGAACGCATCCTCGGCACGTCTTGCGCTAAATTCCGCATTGCCTCCGTCAGGATCGTGCATGATAAAATCAGCCGTAAGAGCAGCCATTGCCCGCCAACAATCTAGCGCCGCTCTATCTTTTGGCGCTCCACCGTCAGCCGCCCCATATGCCGCAACGCCATCGGCCACCATTGCGTCCATTGCCGCCGCGCCGCCAATAGCGCTAGGGTTAAATGCCGGAATGAATCCACCACTTGCGCCACGCGCAGCGTCTGCGACTGCGTACAGCAACTCGCCATCATGCATCACCAGCGCAATTCCGCCCAATCTGACAGACCGGTTTGGCTGCACATGGGAAATTGCTGTTCCGCCAATCCGAAAACTAACACTCATCTGCGAAGTTTGCAGAGGAAGAAATCTTTTACAATGGCGATTTGTAAAATCTTGCCCGTACCAATTCAACGGCAGCTGGGCGCAGCTAAAGCCAACGCGCCCGAAGGTGCGACCACAACCACATTTAAAGCTTGCAGACAAACAACTTAGCGCCACTTCCCATGGCGTTTGTTGAGGCGGTTTCCCCGTAAAAAGTTTTCCATTTTTCGCCGCTTTCCATAAAAGTTCTTGCTTTTTTCGCGAAACTGCGTTGATAGATCAACAGAGGAAAATTACATGTCACAACCAGCTACCACTCAACCCGCGAAAACCGCCGCTGCATCGTCGCCTTTCAGTGCATTTGACATAATTGCCGGCGGCAAACAAGCGACCGTGGAGGCGGTCCTGGCCGCTACCCGGACAGTCCTACCGATTGCCTCCGCGCTCCAAAACCCAGTTAAGGCAGCAGAGAGCGGGACGTTTGGGCCGACCGCCCAGATCGCCCTCGCTGCTCTTAGGCAGGAAGTCTCCGCTGTGGCAAAATTCATGTACTGGCTACTGGCCATTATCACCTTCGGAATTTTCATCGCCATCAAAAGTGCGTCAGCCGCCAAGATATTTGGCGCCGGCGGGAGCCTTGCGAATGCGATCAAAAGCGAATTCGACACCGACGCCAAAAAGGCGGAAGTTGAAGCTCTGGTCAGGTCGGACATCGAAAGCGGTAAAACGCTGGAGGCGTTTGGAAATTCCATTGCCGATCCGAGCGAGAATGGATATATTCCGCCGGATAAAGCTTCAGCTTCACCTGCTGCGCCAGCAAGCGGCACACCTGGTGGTGCAGCGCCTGCATCTGCACCTTCACCCGCTCCGGCGGCGACGACACCGCCAGCCCAGGCGGCCGTAAAGGACGCCGGCGCCATGATGGTTGCGATGGTCAAAGCTGCAGAAGCAGATGAAACAAAGCTTGCCGCACTTAAAGCGAAGGCCGACGAGCTCAAAGAGTCAACCACCACCGAAATTGGCCGCCAAAATCTTGTGGCTCTCTTTGGAGTGATGAATGGCGCCAAGCCCGGAGAGGCAAAGTCGACCGTGACGCTAGCTCAATACAAGGCATTTGCCGCGTTGACCCTGGCGCTTATCGCCGTGAGCAATGTCACAGTCGCGAAGAAAAAACATGCCGACGAACAGGCTACGCTGGGCGGTAACGCGGCCGGCTATAAAGGAATTTTCGCTAACAATGCTGACGATCCTACTGGTAGTTCGTTCGCCCTAAAAGCTAAGTTAGATGCGGTCATCGACGATGCAAATGGCACAGCCATAACGACCCTTCTTCAAAGTGAATCAGGCGCGCTTGCTAAGGCAGTTAAGTTTGACGGCACCACTGCCGGAGACGATAGTTCGACTGCTGCGATTGTCTTAAATCCGCTAACAAAATCGATCGTCGGCATGGCGGTGGCAGGCGATATTGCGAATGTAACTACAGCGGCCAACGCACTTAAGGCGAGTGTGGATGACTTGGCGAATAACGATACTGATTTTGACACTAATGCTACGATTTCTGCCGTTCTGGATGCGTTGAACGCCGGAAGTCTCCTCAGCGTAACTTCTGCCGATGCGAACAATAACGCCCATCCGATCGTGGGGACAGACAGCTCCGGGCTTAATCTCGACCGTACCGCTGCCATAGCCGGCCTAAAGGCGGTCGGCGATGCCGCCGTAGCAATTGCGCAATTCGTTCTGGATACGGCAAATTTCCCAGAACCAGTCAAAACGACCTTCACCGCTGCGGCCACTGGACCAGCCGATCCTAGTGCTGTCGCTAGGTTATTGTCAGCAATAACCAGCGCCGAAACAGAGTCTACAGCGGCAACGAACGACGCCATGACGGCGCTAACAAACTGCTTCACCCCGGATGCGTCAACTCCAACGGCCTAGTGCGGAAAGCAAAGAAAGCAAATGGAGCGGCGTTCATCTACGAACGCCGCTCCTCCTTTCATTTTTCCCGTCGAGTTATAAAACCTCCGTCGGTTGTTGCTGGCCTGTTATTTGGTGAATTTTATCAAAACCTGCGGCCGACGTGCCCGCATCCGCCCCTCGGTCGCTAACAGCCTGCGCCGTTTCTCCGACGCTTTCGGGCCCCTTTGCCATACGCCTTCGGCCAACTCGGCGATAACTTTCCGATTAACCCACATCCAGCAACCGGCTGAGGAAACCACCTCTCACACCATTGCAATTGCTGCCGCCACTTCCAACTAGTGGTTGCCGCCGTCACCAATAAGCTTGATGCGACACAGAAGGCAGGAAAGTGTCACCACACAGCCTTCGTCTTCCGATCCGCGGTCGTCTTTCGGCAATCTCATAGGCCCGTGCCACTTCGACGAAGTTTATCGACCCGCTTCCGCATAAACTTTCCGCCAACTCGGCAATAACTTTCGGGTCACACATCCTGCAGTCGATGGGGAGATGTCCAATCCCGTTCGGAACCATTCCCGCAGCCGCTCGCATTGGCGTGGATCCATTTAGCCGCGAAACAACGGCAACGCTAGATGGAGCATTTGGAGCGAATGAAGCAAAATGGATGTTTGAAGTGAATGTCAAAATGACCAAAGCGCCTCGAATGACAGACGCGAAAGAAAGTGCTTCGCCGGCAATCGGTTAGACACGTAGGACCACGCGGCATACGTGCCTCAGCCGCCTTTTGGTCGCCATAGCCTTCGTCATTCTGGCTGCGATCGCCTTTCGGCAGTCTCTATAGGCCTGTGCCACTTCGACGGAGTTTTTCGATTCATTTCCACATACGCATTCGACCAACTCGACGAAAATGATATGCCGGAGAGGATTGCCGACAAGGTTGCCTCCGAAGTCATCGACGATAAAAAATTTAACCAGTTTGAGTCGCAGGACCAGCGGCAACAGCGCCGCAAACGCGAAATTTAAAATAACATTCTAATTAACCAATATCCTGCGACCGACTGCGGAAACCACCTCACGCCCAATTGCCGACGCCAATCTCCATTAGCGGTTGCCGCCGTCGCCGTAACAAAACTAATGCGGACTGCGGCGAAAACTTGCAAGCGGCTGGCGAGGAGAGCCACCAAAAAAATGACTCCAGTTCCGCAATTGGCCATCAACGAGTTTCCCCCTCAGCTCAGCAGCCCAAGAAGCCGTTTGCCATAGCGCTTTTGTTTTTTTTCGCGAAACTGCACAGGCGCACCTACGGAGAAAATCCCATCACCCACTGATGCGCCAGCTCCAAAGTCCTAGCGCAGAAAGACAAGGAACGGTCACACAATTGGCAAAATGACTGCCCCTGCGACGGATACGGACTTCTTCGCAGCCGTCCAAACTTCCACTGCGATGCCCTTCCCAACCCCAGATCGCATCCGCGACCGTTCACATTGACGCGAAGCCATTTAATCGCGAACCAACGGCGGCGCCAGATGGAACATTTGGAGAAAAGCAAGCGGACAGCCGTTTGGAGCGAATAGAATAAATGGGCCAAAAGTGAATGCCGGAATGACCAGAGCGCCTAGAATGCTTGGAGTGACCATCGAAGACACAAAAGCAGCGGAAAAAAAGTTTTTTCCGGCAACAGAACTGACGCACGGCTGCAGTGCCACGCGTCGCACCCATGGCGCGGCAATGGGATGAGCCACGGCCATCCATGGATCATATGTTGTATTTTCCTTCCGCCGAACACAATCGGAAGCAGCGGAATGGCCGCAGCAGCTAATCGTTTTCCATTTAACTGCAAAAGCACGCAACTCCCATAGCCATGGTGCGCAACCACATCCGCTTCCAGCCGAAAGACTTCGATGAAAATTACTTCCGGCAGCCCAGCCGATGCGCAGCGGCATCACAGCGCAAAAAAAGTTGCCGCCATCCCAATTGCGCCTGCGCCAAGACCGTTACGCGGTTCAAATGCCACCTCCACTTCGCAAACTGACAAAAGCTGCCGCCAAAAAGTTCTCACTTACAGCCCTTGACATTGGGGCAAATTCGTAGATTTTGGCGAAAGCAATTGCCGATGGAGCCAGAATACGTTGAGGTGGACGGGAAAGTTGTTTCGGTGCTTCCCGGGACGATGTTTAGGGTCG
>JAIRXB010000009.1 GCA_031268535.1 Puniceicoccales bacterium | reverse complement strand
GTCCATGGCTCCTCCTAATTTCATTATGTGCCCAATGGCGAAATTGGCAATGGCATTTCGCCGCTCCAAATAAAATGGTCTCCGCCACTCCGAGACGGCGCCGCCATAACTTTTTCTGGCCGAGCCGCCATAGCCGTCCTTCCCTTTGCGCCAATCGCCTCGGGACGCATTTTGTGGCGCGCGGCAAGCGAGCAGCCGCCAATTAGCCGCTAAAAAGTACTTGCAATGGATCCGCAGAGCAATCTACTGCCCCCATGAGGGCGCTTGTCCGCACACAGGGCACACAGTTTTTTGCAGAAGAGGGCGCAACTTTTAGGTTGAACCGCTTCCCCGGAAAGGTGGAGGGTGATACGGTAATTCTCGACGAAGTGCTTATGGTCGGAGAGGGCGCCACCGCCAAAATCGGAACCCCACTCGTAGCCGGGGCGAAAGTTACGGCTCGCCTGCTGTCAAATGGGCGCGGCAAAAAGGTTTTGGTGATGAAGCGGCTGCGCCGCAAAGGGGCCCACAAGAAGCGCGGCCATCGCCAGGAGCTCTCAACCATTGAAATTTTAAGCGTGGAGGCGTGAGGTAATGGCACACAAAAAGGGGCAGGGAACTTCCCGCAACGGCCGCGACAGCAAAGGGCAGCGGCTTGGCGTTAAAAAATTTGGCGGCGAGGTGGTGCGCGCCGGCAACATTCTCATTAGGCAGCGCGGGACCCGCGTCCACGCCGGCCAGCACGTAGCCATGGGTCGCGATTTCACCCTTTTCGCGCTTGCCGACGGCGTCGCCGTCTGGGATCGCGCCCACCGCCGCGTCTCCGTGTCGCCGTCAAAAGCGGCTGCCGCTGAACAAAATGGCCTTTAGCCGTCTTTCATTGGCTGGGCGCACTTGCCTGTTTGACAGCCTGCGCCTTTTCTTCGCCGGTGCCGTAGACTCCGTTTTCATATCTGTCAGCCTGCTGATCGCCATTCGCCTTTTCCACGCCTCTGTCGGCGCTAAAACGCTGCTGTCATCCATGTTGTGGTTCGGAGGCCTCACAGCACCTGCCCTGATTCGTGCTGCGGCCTCCTGCCGCTGCAGCGCCTCGCGGCTCTGCGCCGCACTTTTCGCCATGACTGCGCTCTTTTTGGCTGGCGCCGCCTACGCCACCTCCGTCTACCAGTTCATCTTAGCCATTGCTCTGGCGGGCGTGTGCTACAGGGCCGACGGCGCCGCCATGGCTCGCATTTACGCGGAAAATTATGGCCACGGCCGCATGGCATCGCGCATGGCGCTTGGGCTCGTCCTCTCGGCCCTCATGGCCATCGCCTTCGGCCAGTGCAGCGGAGCCGCCATGGACCGTAGCATCGGAAACAGCCGCGCCATCATTCTGATTTCCGCGCTCTGCAGCCTCTTCGGTGCCGCGGCGGCAATGGCCATACCTTCCGGTCCAATCCGCAGCGGCGAAGAGGTGCGAAGCGGATCATTTTTGAAATACTTTGTCCGGAACCCACTCCTGGCGAAAATGTCCATCTACTTTACCGCCGTCGGCCTCGCCTACCAGATGCTGATACCAATGCGCATCGAACATCTCACAAATCGCTGCCACGGATGGAATTTGAGCAACTTTCGCATACTGCTGCTATCCCTCGTGGTGCCCAACGCGGCGCGTCTTCTGTCAACTCCGCTGGTGGCCATCCTGTTCGATCGGCTGCGCCTAATCGCCGTGCGCATTTTGACTAACGTCATCTTTCTGTTCGGCATAGCTTTTTACTTCGACGGTCAGTCGTTCGCCGCCCTCCTAGTGGGCGGATCGCTGCTGGGGGTCGCCATGGCCGGAAGTTTTGTGATGCACAATCTGTGGCTGGCAAAAATTGTCCCGCCCAAAGACCTGCCCCAGTGCATGGCCATCTACCTCCTGATGACAGGATTGCGCAGCATTTGCGCCCCGTTTTGCTCCTATGCGCTCCTGTCAATGGGATCCACGGTCACGGCCGCCCACGGTGCCGCCATCCTCGTTATTGCCTCCACCGTTGGCTTTTGGTTTCTGCGCCGCGAGCCCGCCATCCGCTAAAATGGCTGCCTCCAGCGTCCAGTCGTTGCTGTCGTCGCTGGCGCTGCGCCCCGCAAAAGCCCTTGGCCAGAATTTTCTCTGCGACGGCAACATGGCAAAGGTTAGCGTCGCCATGGCGCAGCTGCGCGCCGGCGACAGAGTTGTCGAAATTGGCCCCGGCCTAGGCGCACTGACGGAGCAGCTGCTCGCCGCTGGGACGGAAGTACATGCCGTCGAAATTGATGGGCGTCTATGGACCTTTTTGGAAAAAAGTCTAGCTCCCCGCTTCCCGGGGAAATTTTTCTTGATGCGCGGTGACGCCGTTGAATTTCCGTTCGGAGATCTGTGCTCCAGCGCGCCGGACGCCGTGGTGTCAAATTTGCCCTACGCAATCACTGGGCCGTGGCTCGACGCGCTCCTGCGCCTGCCGCTCCCCAGCGGCATCACCCTTTTGTTGCAACTTGAAGCCATTGAACGTCTTAGCGCACCGATCCATTCGCGGCGGCGCTGCGCCATGGGGGTCCGCATGGAAGCGGCATTCCGCATTAGGGCCACCCGCAAGGTGCCGCCGCAGTGCTTTTTCCCTCGCCCGGCCGTCCAGTCCGCCATCGTCCATTTCCGCCGCCTGGACAGCCCACACACCTTTTCCGGTGAAGCGCTTGCCGTCATGCGCCACTGCTTCCAAATGCGCCGCAAACAGGTGGGGACCTCCTGCCGCGCCATTGGCGATGAACCCCTGCGGGCCCTGGCGGACCGCTGGCTGACGGATCACGGCGCCGCCATAAATCCGAAATGCAGACCGGAAGATCTTACACTAGGCCAATGGCTTAGGCTGGAAGAGTTGCGCAGCTAAATAAAAAAATGCAGAAGCTCGCTGCCAACCACCGCGATGCCGCTGAGCAGCAGCATCGTGCGCGTCCCTCCGCGCCTGGCGGCCAAATAGAAAACTTTCCCGTCGGCCGGCGCGCAGCGCCGGAGCAGATATATTGGGATGAATAGCGCCAACATGGCGGAAATTACTCCGGCAAATCCCAATACCGTTGTGAAGGCCCGCGGCACCACTACGGCAAGCGTTGCCGCCGGAGCCGCCGCAAGAATCGCCAGCGCGCCTCGCGCTTTGATGAACTTTGGCATGCCGTCCCAGCGCAAATGGCGCTCGATGGAATTGCAGAGCCCCATGCCGACGCCAATGACGGAAGTGCCAATGGCGGAGATGGAAATAATCCAAACGAGCCATTTCACTGGGCCGCCGCCTATGGAGCTGAGCTCGTCCACAAAAGCGCCAACGTCCACGGATCCGGACACCATTTTCCCGTAAAAGCTAGGACTGTGTGCGCCAATGGTGAGCAGCGTCGCCCATATCCAGGTGCAGTAGGCCAGGGCCGCTATGAGGCTCCCCCAAAAAAAAGCGCGGCACAGCACCTTAGCGTCCATGGCGCAGTAATCGGACAGGGCGGCAATGATCACCTGGAAGCCGAATGAAGTGAAAACGACCGGAATAGCCACAAACCATTTAGCCGCAGATCTGTCGCTCGGCAACGCCAAGGTCCAATGGAAACTGCCGGATCCACAAAGGCGGAAAGTCAGCAAGGTTCCCGCAAAGAGCATGGCGATGAAAATGGCGCGATTTACTCTGTCGAGCCACTGAATTGGAAGCGTCATGAGGTAGATAAACGACAGGGCCAGAGCGACAACGATCACAGCGTGAAATCCGCGGCCGATGGCGAACATTTGGCAGAGCAGCGACGCAAAGCCATAGAAATATGCCCCTATGAGTGAATACATTAGGGCAAGCAGCAGCCCTTCCCCAAAAAAGGAAACGGCCGAACCGCCGTAAAGTTTCCCGAGAGAACCGATGTCCAGGCATTTGCCAGACTGCAGCACAAGCTCCAAATTGACCAGCGCCGAGCGGTACATGATCCACCAGGTGACCGCCAACAAAAAAACTGTCGGCACGAGACCAATGGCCGCCAAAACCATTGGCAGCGCAATGACGCCCGCCCCAATGCTCGTTCCGGCCACTATGCATATCGCTCCAAATTGTTTCCGCATCGTTTACTTTTCCATCGTTCGCGGCGCAATTGGATGCCGCCAAATTCACGTGCATTGGGAATTGGTCGCCTTAGGATTTCAAGCTTTTTCAGCGGAACGGCGCAAACGGCAAAAGATGCGGCCCTAATCCGGCTGGATGCAACGGTTTATAGGCAGATGTGCAGCAGCTCGCAGCAGACAACCACAGCCCCGCCGGCCAAAAGAAATATGGAGTTTTTGCGCTCCCCGACGGGCCCATAGAAAACTTTTGCGGGTCCACATCGACGCAGGAGATAAACGGGGATGAAAATGGCCAAAATGGCCAAAATTACGCCGGCAAAGCCCAGAACTGCAGTGAACGCCTTTGGGATGACTATGGCGAGAACGGCGGAAGGAATTGCTGCGGCGGAGGCGATTGAAATGCGCCTCCGAAGTGAATTCCCGGCGCCTTCCCAGCGCAGGTGGCGGCCGAGAGAATTGCAGAGCCCCATGCCGACGCCAATAATGGAAGTACCGATGGCGGAAACCGATATCGCCCACACAAGCGAAACTGATGAGCCGCCGCCGCCGATGGTGCTGAGCTCGCTAACGAAGGAACCCACATCAACGGATCCGGCCGCCAGTGCCGCGAAAAATTCACCGCTGTGGCCGCGAATCGCCAATAGGGTGGACCATGTCCAAACGCAATAGACCAAAGCGGTTATGAAGCTGCCCCAGAAGAATGCGCGCCGCAGAGCGTCCTCATCCATGGAGCAGTATTCCGCCATGGCGGCAAAAATCACCTGGAATCCGAAGGAGGTGAACAGCACCGGTATGGCGGCAAGCCACAGGCCACCATGGCCGCCGGACGGAAACATCACATCCCAGTGGAATCGGGCGGCTCCGCAGAGGCGCACAATAAGGATGGCGCCAGCCAGCAACATGGCGCCGAAAACGACGCGGTTTACGCTGTCGAGCCAGCGCATGGGCAACAGCATCAAAAAGATAAATGATACGGCCAAGGCGATCGCTATGGTGCCGTGAAAGCTGTGGCCGATGGAGAAAACCTGGCACAGCAGCGACGCAAACCCATAGAAATAGGCTCCCATGAGCGAATACATCAGGGCCAACAGCACCACTTCGCCGAAAATCGAAGTGGATGGCCCGCCATAGAGCCTCCCCAACGCTCCAATATCCAGGCATTTGCCGGACTGCAGCACAAGCTCTAGGTTGACCAGCGCCGAGCGATACATGATCCACCAGGTGGCCGCCACAAGGAATAGTGTCGGCACCAGGCCGAAGGCCGCCAAGACCATGGGTAATGCAATGACGCCAGCCCCAATGCTTGTCCCGGCCACTATGCACATCGCCCCCAAACGCCTATTCATCGCATTTGCCCAAAAAATGCGCCAAAAGCTGGCGCCACTCTCCGTCGGAGAGTAGGTCTAGTGGGTGGCAAAAAACAAGCTTATTATGAAAAAATCGCGCGCTGGGCCGTGCTAAAGTAAAGTTTGGCAAATTCGCCTAGGCGGTTGGCGCCAAAACGGCGAACGAGCCGCTGCGCCTGCTGAAAAACGGCTTCACCGCAGCCGCGAAGGAGCTGCTCGTCGGCCTGGGCCGACAGACGGTCGAGACTTTGAAGAAATTCCGCTCTGGCAACGATGGAGGCTGCCGCAACAACGGGGTCCTCCTCCGCCCGCGGCCGCATCTCGATGGCGGCTGGACAATTTGGAAAAAACTTTTGCACAAGCGGCTGTTTGGAAAATTGATCCAGCAGCACACGCTTTGGGCTACTCCGCTGGAGCGCATTGGATAGGCTCTTCGAATGGTACCAGGCCAGCAGGCGATTCAAATTTTCGCCGAAACCGCCATAGAGCTCGTTGTGTTTGCGCATGCTCAGCGAAAAAAATTCCACAGTGGCGCCGGCGCTGTTCCGTATGATTTTGGCCAACTCAAAAATTTTTTCGCTGGTTCCTATGCTCTTGCAGTCCTTCACGCCAGCGCCGATCCACTCCTTCACCGTCTTTCCGCCGGCCACGACGCAGGCCGACACGAGCGGTCCAAATAGGTCCCCCTTGCCGGACTCATCCATGCCGCCATGCTCCTCAAACCAGTCCCCGTGAAGCTCTTCGTCATAGCCGAGAGCGCATTCGCCGGAAATTTCCGGCTCCAGCGTGTATTTCACAAATTCCTCCGTGCCTTTGCCTTGCACCACTAGTTTCCCGCTGCGGTAGGCCACCACATTCACGCGCGGGCCACGGAACGCAAATGTCGCATGGTCGACAAAGTAGCTCTCCCAGCCGCTGGCTTCGCAGGAATTTTCCAGCTTCTCCATTTGCCCCGCATCGAGACTACAGCTGTACAGCGCGATTGGCCGCTCCCCCATGTGGCGGTTAAGCGGCGGCGGCGGAAAAAAGGCAAGTTGAAAGTGGGGCCGCAGACAGCAAAAATTTCCCCTAACTCGTTGGCGCCCAGAAAGAATTCGTCCGCAACGAGGTCGCATGTGGTGCCGTTCAATCTTGTTTTTGGCGACAGCCCACTGGCGGATGGGTTCTGCGCCACGAAAATAGGTTAGCACCTAGGCGCAGCAAATCGACGGCCCACACAGATCGAAATTTGCCGCGCCTTTAGGCCGTATCGTTCAACGCTGAAAACGCTAGCAGTCCAACGCACCAGGCGGAGGAGGTAGTTTGCGGCGTAAAAGTGTCCCAAATGGAATGGCGCCCCGCTCGCCGTCGGCCATCTTCGCCAACAAGCGCTTGCGCGGCTCCGTTCGCCTTTTGGGCACGAGAACGCAAACGCCTCCCTCCAAAGGAAGTGGGCCCGAAAGGCGGTTGCCGCCATCGAGCTGTAGGGCGGCCCGCCGTAGCGGCGGCGGTAAAAACAAACGGCACCACACCCGGCTCCAGAAGGCGGTCAAATCCCGCCGAACGCACTCTGGAAAGTAGTGGGCGGCTGCGGATTAGCCTACTTCAACTTTCCCATCTCATCCACAATGAGCTCTTCCACTAGCTGCCTAAGAAAAATCGGCCCAGCAGCCGCGGCATTTTCCGCCTCAAATGCGGCAATGTCCTCGACTAAAGCGCTTTCCGCCGGGACCTTCTTGGCGGCCACGTGCCACAGCTGCAAGTCGGGCCTACCTATGGGCAAAAATTCCGTGACGGCGCCATTTCCAAGCGGAAGAAACGAGCCAATCCATTCCGCCGGAATTTCATCGGGCAGGTTCCTCACGGTGAACGGAGCGATGGGGTGGCCCAGCTCAAGGCCAAGTACGGCGGCGGCCTCTTCGAACGGCTCGCCGTCGGCCATCTTCGCCAGCAAGCGCTTGCGTAGCTCCGTGGCGTGAGCGATGAAAAGATCAACCTGCTTTTGGCGGCGGTAGTGCTGCTCAACGGCGGCCCTCACCTCCCAGAAGGCCAGGTCGCGCGGCTCCGTTCGCCTTTTGAGCACGAGAACGCAAACGCCCCCCTCCAAAGGAAGTGGCCCCGAAAGGCGGTTTCCGCCATCGAGCTGTAGGGCGGCCCTGCGCTGCTGCTCTGGAATTTTTTCGTCCCCTTCGGCGCCGCCAATGGCCCGGAATGGCCCCTCCCGGCTGCCGCCAAGCTCCACGGCAACCGCTTCGCCCTCCACGGGAGCGCCGTCCTCCTCCGCTCCGCAGAGGCGATAGATAAACTCATTGGCCCGCTCAGCGGCGTCGCCCGATTCGCAGTCGGATTGCGGAGAGCCTCCGCCTTCCTCCAAAAAGGAAATGCGGTCAAACTCCACCATCACGGGCGTCCTGAACAGCTCGCGGCGGCCGTTGTAAAACGATTCCAGGTCGCTTTCCCCTATGTTGATGGCGGGATGAAAGTCGAGAAATCGCAGTGTGGCCACGCGCAGAGTCCATTCCGTTGCCAGCTGCCTGGCCCGCAATTTCGCTTCGGAAGACGCCGAGAAATCGGCGGCGGCCAGCACATTGGCAACCGTCCCGATGCGCCAGTCGTCGGCGAGCGTCCTGGCAATAAATCGTTCAAGCTCTGGCGCCTGATCGCGGAGGGCTCCGAAAAATTCTTCGTATCGCTTCTCCGAAAATTTCATCTCGTCGTCCCAAAAAGCCGGCCTGGACTCTATGAACGCGCGCAGCGCATCCTCAGCCGGATCTGGAATCTGCAATTTATCGGCAATCCACAGCCAGGCGGCGCGGGCCATCATGGCGCTGTCCAGTGGAACGTTTTCGGTCACATTGGCGAAGTGAAGACTGAAAGCGGCCGCCCGCTGCAGGTCCTCCACCTCCCTTGGCGATGAAATGTTTACGGAAAAAAACTTTCCTCCTCTTCGGCCGGCGCCGCCAACGCAGCCCGGCGTAGCGCCTATGGTAAAAACAAACGGCACCACCACCAGCGCCAGAAGGCAGGCAAACAGCCAGCGGCGATGCTTGCTGAGGAACCGCTGCAGCGCATCAATCACAGCCAATGCCTAGGGCCATTTCTCGCGCTGGAAAGATTTTTTTCCCGGAGTGCCATTAATTGTTCCTCCCAATCGGTTTTTTATTGTAAGTTGGCGCCGTCCATTTTCCATGGTGCAGTGGCTTTTTCCATTTGCCGCCCGCTCGTAGCCGCGCTGGCGCTCATCGCCACCGCCCCCGCAGCCCTTTGCGCGGAAATGCACGAGCCAAAAATTTCCATTCTCATCCCGGTCTACAACGGCGAATCGACTCTCTCCGTCGCCATGGATAGCGCCATCAACCAGACGCTGCGGGACATAGAAATAATTTGCGTCGACGACAAATCGACGGACCGCAGCTTGGAGATCCTCAAAAAATATGCCGCAGCCGATGGGCGCATTAGGGTGCTGGAGAACGACAAAAACCTCGGCACCTTGGCCGTGCGCATAGGGGCCCTGCTGGCGTCGAGGGGGAGCTACGTGCTGTGGCTCGACTGCGACGACGAGCTCATGGTCACCATTGGGGAAAAGGCGCTTGCCGTAGCGGAACATAGTGGTGCCGATGTCGTCCTTTTCCCTCTGGAAAAAAAAACTGTCGGGAAAGCGCTTGAGTCGCCAGTCTACTGGATGCTTCGCCTAAAGCCGTTTCAGGGAACGCGGGACGGCGGCGAACTCATACAGCTGCTCGCCGAAGGAAAAATTACGTGGAATTTGTGGAACAAGCTCTGGGACGGCAATATGTGCCGCGCGGCGGCCGCCCAGATGGCCCCTTTCGCCGAGGGGCGCCGCATCGTCGTCGGGGACGATCTCATTCTTTTTTGGACGGCGGCTAAGCGGGCGCGCAGCTACGCCCTCTGCCCGACGGTTGGCTACAGATATTACGCTGGAGGAGAATCGTTTAGCGCAAAACTGGATCCGATTGTCTTTTCGCGCCTATACGTTGGCAATATTTCCGCCATTGCGAAAAAAATTTTCTCCGAAGAACTCGATCCGGCTGCGCAGCTGAAATTTGAGCTAGTTCTTCGCCGCGGCGAAGACGACCTTTTCGGCCACATCGTCTCCATGCCGCTCAGAGACGGCGCCAGCGCCTTCTACTCCTACCTCCGCGCTTTTCCTCCCCGCCAGAGGGGCGCGATTCTCGGCGCCATGTGGCGCAAACACGGCGATTGGTGCCATTCCGCTCTGGCGCTGGCCAGCCAAAGCCAAAGCGCCGAGTAGGACCTACCCCTTGCCGGCAAAAAACTTCCTCCTCCACTGGCAGGCGGTGCGGCGGGCAATTTTGACATCGAAGCGGCCCCATAGCTCAGCTGCAATTTTCTCATCGCTCCAGAGCAGCGCAGCGGGATTTCCGCGAAATATTTCGCCGAAAAACCACTCCATTGCCAGCGGCGACTGGGTGCCGCGGCAGAAAAATTTTTCCAGAGGGAAAAGTCCCCACCGGGTGCGCACCGTTTTGTCGCGGATCGCCCTGGACATGGTGGGCCCGCTAACCGCCAGCGAGGCGGCGGCACGGCGCTGCTCCACCGGCACTGCGGCGGCGGGACCCAGCGAAAAAAATTGTCGCTGCTCCTCCAGGAGAAATTTTCCAAGGCGCAACAGCGAGTCCCACCGCCTCCTAAGGGCTTCCCCCATTGGGGTTTCGGGAAACCCTCCATCGGGCGGTTCCGGAAACGCGCGCACCGCCAAACTGCCGTCTTCGCCGGGAATGGCGACCAAATCGGGCGACCCAAAGGCGATGGCGCATTCGCACCCAAGTCCGTCCGTTGGCGGATGCATCCGCAGGCGACCATCGGCAAAGCGCTCCAGCAGATCGGCAAAACAACGTCCGGCCATCTTTCGCCGCAGCAGCCGCAGCACGGAAACGAGTCCAGTGGGCCTCCCTTCGCCGCGCAGCGCGGCGGAGGCGACCCTAAGGGCCTCGCAGTTGCGCCGGTGAGAGCATTGGAAAAGAAAAAATTCGCGAAAGTTTAGGGCCCCAATGGCGCGCCCTTCGAAGTTTTTTAGCGCCGTGCGCAGCTCCTCCACCTCCTCCAGCGGCGCCGATGTCCTCCTTCCTATTTCCGCCGGCTCCACCTCCAAGTAGCCCAAAGGGCCAACGTTGCCCACAATTTCGCCGGCAATTTGGCGGCGCCGAGGAGACATATGACATTCCAGAGCAAGAATTTGCAAAAGTTTGTCGCCCATCGGAGCCGCCACTTCTGAGAGGTCGCCACAGATGCCGGTACCGCTGTCGGCGAGAAAATGCGGCAATTTCCTACGGGCCGTGGCTAGCGTGCGCAGCTGCAGCTGAAGGCGCAGCGAAAGGCGATTGGCGGGCCTCGGCCCCTGTCGAAGTTGCTGTCCCATGGCGACTAGAAGAAGCTCAGCTGTGGCGCAGCGCCCGTGCGCCGCAGCAGGCAAAGTAAATCTTTTCCGCTCTCCCGGAGGCATCTATCCACGATCAGGGCGCAGCCAATGGCGTCGTAGGGAGCGCAGTGGTGCCGGTGCCGCCCGCCGCCGCATAGCGCCACGCCCAAGGCGCGCCACCTCTCTTCCAGTCGAAGAAAAGCTAAAACTCGATCTAGACTGTAGGCCGGCAAACCGGGCCAAAATTTTTTGGCGAGCGCACAGCTGTCAAGCCACGGCCCCCACCCCATGGCGTTTCCCGCCGGATCTCCGCCCCAATCGGGCACAAACCCAGGCGTTGGCCAAAGCTTTCGCAGCAGCGCGTCCTCCGTTTGGGCGTGGTGCGCAGCGAGTATGCCGTTGCGGCGCATGTCTTTAAACAAATTAAAAAACTTCTCGGGGAATGGAGCCGCTTCCACGTGCACCGAAGAAATTTTCCGCCTCCTGAGGAAAATGTCATCCACTCGGCGGCAGCGCAAAAAGCTTTGGCCAACCATGCGCATTCGCCCATCCTCCAGACAGATGGCGCCGAATTCTAAAATCCCGTCGCGGCCATTACCTTCAAAATCGATGGCAAAGGTCCTCCGGCAGCACCCCAGATCCATGGCTGCACAGTGCCGCCATCCGCGCCTTTTGCAACGCCCCAATGGGGCCATAATTCAAATGAGCGAACGGCCCAGCGGCTGCGAGCGGTCATTGAAAAAATCCTGCAAAATGAGCACGGCCGTGCGCGAGTCGTCCTCTCCGGACCGGCGCCGGCTGTGTGGCTTTTCCTTTCGCCGTGAAAGCTTTAGCCGTTCTTCGGCGATTTGTTGGGAGGTGTAGTACTCGTCCGAAAAATGCACCTCCATGGAAAAGTGCTTCCCCAGGCGGGCGGCAAAGGCGCGAACCGCCACTGTCCAAGTACTGTCCTCGCCGTCGGCCGACAGCGGCAGTCCCACCACGAACGCACAAACGTCCCCTTCCAGCACCACCTCTTCGAGTGATCGCCAAATGCTAACTCTTGGTGCGCAAACAATTGGCTTCCTAGGGACCGCAACGCCCACTTCCAGGTCGCCCCAGGCCAGCCCAACCCGCCTAAGCCCATAGTCGATTGCAAGGTAGCGCGCCACGGCGCGAAAGAGCTTTTTTTTTCAGAAAAAGGAACTTTTTTTTGCGCTCCGGGGAGCCAATTTTTTAGCGTGGATGGGCGTGCCGCTTCCCGTTTCCGGCTAGGGCAGCCTAAAAATCCTGTGGCAGTGGCGGTCGAAGGCAGTTCCGTGCGTGGCCACCAAAACGCCCGCTCCCCTCTCGCCGTTGATTTTCACAAGCAGCTCCACCACTGCGGTTTCGCTCTCTTCGTCAAGGCTTCCCGTTGGCTCGTCCGCAATGATGAAGGGTTGGCTTTCCATGAGGGCCCGCGCAACGGCGACGCGCTGCCGCTCACCGCCGGACAGCCGCTGCACCGCCGAATCGCCTTTCCCCTCCAGGGCAACGGACGCCAAAAGTTCCATGGCCCTAGCCTTTGCGGCGCGAACGGTTCCCACGCGGCCGACGATGCGCCATGGCACCATGACGTTCTCCAAGGCCGTCAACTCCGGCAGCAGGCAATGGTTTTGGAAAATGAAGGAAAACGTCCTTCCGCGCAGCTCGTTGAGCGATTTTCGCAGTCCGCTAACGGAAACCCCGCGCCAGTACACTTCTCCGGCGCAAGGCCGCAGCAGGCCGCCGAGAACGTGCAAAAAGGTCGTTTTGCCGCAGCCGGAGCGCCCCCTTAGGAGGCACATCTCGCCGGGTTTTAGGGAAAAAGACACATCCGTAAAAACGGGGTCAGCTGTGCCGCCGCCGCCGTAAGATGCGGAAACGCTTTCGAGTCGAACGGTTTGATCATTCATGGCGCAGCGCCAGGGAGGGTTCCGTGCCCATTGATCGAATCGCCGGAACGAGCCCAGCTGCGGCCGTAACCGCCACCGCCATGGAGCAAACTTTCGCCACTTCACTCCAGCGCCACAGCGCCGGCAAGCCGCTGATGGAGTAGAAGGAAAGTAATCTTTCTCCTCCGCCGAAGGCGCCAACCAAAAAGGAGAGAACTCCGTCGCGAAAATGGAGCAGCGCCCATCCGGCGGCAACGCCGCCGCAGGAGCCCAGAAAGCCTATTAAAACGCTCTGCAGCACAAAAGTGAGGCCAATATCCATTCCGGAGCATCCCATGGCCCTCAGGGCCCCAATTTCGCGGGAAAGGCGGGCGACGTGAGCCGCCAAAAAACTCCCCATGGAAAAAGCGGTCACGACAACTATGCAGGCCATGGAGAAGAACATGGCCGCCCTTTCCATGGCGAGAACGGAAAGGAGTTCGCCGTTCATGTCGATCCAACTCATCGCCCGCAGAAAAGGCGGCAAAAGCCCGCCGTTTAATTTTTCCACAAGCTTCTCCCCCTCTACGCCTTTCGCCAGCTTAATTTCGTAGCCGCTGGCGCAGTTTTCCTCGCCGAAAAGCCTGGAGAGGGACTCCCGCGACAGCAAAATTCTCCTCCCATCCATTTCGCCACTCCGAACGGACATTGATCCCAAAACGTTCAGCGGAAGAGGCAATTGCACCTCCCCCTCCCCGTTGCGCAGAAACGTTTGTGGGTCCGCGATCAGCATTTCGTCGCCCGGCTTTGTGCCAAGTTGCTCCGCCACAGCGGCCCCAACCACGGCAAACCCTTCCGGGAAGGCCTCGCCGTCGAGTCCGAGAGCAAGCGGCAGAGCGTATTTCCCGCCAAATTCGGCCAGCGCAAACGTCTCATAGAACGGGTTTGCCTCCAAAATTTGATCCATTGCTTCGAGCCGCTCCTTCCAGGCGTCGACGGCGGCGAAGGCACTTCCCTCCCCAAGAACCGCCACTTCCCCGTGGAGCTGCAGCAGACGCCGGCGGATTTCCCACTGGAAGCCATCCATGACGGACAAAACAACAATTAAAACGGCAACACCGATTGCCACTCCGGCCGCTGCAGCAAACGTAAAGCGCCTATGGCCGTGGGCCGGAAAAAGCTGCCGGAAGGCATAGTGGGCGAACCATGGCAGCGGCACGACTACCCCCACAGCCCGAAAAAGGCGTTTCCGTTTTTGAGGCTCAACTCCAAAACGGATTCCCTTTCGTAGCCAAACGCATTCGCCAGACAGTCGGCTGTGTGCACCATGTGCGCCGGCTCGCAGCGCGTCTCTTTCCCTTCGCCCCTAAGCGGCTCCGGCAGAAGAAATGGCGAGTCCGTTTCCAGCAAAACTTTGTTCACTTCGGCAAATTTAGCCGCTTCCCGCAGATCGCCGCGATCGACGCGCGTCAGGAGCCCGGAAAACGACAGCGTCCCACCGGCTTTCTGCCAGCGCAAAAGCTCCTCAACGCCATAGTCGAAGCAGTGCAGGAGGGCCCTTTCCACGGGAAATTTCGCAGTTTCCAGCACTTTTTGCGTGAGGCTCCACGCCTCCATCTCCCCCCTTTTCTTTTCCCTGCAATGGATTATGACTGGAAGTGACATCTCCTTGGCAACGCAGCACTGCAGGAAAAATGCCCGCCTTTGCCTTTCGACCATTGTGCGCGCTGCGCCGCTGCCGTCCGGCGCAAAAAAAAGATCTATGCCGGTCTCGCCGATGGCGATCGGCTTGGCCGAATCCGCCGCCGCTTCCAGCTCTTTCGCCGCCGGCACGCCGCTGTCCAGTTCGGTTGGGTGGACGCCAACGGTGCAGAAAATCCTGCCGTCGCTCTTTTTGGCCAAACTGGCAAGCGTTTCGCTGTCGCCAAGGGACGTTGCCACGGAAACGATGCGCTTCAGTCCGGCAGCCCAGGCCCGCTCGATGACGGCATTCCGTTCGTTTTCGGGAAATTTGTCGATGTGTGCGTGGCTGTCCATCGCTAGTTCTCACCTGGCGCCTCCGCCCGGACTCGAACCGGGATCGGCGGTTTAGGAAACCGCAGTTCTGTCCTTTGAACTACGGAAGCTGGCGGCAGAGAAGCCGCGGCGAAAGTGAATGTCAACGGATCTTTTTTTTCGAAAACCGCTCTTCCGGCCGAAGGGCATCGAGAGGAAAATTTTTTGGGGAAACTAATAATATATTATTATTATTAGGTACTGTGAATACTGTGAACAAGTCTGGCTTACGGCCAGGGCCGCCCCAAGCGGGACGACAAAAATGTGAACAATTCTGGGAATAAAATGTGAACAAAAAAGTTATTCACCGGTTATTCACCGGTTATTCACAGTTTTCGGTGAATAACTTTTTTCTGCCCTCCATACGTTTGCTGCGGCCACTTTGTTCAGTTTTTTCCGCCTGAAAAAACGCCCTTCGGGGGAGGTTTTTCGACAAAATGGAAAATTCGGTGACATGTCCTTTTTTGGCACATTTTTTTGGAGAGAAAAGTTCGCCTTCACAACGGCATTTTTCTTTTTTTTTCGAGGACTCAAAAATAAAAAAGCGCTTCGCGCGGCTGCAGCAAACGTATGCGGGACGACCACTTTTTGCGGGCGAATGGGCGGAGGCGAAAAAAGTTGGACGGCAAAAGAGGTCCAAGGGGAGCCGGCGACAAAAAAAGAGGCTGCAAAAAAAAAGCGACTGAGCGGAAAAAAAAGAGCTCCGCTGAGGGAAAAATGACCGTTTTCCCAAAAACTGAGGAAAGGACCTGGCCGCTTCGGCGGCGGCCGGCAAAAAGGAAACGGGGAAAGAGAGCTGTGGATGACGTAAATCGCGCAAAGCGTTCTCCTAAAACGACATAGACGCGCCACGGAATGGTGCTCTTCTCCTTTTGGGGACCATCCGCACCCCAAAAATGGCAAAAAGCCATTGCTTTTTTGGGGAGACGCAGAAGGAAATGTGCGTGCGCAGAGAAAAGGATTTGGCCAGAGAGAGGTCCGTCGTATCCGTGGCATTCGCCAATGTTCTTTCGCGCATCGCCGGTTTCGCGCGGGATAGCGCAGTTTTTGCCCTACTGGCCATGACGCCCTGGAGCGGAGCGTTTCTTTTTGCGTTTACGGTACCAAACCTGTTCAGACGCCTACTTGGGGAGGGGGCCCTCGGCGCGGCGCTGGTGCCGCTCTTCGGCGCCGCAAACAAAAGTCGCTCCAGGGAAGAGGCTTTTGCGTTTTTGAATGGAGTTTTGGCGAGAATGATGTTCTTTTTCCTGGCGGCATTCGCCGCCATTGCCGTTGCCTTTGCCGGCTTCCACAAACTTCTTTCGGAGAGCTGGTTGCGCGCCACGGCCCTGTCCGTCCTGCTTTTCCCCTACCTGGCCTTTGCGTGCCTTTCGGCGGCGCTTTGCGGAGCTCTAAATGTGCTGGGGCTATTCGGGCTGCCGGCGCTTGGCGCACTGCTGCTGAACGCTTCTGTGGTGGTTTTTGCCGCCGTTGCGTTTGCCGTCAGTCCGGCCGGGGGCCGCGACGCTGCGACGCTGCTCTGCTGCGGCGTGCTTGTGGGCGGATTTCTGCAGCTGGCGCTTCCGGCGCTGCTTCTCGCGCGACGTGGCTGGCGCTTTCGCCCAACGTTGGCCAAGAGCGATTTAACCCACAGGTTCGCCAAGCTCTTTTTCCCGGCGACGGCGGCAGCGGCCATTGTGCAGATCAACGGGGCCCTGTCGCGCATTTTGGCCTTCTGCCTAGAGGATGGCGCTCTGGCGGTTCTATATCTGTCTAGTAGGCTTGTGGAGTTGCCGCTCGGCATATTCGTTGCGCCGATTTTAACGGTGGCTTTCCCGGCCCTTTCCGGCGGCAGCGGGCAGGGTTTTGCAGAAGCCCATGGCCGCGCCGTCCGTTCGCTGCTAATGGTGGCGGTGCCATCCGCCGTCGGCCTCTGCGTGCTGGGGGAGCCAATTTTGGATGTTCTTTTCAACTGGGGTAACTGCGGCATGGGGGAGTTGACTCGCGTTCTGCCGGTGCTTAGAGTTTCGGCGGCGGCGCTTCCGTTTTTTGCTCTTTCCGGCCTGTGGACGAGGGCTTTCCACGGCAAATGCGACACGGTCACGCCGCTCAAAATTGCCGCCATCTCACTGGTGGCGAATGTCGCATTGACGCTTGCGCTCGCCGGACCGTTCTCCGCCTTGGGCATAGGGGCGGCAAACGCCATTGCGGCGCTGCTGCAGTGCGTTTTGCTGGCGGCGGCTCTCGGAAGAAAATGTGGAGACGAAGTGCGCTGCGGCGTCCTTTCGTGGGGTCCAAAAATCGCCGCCGCCGCCATGACCATGTGGGCGGTAATCCTTGCGTGCCAAGCGGCTGCAGGGTTTTTCCAGCCGGGAAAGACCCGTTCGCTTTTTCTGATTTTGGCGGCGATTCCGGCCGGTGCCGCCGCCTATTGCGCCGTTTTGAGGGCGCTGAAATTCGAGGAGGTGTCCCTGCTGTTGGCCATGGCTAAGCTTCCGGGCAGGCCTTTTTCCCGTTGACAGCCAATGGCGGCGGCCGTTGCCTCGCCATAAGAATGGATGAAACCGGCATCGTCGAACGCCCCTTTGGGCGCAGGGACGGCCGCATATTTGCCGTGCAGCTCATCTATGCCCACGAAGCGTTTCCGTTGACAGACTTCGACAAGCACTGGGCCGGAGCCGTTGAGGCTCTTGGCCACAGAGAGGAGAAGCTCGCCTTCGCCAGAGAGGTGGCCGAAGGGACTGTGCGGAACCTCTTTGAAATAAACGGCCTTCTGGCTAGATTTTTGCGCAACTGGTCGCTGGACAGAGTCGGCAAGGTGGCGCTAGCGGTGCTGCGGGAGGCCGTCTACGAATTGCTCTACAGAAAAGACATTCCTCCGTCGGTTACCATCAACGAGGCTCTAGAAATAGTTAAGTTTTTTGGTGTCCCGGAAGCGGCGAAATTCGTTAACGGGGTGCTGGATAGCGTCAGCCGCCATCTCGCCCTCCTAGGGTCTGTGGAGAATGGCGGCGGTGGCGCAAAGGAAACAGGCGCAAACGGAGAGGTGAAAAACGATCGGTCTACTGTCGACCGTTGCGGAGCTCCATTCGCCGAGGAAAGAGAAAACGTCGAGTCGCAGGATGAAGTTGCGCAGCGGCGATCCCGGCTGGGAAGCGGCGAAATCGTGGAGGAGCCGCGGACCGAAGAAATAGAGCAGCTGCGCAGCGGCAGTGACTGCGGCTGCCCGGAAGGAGTTGGATACTGCGGCGCCGATGAAGAGCGCCAATGAGCAGAGAAGGGCGTGGACTGTGGCGAGAAAGGCAATGGATCGGCACATGCCGGCGCCGCTAAAGCGGACAAAAAGATTTGGCGAGAAGGCAAAGCGAAAGACTAATGGATGCATCGCCATGGCCAGCAGCCAAAGGCTTAGGCAGCCAAGAAGAAGGGCTAGAAATTTGCAAAAAACAATGGCCGCCGGATGAATTGCCGTGCGCAGAAGTGAGTCGAGGTCGCCAGAGGCGCGTTCTCCGGCAATGGACTCCATGGCGAGAGGCGGAAGCAGCAGAATGGAGCCCATCCAAAAATCTTGGAGCCACAGAGACGACGGCCCAAGCGGTTGCGGTCCGCTGCAGCAGCGCCGTACGGCTGAAAAAAAGAGAGCGGAGCAGAAAAAAAGAAATGGCGCCGCTGTGGCGGCGAAGAGGGGAGAGGCGAAAATTTTACGGCACTCCGTTCCAAAAAGAGAAAGAAAGCGTCCCACGGACCATAGTCAGCGATTTCCATCCATCGCCGCAAGAAATATGGACTCCAGCGGCGACGGCGGCCGGCGGCCGGCATGGGGCCACGGCGACTTGAGGAAAAGTTGTCCCAATGAGCGGATGGAGCCATCGCCCAGAAGACGACCGCCGCCCAGCAGTAAAAAACGCTGGCAGAGAGGTTCGAGTTCCCAGGGCGTTTGGCCGGAAACCAAGACGGCCGGCCGCTGCTCCATGGCGCCAATGGAGAGGAAGAGTGACTTTGCCGTGGAAGGCGACAGGTCGGCCGCCGCCTCATCCAGGAGCAGCAGTTTCGGCTTTCCCATTAGCGCCTCCGCGACAGCTACGCGCTTGCGCAGTTCGCCGCCGAGATCGCCAATGGGTTGCCGCCTGGCCAATCGCAGCAGATCGCAGCGCTGCAGCGCGCGAACCACCTCCCGGCGAATGTCCAACAAGCCCCTAAGGCTAGCCCTCAGGGAGAGATAGCCGTAGGGGGTCATGGCGTCCGGCAGAGGCCCGTCGGCGGGAACGAAAGAGAAATTTTTAAAGGCACGGCGATCTCTTCGCGCCACGGACACACCTCCTACGGAGATGGAGCCGTCACTGCCGTCCAATTCGCCGGCGATTAGGCGCAGCACAGTTGTTTTGCCGGATCCGCGTGGGCCTAGGAGGCCAACGACTTCGCCCGGCCCGACGGAGAAAGATAGATCACGAATGGCGCGAAAGGACCCAAAATTTTTCGCCAACGCTCGCACCGTGAGCACCATCGACGCGATGTTTTCCGGTGGATGGGCGCTGTCGAGACTTTTGGGGGTGCCCCCCATCCTACTTTTGCTGCTGCTGAGCCTGGGCCGGCTTGGCCTTCGTCGCAGCCGCTGACCGATGAACGGCCGCTCCGCGATCGTGGTGTGAGCCGTGGTTGCAGCCGCAATGGCCGCCGCGCAAAAGGAGCCCAAGGACAAATGCGACAACGGCAACTGTACCAAGTTTCACCCAACAGCAGAGGCGCGGTTTACAATTTTTACCGCAACAAGTTTTATCATCCACGTCACTATGATGCGACAAAAAGCCAAAAGGCGCAAGAAAAAAAACTGCCGCAGTGAATGGCCCATTGGAAAGTGCCATCATAGAACCATGGCGGCGATCCAGCCGCCCACCAGGAGCGGCAGGGCACAGTGGAGCGCCGACGGGAGAACGCAGTCGGCCATGTGTTCGAAGTGGCCGTCGGCCGCCAACCCGGAAGTGGCGCCGAGAGTCGTATTGGACAGCGGCGACGCCGGGTCGCCGGGAATGGCGGAGCAGGCCACGATGGCGGCAGTAGCCGCCTGTGAAAAACCAAGAGATGCGCAGAGAGGCACGTAGACTGCTGAAACGATGGGGATAGTGGCAAATGAGGAGCCAATGGTGAAAGCTATGGCGGTGCCGGTGCAGAGCATTATGGCAGCTGCGAGAGGTCCGTTGCCGCAAAGGGCTGAACCCATCGCCCCCGTGAGACTTTCAATGCCGCCGGAATCGCGCAGTACGGCGGCAAAGCCGCCGGCGATTACCATAACCGCTGCGATGGAGGCCATGGAGCGAACGCCCTCCACCATGGCGGAACCTATTTCCGTGGGCCCCAAAGCGCCGGAAGCCAAGAGGAAGAGCAACCCGGCCAACATCCCGGCGGCGAGGTTGTTTCCCGACAGCAGCTGCACCGCAAGGACGATGGGCATGGACGCCAGCGCAGGAATCAATTTTCGCCGCAGCGGTTCGGCGCATGGGCGGCGACGGGGAATGGCGCCGGCCGCCACATGGGCGTAGGTGCGCGGGCGGCCATAGGAGACCGTTAGGGCAACGGCCAGGCCTATGGCGGCGCAGGCGGAGGGAATGGTGACCGCTTTCAGCGCAGTCCAAAGGGATATGGACAGGCCGCAAGCGCTTAAGTTTTGGATGAGGATGTTTTTTAGGAAAATCGTGCCAAAACCAATGGGTATGGCAACATAGGAAATAACGAGACCGAAAACCAAAATGCACGCCACGGCGCGCCTATCAATGCGCAGACGCCCCATCGGCTCCAGCAGCGGCGGGACCATGATGGGGATGAAGGCAATGTGCACCGGGACAAGGCTTTTGCAGAGCAGGGCCAGCGCTCCAAGGGCGAACAGTATTTTCAGGCGACAGCGCGTGGCGCAGCGGCGATCCATTTCTTCGCCGAGATTTTTTAGTATGTGGCGCAGCGCCCATTCCGCCAGCCCGGAGCGTGCCAGTGCACAGGCAAAGGCGCCCAGCAGGGCGTAATTAATTGCTATGGAGGCGCCCGATGACAGGCCTGCGCCGAAGCGGACGATTATTTTCCACGGCGCCATGGAGCCGGCAAGGCCGGCCGCGGCGGTGCCGGCCAGCAGGGCGATGGCGACGTGTGCCCGCAGCAGAGATAGCAGCACCATGATTCCCATGCCGACAAAAACTGGGTTGGGAAAAGCCAAGGACACAGAAAAGAGCTGCCATTGCCACTTTCCGCGGGCAATATTTTTCCCTCAAAGATGGAAGAGGAGCCAAAAATTTTTACGGATTTGGCCGCTCCTTTGCGCCGCTGCGTATGTTGGAGTTGGCGAAGCGGCGTCGCGCCATCAAAGCGGCAGGAATGCACATCCCGTGCGCCATGGTTTTTCGCGTGGCCGGCCAAATTGGGCAGTGCCGCGCAGCTGGCTTTTTTTTCGGAAAACTCTTTTTCCGGCTTCTTTATTTCGCGCGGCAACACTGTTTTCATGGAAAATGACCGATAGCATTGCGCTGTCGATTTGGCTTTGCGCTTCAGCGGGGCCGTCAGCTGACAGGCGGCACCAGGGGTGCGTTATGATGGCTTCGTTGTTTTCGCCGGGGATGCTGCGGGCCACCCACAGATTTCCATCGGCGTCGCGTGTGCCCAAAATGCCAATGTCGGCCCTAACAACAACATCGCCCTTTTTATATGCAATCTGTGGTCCTCTGCGGTGCTTTCGGTGGTGACGCCTTTGAGGGCTGTTTGGATCGGCGCATAAAAGACCGGGACGGACGAGGCGCCATCGCCATTTTCCGCGGGCAATGTTTTTTCCTCAAAGATGGAAACGGAGCCAAAAATTTTTACGGATTTGGCGACCCATCGGCTCCGGCAGCGGAGGGGCCATGATGGAGATGAATGCAATGTGAACCGGGACGAGGCTTTTAGGGAGCATGGGCGGCGCCCCAAGGGGCGGCGGTATTTTTAGGCGGAAGTGCGTTGCGGAGCTGGGAGTCGGCGAAACGGCGTTTGGCCGCCAAAAGTGGACAGTGACACGCCAACCGTGAGGCATTATTTTTCCGTGTGGCGCAGCGCCCATTCCGCCAGCCCAGAGCTGGCCAGTGCGCAGCCAAAGTCGCCAGATGACACCTGTGAGTCAGGGTTTTACATGGCCGGCCAAATTGCGCAGCGTGGCGCAGCGATCCTTGCGGCCTTCCAGCTCTTTTTCGGCGGCAGCGGCTCTTGTTTTGAGATCGTCGCCGGGAAACAGGATGGCTTTTTTTATTAGGGTGTCGATTTGGCTTTGCGCATCAACGGGGCCGTCAGCTGACAGGCGGCACCAGGGGTGCGTTATGATGGCCCCGTTGTTTTCGCCGGGGATGCCGCGGGCTACCCACAGATTTCCATCGGCGTCGCGTGTGCCCAAAATGCCAATGTCGGCCCTAACAACATCGCCCCTTTTTATATGCAATCTGTGGTCCTCTGCGGTGCTTTCGGTGGTGACGCCTTTGAGGGCTGTTTGGATTGGCTCATAAAAAACCGGGACGGACGAGGTGCCATCGCTTCTGTTTTTCGGCAGCGGCACGTAAAGCCACCTACTTTTTTCCGGATTGATGCCGCCGCTGCCGAGCGCATATTTTTTTGATGATGACCCTATCTCACGGACGGCCGTGCAACCCATTGTGGCCGCTAGTTTCACGTGCGACCCTTTACTTTCTTTGTAAGGATCATCGGTGCCAGATGGGACGTCCCTAAGCAACTGAAAGCTCAAATCGGCACCACCGATAGTGACGGTTCCGCCGGACGCAAAGACTTTCATGTCCTCTTTTAGGCTTTTTTTCCACTTTTTTAGTTGCGATTGGTCGATTTGGCCGGAGGCGCATTGCATAATGACTGTGTCTGGCGTTAGCGTCGGAAATACGGCTTTGAGGCCAAAATATGTGGCGACTGCTTTTTCTTGGCGCCGAACCAGCTCACTGCAGGCCGCTTTCCGCTCTTCGGAAGACTGTTTTTGGAATTGCGGATTTGGGTCCCACTGCTTGGCCAGGAAATCGGCTAAGCCGGTGAAGTATGGGCCCATATTTCCATAGAACGGCGGCGGCTCATGGCCCATGATGCCGTTTATGCCGAGAACCCCAGAAACCACATCGATGCATGCGTAGAGCACTTCAAATGCGTGGTCGACGGCGGGGATTTCCAAGGTTTTATCGTCTTGGAGCTCAAAAACCGTGCGCATAATGCGATTGACCATGCCGATGGCATGGAAGAGCTCATCTTTATCCAATTTGGCCGCATTGGCGCCCCTGTCCATAACGAAAGAAACAAGACCGCCTTTGGGGGCATAGGTCGTGGAGTCCAGTGTGTCTCTGTGTGCCGCCTGTATGAACTTTTCCGCCAAAACTTTTAGCTTTGACACCGACTCGGAGACTTCCAATTTGCCCCAATCAAACTTCTTTAAGTGTGAAAGGGCCAGCTCCGCTCTGCGGAAATATACTTGGGCGTCAATGGCCAGCTGCGAAAAACTAAAGAGTTCCTTGCCTTTGCGCAAACAGCGGAGAGTGACGACGTTCGCAATGAATAGCGCCAACGTTCCGAATTGGGTCGCTCCAATTGTGAACGAAAAAGCCCACAGCAAAATGCCACCAATGGCCGGTATGGCGCCGATGGCCGGTGCCGCAAAGGAGAGGCAGGCGGCCGCAATAAAGATGGACCCCGCCGCTATGGTCCAGCGGCCAATGCGAGTTCGAACTAGATGGTGGACCATCTGCGAAACGGTCGTGGCCGCAAGGAATAGGCGCAAGTTGTCACTAAAAGGACTTTGCGCTTGCGCATGTTGGGACTCCGCTAGCATAGGAACTTCCCTAGGTTGGCGCGACGGAAGTTGCAATAAAAAAAACTAGCGGAGGGCGGTGTGGCGGCGGCGGCCGTAAAAAACAGGCGAAGGAAAGCGCTCCAAAACAATCGCCTATGGGGGCTTGCTTTGGCGAACAATAATCCGCAAATGTGCCGTAGCCATAGCGCAAGACGGATCGCTTCCGGAAAACCCGAAAGCCCATTTTCGGGCGGGAAAATAAAAATTGCAAAGTGTGAAACGGCCCATAGGCTGCAAAATTATTTTACACATGCAACATTTGCACGCGCACTGGCGAATGGACTACGTTCTCTCGCCCCACGGAGAGGGCGAGGCACCGTTTAGCGGCGCTCTGAGCGGGGACCCAAAGGAGGGGCTGCTTCTCTTCTGCGACGACCATTCCTTTGTTCTCCTAAACCGCTACCCATACAACTGCGGCCATTTGCTGGCCCTTCCGCGGCGCGTGGTGTCCGATCCACTCTCGCTCGGCGGAGACGAATGGGCGGCGCTGTGGCGCACGATCATCCTCAGCGAAAGAGTGCTGTCTAAAACCATGGAGCCGGACGGCTTTAACATGGGCTGCAACATTGGCTCGGCGGCCGGCGCCGGTCAGCCCAGCCACTTTCATTTCCACATTGTGCCGCGCTGGAAAGGGGACACCAACTTTATGCCGGTCGTCGGATCCGTAAAAGTTTTGCCGCAGGCGCTTGAGCAGCTCTACGACAAACTGCGGCCAGCTTTTCTGGAGGAGGCGGGAGCGCGCTGATATGGTGCGTTGGATTGCAGCGCGGCTTCGCGGCTACGTCTACGGCAAGCGCCGCATGGAAATTAGGAGGGTGCCGGCGGCGCCGCCGAAGGAACTTTTTTTACCCTTCGGAAAAACGACGCTTACGCTGCTGATTCTCTCTGCCGCCATAGGGGCCATATGCTTTTCCGGCCAACCGTCGCTGCGCTTCCACGTTTCCCCGGGGCAAATTCTTGGAGCGCCAGTATTGGCGGAGTTTCCATTCACCTACGAGAGCGCAATCCAGACGCAGCGGCAGAGAGAAAAGAGGGCCATGCGCGTTGCGCCAGTCTACAAGCTGGACATGGAGCATTTTAACGAATTTCGCAGAAAGGTATCGCAGCTGGAGTCGGAGCTGGGCGTTTTCTCCTCCAGCCGGGAAAGCGAGGAGGTGGCGCAGCCGGATGAAAGGCGCAGCCAACTGCTTGACCTGCTGTCCAACATCAATGGGCGCTACGGATTTGCGCTTACGGAAATGGACTTGGCGGCGCTGGTGGAGAATTTGTCACCGTCGGCGCGCCACTATTTGCTAGGGGAGAGCCTCGACATAATGCAAATCGTAATGTCCGATGGCGTCGTCGATTCTTCCATGCGGGCGCCGTCGGGCGGCCCCCGCAGCTATTTTATGAATTTAGATTTGGCCGAGGAGGTGGTGGGGCGCAATCTGCGCTCCCAGGAGGATGCGCTCCTTTATCTGCGCATTCACCTAGGAGCTTTGGACGAGCGGCGTCCGGTGACTAGCGCCCTGTTCCACATCTTGCGCCACGGCATCTATCCGAATTTGGCCTACGACAAAGAGAAAACTGACGAAAAGAAGGATCAGGCGGGCGCTTCTGTGAAGCCGGTGCAAATTGCGGTGGAGGAGGGAGAGATGATAATCCCAGCAGGCATTCCAGCGGACGGAGGGGCGCTGGAAAAATTGCGCGCCTACCGCACGCAGCTGCACAGGAGAGAAAACGCCATTGTGCGCGTTGGCCCGTTGCGCATGGGGCAGTTTTGGGAAACTTTTTCCATTCTCACCTGCGCCATCCTGGCCATTCGAGCCATCTACGCCAATCGCCGCGGCGGCCAGCTCGGCACGAGACTTTTTTTTCTGGCGGCCATGCTTGTGGCAAATTTGGCCATCCTCCGCTGCGAAGCCTACATCTGGAGTTTGCCCTATTTTGTGGCGCGGCCAGCCCTTTTCCAGCTCCTCCCATACGTGACGCCCCTATTCGTTGGCGCCATTGCAGTCACGCTGGAGCTGGGCAGGCGCGGCGGCATAGCCTTTGCGGCGCTGCTAACGACATTTTTCACGCTGATGATCGGCAAAGACTTGGATTTCTTTTCCTGTTCTCTGCTGGCCACGCTGGTGGCCGTATACCAATGCGACCGGATCACATTTAAAAGTCAGCTGTTGCGCGTCGGCACGCTTGCTGGATTGGCCTTTGGCGTCGGCGCCCTGGCCGTTGGCGCCCTGGCGGAGCAGCCGTGGCGAATTTGTCTGGGCCAAGCCATTGCCGCAGCCGTGGCGGGAGTTGGCAACGGCATATTGGCCATCATGGTGCTCAGTCCGCTGGAGCGGTTGTTTCGCCTGACGAGCAATGTTCGCCTCCAGGAGCTTTCCGATTTTAACCACCGACTGCTGAGGCAATTACAGCTCTACGCGCCGGGCACCTATCACCACAGCCTAATGGTGGCAAATGTGGCCGAACAGGCAGCCCTGGAGATCGGCGCCAACAGTCTGCTCTGTCGCGTGGCCGCCTATTTCCATGACGTCGGGAAGATCGCCAAGCCGGAATACTTCATAGAGAATCAGACGGATGGGAACCCGCACGAGGAAAAAGCGCCCCGCATAAGCGCCCTCATCCTAAAAAGCCACGTGCTGGATGGCGTGGAAATAGCGCGTGTTGGCGGAATTCCGCCCCGCATCATACAGGTGATGGCTGAACATCACGGCACAACGCGCATGCAATATTTCTACTCTAAGGCGCAGAGGCTGCAGGAGGAGGAACGGCAGGGAGGCGCCGCTCCAAGGGTCGTCGACGAAAGCTTTTACCGCTACGGAGGGCCGAAGCCGCAGACGGTCGAAGCGGCCATTTTGATGCTCGTGGATTCCTGCGAGGCGGCCAGTAGGAGTTTGCAAAAGGTTACGCATCAAAGTGTTGAGGGCCTAGTGTCCACCATAGTGCAGGAGAAAATCGAGGATGGCCAGCTGGATGACTGCCCCTTGACGTTTCGCCAAATGCGAGCACTGAAAAACTCCATAGTGATGTCTCTGACGAACATGCTGCACGGCAGAATTAGCTATGCGCCAAAGGCTCGCGACGGCACTGCGCAACCGCAGATCAAGGAGGCGTAAAAAATGTGACTAAAGACAATGGCGCTGCGGCGGTCGATGTTTTCGCCTTTACATTCCGCCGAAAATTTGCCAAGCAACCTCCGTGAATTCTGGATTTACTGTGGCGCAACGCCTGGTTGGCTGCCCGCGGGACGTTGCCTGCAAAATGCTTGACTCGATCGGCATTGAACGGGATAGCCAGCTGCGCAGCGAGGTAATGTCGGAGGTGGCGATCACGTGCCATCTTACTTTCCAGCAGATTGTTACCTATGCAATTTTGGTCCTGATTACCCTTTCCGCATACCTTTGGGTCTCATGCTTCCACGCCGCCAATCAGAGTAGCGCTATCGAGGATTGTATTCCGTCGAAAGTGGCGTCCGTCGAGCAACTCGTTGGGCTTAGTGTTTTCCGGCTCCCCGAAAACGATGGGTTTCTTCGTCTCGTCAAAGCTGTCGCATCCATTGTTAGTCGCAGCGCCGGCGACAGAAATTCGACTTTACCCAATTGGCAGCGGCTAGATCCAAAATCCATAATTTTCCAATCCGAAGTTGCGTCACGCGTTGGCCGTGCGATGATGGATATTGGACTCTCAAATGAACCCTTCGCCACGGCAATTGAGATCACTCTCAACGGCAAACAGGTTAGATTTGACACTCCAGCGGACCTAATAGTTAATATAATAGTATTCCGCGCTTTTAACGGAGGCGGCACACTGAGTAAAATTGATTGGCCCATCCAAGGTGGGGCCGATAAAGCGCTTGAGCGCTTTAACAGCGAATACAGACTTGACGATGCCAACGCAAGCCCATTTGGCATTGTGGCGCCTGTCACTTTTGACGCCAAGATTGCGAAACTCGTGAGGGCGCAGTGGGAGGAATTTTCCGGCAAAATGGCCACGATCTACGATGCAGCGTGCGCCCATGCGGAGTGTGAGCGCGTTGTCGACCAAGGGTATCCATCCCTGGGCGAGTTCGAAAAAAAGAAATATGATGCCTTGATTGGGAAGATTCTTAGCTGGCAAAAGCTTGCCGCTTAAGCTATGCTATTTGTCGGATTGGGCCGCTCTTCAGGGAAGAAGGCGGAGATGTGCTAGCCGGTGGCCAGGTCTGGCCCTTTGGCCCTCGATTGGGAGAGGTAAACGTGCCAAAAAAATTTGCTTCCATTTCAGCTAAAAGTTGCTGAGGCGCCCATGTGAGCCGCACGTTCGCCCATGCTGAGTAGTTTTTGGCCGTCCAAAAACCGTCGCCGATACGGCGCCTATGTTCGTTTTGGCGCCAAGAAAAAAGATTGGCCATGGATTGACGTGAAAACGAGTCTGAACGCTTTGGCGTGCGCAGGTCTTTTGCTTTCACTAAAAGCCCGCATCTACGTTTGCCTTCTATTTTTGATTCTCGAGAGCCATGGTCTGAGTAATGTGCTAGACCTTATCCGAGCCACTATGGGCAGTGGCGTACAGCCGTCGGAGCAGCTTCGTTTGGATGGCATTTTTCGGGGCAAAGAACAGCGTGGGCATTTAAACGCATCCGCCGGTTCGGCGCGCTCGCAATGTGCCGCGTGTTTGATGCGCGCCACTTCTTGGGGAACCTATGCAGAGTTCTTAGCGCTAATGGCTGCTTTGGCCTTGCTCGGCTTCCAGACCGAAACGGCTAGCGGTGCGGCGGTATGTCTAATGGCGCAACGGATTAGCAAAAAACGGGCCTCGTCGCCAAAGCGGATCTGTGGCGCCAAAAATGCCGACCAGGTGATTAGTTTTTTAGCGGCGAGTGCGCAGTCCTCCATGATCGTTTTAAAGCTCACGTTTTCGCTTCCCGCTCATCCCGCCTAGAAAAAGCTACTCCAGCCGAGTGGCGCCAGTTTCGCGAAGAAATGAATGGCGTTTTTGCGGACTTGAAGGCGCTTTGCAAGCGCGCTAAGGCTTGCCGCCATTGGGCGCGATAGGGAAGAAGCAATAGGCGCCCGTAGAAATTTTGTCGGGGTTCAAGCCAGTTAAAAATCTTCCCTTCGCGGCTTCGATGGCGGAGAAGTTTAGACGCCATCGCCAAAATTCCCTGGCAGCGGAAGTGTAGGCAGCCGCAATGGCGCATGCCGTTACGGCTGCCTAGGGGTGCTTCTGTGAAAAAACAACGCAAGCGGGAACAATGTTTTTTTTGCTTTCCTTTTGGAGGAAAGTTTGCTAATGATGACTCAAATGAGAAATTCAAGTCTTCCGGTAGCGGCACGTCTCTTCGGTCACGGAGAAGAGTTTATCGGAAAGGTGGCTACGTCCACCGGCGTGTACAGTGGAAGTGAAGCGTATTGCAAAGCAATGGATGTGGCATCTCCCATGCTTTTTGTTTCAAAGGAAGAACTGTTGATCTACGTGATATTGAGCGCAGTAACGCTTTCGCTATACCACTGGATCCAGCTCTATCTTTCCTTCCACCATAAAGAGCTTGTCACGGGCAGCTTTCCGACAGGCTACGGCGAAAAGGGAACTATTGGCAAACTTCTTTCGTCCAGGGCTTTGCGCATACCGGAGAACAGGCCCTACTTGGATCTTCTCCGGCTCATTGCCCCCATATTCGAGCAAGCCGACCGTGGTGAACTAGCTGATTTTTCGGCTGGACGTTCGGATTTTGGCATTGAGTCTTTTGATCTCGCGGACAAGGATTTCCAATCCGAAGCCCTAAGGCGCCTTGAGTACGCTCTGCGGGCTGCTGGGCTTTCGGGCGCAGCATACCCAAAACCGGTTCAAATCCCCGAGAAGGCGGCGATTGGCGGCATAGCCGCCATTCACAGCCCTGCAGAAATGCTGTGTCTTCTAATAATACTTTATGCGCAGCAAGTCGTGAGTGCCGGTGCGGACTGGCCGGAAATGGCAGACGGCAACTGCGGAGCCTGCGAAGCGCTTGAACGCATCAACGCGACCATTGCCGAGGCAGGTACTCTGATTGACGTTGCTTTTCAACCACTTGTGCGTGCCAACCCGTCCGGGTTGGATGAAGCGAATTTTAGGAGGTTGGTCGAAAAAGTTGATGTGGCCGGTGCCGGTTTGGTGGAATATTTCAGGTGGCATAGCAACCCCAGCAAACATTCGCCTGACGCCAGAAAAGCGGAAGAAAGATTCAAACGCGCCTTGGCCGAGATTGGTTTGTGGGAGAAAAGTTGAGTTTTCAGCCGGCAGGGCGGTGTCGCCCGAAACGGACGGCTGCCGCCAAAATCCCTTGACAGCGGAAATGGAGGCGGCCACAACGGCGGCGCCGCGCGGGCATAGTTTAATGGCAAAACCTCAGCCTTCCAAGCTGGTGATGTCGGTTCGATTCCGTCTGCCCGCACCGCGGTTTGTGGGCGCCTTCGGCGCAGCGGCGCCCAGAGGAGCAATATGGCAAAGCCGTCCGCAAAAACACTAGTAATCGCAGAAAAACCGAGTGTGGCCAGGGACATCGCTCGCGTGCTCGGCGCAAAAAATAGGCGCGGCGACTGGCTCGAAAACGACGGCTATGTGGTAAGCTCCGCGCTGGGGCACCTTGTGGAGTTGGCCATGCCGGAGGACATTTCTCCGCAGTTGCGCCGCTGGACGTTGGATTCGCTGCCAATTCTGCCGGAAAAATTTACGCTGAAGGTTTCGGAGCGCACCAAAGAGCGCTTCGATGCGCTCGCCAAGCTGCTGGCGGCTGACGAAATTGACGAAGTAATCAACGCCTGCGATTCCGGCCGGGAGGGCGAGCTAATTTTTTCCTACATCTACGAACTAAGTGGATGCGCTAAGCCATTTAAGCGGCTATGGATGGTGTCCATGACCAGCGCCGCCATAGGTGAAGCGCTGGCAAATCTTCGCCCCGCCGAGGAAATGGTCAATCTCCAAGCGGCCGCCCGCTGCCGTTCCGAGGCGGATTGGCTCGTTGGCATAAACGGCACGAGGGCAGTGACTACGCGCATGTTTTCGTCCAGAAATGTTGCCTCAGTCGGCCGTGTGCAGACGCCGACGCTGGCCATGGTTGTGGAGCGCGACCGCTCCATAAAAAATTTTATTTCCGTTCCATTTTGGCGCATTCGCGGCAGTTTCTCAATCGTCGCCGGCGCCTACGAAGGTCTGTGGAGACGGCCCCAGGAGAAGGGCGCCGAGGAGTCCGGGCGGGATCGCATCTATGGGCGAGAAGAGGCGGAGCGCATTCTGGAGGCCATCTGCGCCGAAAAAAATGCCGTCGTCAGCGAAAAAAGCAAAAGGCAGAAGCAGTCTTCGCCGAGGCTCTACGATCTAACCTCGCTCCAGCGCGAAGCCAACGGCCGTTTTGGCTTTTCCGCCGCCACGACCCTCAAAATCGCCCAGGCTCTCTACGAGGCCCACAAGGCCATCACATACCCGCGCACGGATGCGAAAGTTCTTCCCGAAGATTACGAATCCGTTTGCCGGCAGACCCTTGGAGCGATGGATGGCGGCGACTACGAAAAATTTGCCAGGGCCGTCCTGGACGTGCATGGCGTCCGCTCCAACGACCGAAAGATTTTTGACAACGGCAAGGTGTCGGATCACTTTGCCATCATTCCAACTCCCCAGAGGCCAGGTACTCTTAGCGAGGCGGAATGGAAGATCTACGACATGGTGGTGCGCAGATTTTTGGCCGTTTTCTACCCGCCGGCGGAGTATGACGTCACCGTTCGCAGCAGCGAAGTTGGCGGGCACAGCTTCCACAGCGAGGGGCGCGTTTTGGCGCAGGCCGGATGGAAAGAGGTCTACGGCAAAGACGTAGGCGATGAGGGCGGGCTGTTGGCTGGCCTCTGCGGCGACGACGGCGATCCGGCCACCGCCAAGGTGGTGCAGATTGAACTGGTGGAGGAGAAAACGAGGCCGCAGCCGCACCACACGGAGGCGACACTGCTGTCCGCCATGGAGAGTGCCGGCAAGCTGGTTGGGGACGAAGAGTTGTCCGACGCCATGGCGGAGAAAGGGTTAGGCACGCCGGCCACGCGGGCCCAGATCATTGACACCTTGGTCAACGCAAAATATATGGAGAAGGTTGACCGGTCCCTGTGCGCCACCGCAAAGGCGGAAGTGCTCATGGACATGTTGGCCGCCATGGATGTGCGGGCGCTGCGAGATCCGGCGCTGACCGGCGAGTGGGAGTTTAAATTGCGCGCCATGGAGCAGGGCAAGGTGCGGCGCGAGGAGTTCATGGGTGAGATCGCAAGCCTAACCGCATCCATCGTTGAAAAGGTAAAAGGTTTTGACGAAACGGATTCGAAATTTTGCCGTACGACCGCCATAATTTCTCCAAGTGACGGGAAACCGTTCCTGCGCACCATGCGCGCCTATGTCTCCTCTGACCGCGCCTTCACCGTTAGCGCCGTGCTTGGCGGGAGAGAAATTGGCGAAGAGGAGGTGGCCGCGCTGCTGCGCGACGGCCGCATAGGTCCCTTTGAAGATTTTCGATCGCGAAACGGCAAACCCTTCAAGGCGTCCGTGGTGCTGGATGGCGGACGGGCAAAGCTGGAGTTTGAAAATGGCGGCGAAGGGGCTGCCGAGCGGGCTCGGCAGGCCATAGACAGCTGCGGCGAAGCGGGAGGGCTATGCCAATGTCCGGCGCGCTGCGGCGGAAAAGTTTATGCGGCGGAGGCGGCCTATATCTGTGACGGCGTGTGCGAAGGCCGCTGCGGATTTCGCATTTCGCGGCGCATGCTGGGGCACGCCATAGTGGACGGGGAGATTCTCGCCATGGCGGAGAGCGGGAAAAGTCCACTAATTGCAGATTTTATCTCAAACAGAACCGGCAAGCCCTTCAGCGCATTTTTGCGCGTTGACAGCGGCGGGAAGATTTCATTTGAATTTCCTCCGCGGGAGCCGAAGAAAGCGGCCGGTAGGGATGTTCCAAAGGGCGGAGCGAAAGCGGCAAAAAGAAATAGCGTAAAAAAAGATGCTGAAAAAATTTCATAGCTCCCACCATCGAGCCCTCATTTTCGACTGTGACGGCACCATCGGTGACACCATGGGCCTTTTTTTTTGCGTTTGGACGCACGCGCTTAGGGAATTGGCGGTGCCAGTTTCCGTCTCCTGGGATGAATTTCGCAGCACCGGAGGGCGCTGCTTTCGCGATACGGTGAAGGAATATAACGAGCGCTTCGCCACAAACATAGATGTGAACTCCTTCGTGCGGCGCCTGGACGAGCTCTACGGTCGCTGCATCGGCAAATTTCGCCCCATCGAGCCGGTGGTTTCCTTCATTGCCGATGACGCCAGACCCATGGCGGTTGCTTCGTCCGGCAAGCGGGCCAACGTGGAATTTATCGTGAGCCAGCTTGGACTCGGCGAAAAATTTTCCGCCATCGTAACCCAGGAGGATGTTACCGTCGGCGACGTAGTGCGGGTGAAGCCGGCCCCGGACCTCTTTCTGCTGGCGGCCAAAAAGATGGGAGTTCCTCCCGGCCAATGTTTAACTTTTGGCGACAGCCCACTGGACGAGGAGGCCGCCAAGGCGGCCGGAATGGAGTTCGTTAAAATTCCGCACGAGTGGTGGGATATGTCGCTGCTGAACGTAGACCTGCTTGACGATGGCTAGAAAGGCTGAAACCTTTGGGTGCGCTGTGTCGCTGCTACTGCTGGCGGCCGGTCGCGGGGCGCGCTTTGGCGGACCGAAGCAGTTTGAGCGCTACGGTCCAGGGCGCCACAGCCTAATGGAGTACGTCATCTCCGATGGATTGCGCCACGCCATAGGCAAAGTTGTCTGCGTCATCCGCAAGGGGCAGCTAGCTGCGGCAGAAGAAGTTCTCAGCGGTGCGTGGGAGCATCTTCCCGTTGAATTTATCTTTCAGAGCGGCGAGGATGGCCCCAATGGCGTGCCAATTCCTTCGGCCATTGCCCATTCGCCCGGCACTGCCCACGCGGTTTTTGCCGCCAGGGACGCCATTGGCGGACCGTTTGTTGTGGCCAACGGAGACGACCTGTACGGTCCGGCCGCCTGGGATGCGCTCCTCGATGCCGTCGGCGCAGGATGTGAGCGGCCAACGAACGGTGGCCACCTACCAGCTCGGAGCGACGCTTAGCGGCAGCGGGCCCGTAAACAGGGCCCTGTGCGTTCTCGATGGCGATAATGTTTTGGAGCTAAAAGAACTACGCGGAGTGGCGCGTGCCAAAGACGGGAAAATCTACGGCGGCGGGGACGGTCCGCTGGAGCCAACCTTACCGACCGCTATGAATTTTTTTTATTTCGCTGGAGACTTTTTTGGGCCCCTAGCGGCCGACGGCGAAAAGTTTTTTTCACGGTGGAGCGGAGGAGAGTGGGGATTGCCGGGAGCCGTTTCGCGCCTCATCGGCAAAAAAATGATCTCCATGGGGGCCGCGGCCGTTGGAGGTCCATGGTGCGGCGTTACCTACGGCTCTGACGGTCCGGCCGTGGAGCGGGCCATCGGCGAGACATACGGCGCAGCGCCACTATGGCGGAACGCCTAGCGAAAACAAAATAGCGCACATTGCCATCTCCGCATCTATTTGGCGCCGCCGCTATGGCATTGCCAAAGGGTTCCAAAAAAAATAGTGAATGTACGTGAAGCGGGAGTTACGTTCGTTTTTTTTTGCGGCCATCGGCCCCTACGCCTGGCTGGCCCTATTGGGGATAATCCTCACCCTACCGGTCGGACTCTTCGATGCCGCCATAGCGTCATTCCTGCGCCCCTGCATAGACAGTGCCGTCGGCGGCCGCGGACTAGCTTTTGCCTCGTCGCTTCCCGCCATAATCGTTGGGTTTTCTTCCTTTCAGGGGATTTGCATCTATTCGTCTTCCTGTGTGAATGCCCTCGTTGGCAACCGCATTTCCCTCGATGTGAAGAAGAAACTCATAGGCAGACTGCTCGCGCAGGACGCTTCCTACTTCGACGGCACCGATTCCGGCCATGTGCTGCTGCGCTTCTCAAAGGATGCGGAAACGGCCTGCGAGGGGCTCGTTGCCCATCTGCGTTTTTTTCTGACGCGCATGGTTTCAGCCATTTCGCTTGTGGCGGTGATGTTTTTCAACTCCTGGTGGCTGGCGCTGATCGCCCTAGCCTTCGTCGCCGCCGCCTTCTACCCTCTCCGCTTCATGAGGAAAAAAATGCGCAATTTAACGGGGCGCCGACAGCTTTCCGGAGCATCGGAGACTGTGTTTTGCAATGAATGTTTTTCCGGCAGCAGGACCATAGCGGCCTACAATCTTCAGCGGCAGATGAGGAAGCGCCACGAAGCCATAGCGGAGGAAATGTTTCGCGTTTCCATGCGCATGGCCCGCCACTCCAGCTGGCCGTCGCCCGTTATGCACGTAGTTATATCGTTCGGCATAGCTGGCATATTTATTTTGGGCGGCTATTTGGTGCCATCTGGCTTGATGGGGAGTGGCAGTTTCGTGGCATTCGTTGCCGCCATGCTGCTTCTCTATACTCCCATTAAGGGCATAGGTGAGAACATTGCCGGCATACACAGCGCCCTGCTGGCGGCGGAGCGCGTAACTGAGGCCCTGTCCATCGAGCCGAAAGTTCCAGCGCCAGCCAGCCGCGAGGCCAAGGCTTTGCAATTTAAGGGGCAAATCACCGTGGAAAACGTGCGCTTTTCCTACGGCGGTGAGCGCAGCGTGCTGCGCGGGCTAAGCCTAACCATAGGGAAAGGCGAAAAGGTTGGCATTGTCGGGCGCTCCGGCTGCGGCAAGACCACCATAACAAATTTGCTGCTGCGTCTCTATGACGTTTCCGATGGGCGCATCGCCATCGACGGCACCGACATCCGTCAGATTCCCATCGGGGATCTGCGGCAGAGCATCGCCATCGTTTTCCAGGACAACTATTTATTTTCCGGCACGATTCGCCAAAATATTCTGCTTGGGAAGCCGTACGCCAGCGACGACGAGCTGCGCGCGGCAGTGGATGCGGCGCTGCTGGGCGAGTTTGTCGACAGTTTGCCCTGTGGATTGGATACGGAAGTGGGAGAGCGTGGGTCGCTGCTTTCCGGAGGTCAACGGCAGCGGGTGGCCATAGGAAGAGCCATATTGAAGGGCGCCCCCATAGTGATTTTGGACGAAGCCACCAGCGCCCTCGACACCAGCTCCGAGGAGATGGTGCAGCGGGCCCTAAATAACCTCATGCGCGAGAGGACCGTAATCATAATCGCCCACCGCCTGTCCACGCTTTCCGACGCTGACCGCGTGGTCGTAATTGATGGCGGCCGCGCCATCGAGTCCGGCTCCCACGGCGAGCTGGTGGCGCTGCCCAATGGGCTCTATGCGGCGTTTCACGCGCGCCAGAATGTTACCAAGCCCTTTAGCCGCGGAACATCCTAGCCCTAAAGGAGAAAGATGCCGCGACGCCGCCAACCGTGTTAATTTCTTTGGCGGAGGGAGAGCGCACGTCCGTCCACGCTTTCCGACGCCGACCGCGCGGTCGCAATTGATGGAGGCCACGCCATCGAGTCAGGCCCCACGGCGAGCTGATGGCGCTGCCCGCGGGAAGTGCGCGCCACAGTTGCCGTAGGCGTGCTCGCTGTTTCAGCTCCAAAATGTGAGCCGTGGCGCGAGGCCTCACATTACAAATTAGGCGTGGCATTTTTTTTGCGGCGCGTCCTTTCGCGAACACTGCGATGGCCGCATAGATGCCAAGCGCGTCAAATGGCGCTACGGACCACCATTTGCCGCGCCGCAGGACACTTTTGCTTTGCGGCCGTTAATTTGCGAGTTTGCTAATTGTGTGGGAGCCGTAAATTCCCATTCCTCACCTGATGAGCAAAGTCCGCTCTCGCCTCCAATGGCCGGAGCGCCGGGTCTGAGTTCGAGAAAGTAGCGCAACAATAGGCGGCGACATATATCGAAGTGGCGCATTCGCTGCCGGCCCTTTTGATTTGAAGCGTTCCAGTACGTATCCCGGATTCCTCGATTAAGTTGGTGAGCGTCGCCGTTGATGTGTTTTGATCGACTACTATGGCAACGACATAGCGCCTTTTCTTTGGCGCGAGCGCAACAATTATGTCACAAACACGCCGATCGTCTTTTATCGCAATTGCGTCGAACGCGCCGGCTATGTCAAAAGAGGGTATGGCAATAAAATGGTTTGGATAGTGCTGTATACACATTGCCCCAAAGGGCAATGACACTTTATCTGAAAAGGCAAGAAGAAAGATACTGTCTGCCGAACTTAAGTGTTTGCGACCGGGCCAGTTAGGCCGACCACCTGCCGCGCCGCAGGACACTTTTGCTTTGCGGCCGTTAATTTGCGAGTTTGCTAGTTGTGTGTGAGCCGTAAATTCCCATTTATCGCCTGATAAGCAAAGTCAGCTCTCGCCTTCAATGGCCGGAGCGCCGGGTCTGTGTCCGACAAAGTAACGTAACAATAGGCGGCTATAGGCGCCAGAGTGACGCATTCGCCGTCGACCTTTTGGATTTTGAGTGTTCCAGTGCGCACACCGGAAAAGTCGATTAGTTTGGCGACCGTCTCTATTGGTGTGTTTTGATCGACTTTTACGGCAATGACATAGTACTCTTCCTTTGGCATGGTCGCAACAATTATGTCACAAACACGCCGATCGTCTTTTATCGCAACTGCGTCGAATGCGCCGCCTATATTAAAAAAGGGTATGGCAATAAAATGGTTTGGATAGTACTGTATACACATTGCCCCAAAGGGCAATGACACTTCATCTGAAAAGGCAAGAAGAAAGATACTGTCTGCCGAACTTAAGTGTTTGCTACCAAGCCGGTTAGAGCTACCATTTGCCGTGGCGTTGTTTGAAGGAAGGTCGTGGACGCTGCGTGCCGCCCCGTTGCGGCCAATGGCGCCACGGGCCACCATTTGTATTTTTCGTAGCATTTTTGCTCTATGTGCGTCGATTTTGGCGTAGATATGCATTTGTTGAGCACAAATTTCCAATCTTCACCTGACGCATAAAGCTCTCTTTTGCCATCCTTGCCCCAAAATGTGTTGTTGGGTTTGCGCATTCAACGCTGCAATGGGCCAATATGGTTACCGCACTGATGGCGGCAGTGTCATCAAATTTGACTTTGATGACTACTCTTCGTGCTTCGGATGCGTCAATCATGTCGTCAATTGCTTTTGGCGAACATATTCCTTCTAGCAATACGGCGGCTACGCAGACGTTTTGGTCCGCCTCTGCCGCAAAAGCTTGCGTATGAACGCGCGCAAGAATTAGGCGCGTGCCGTTTGTCGTCATTGCGGTGCGTGTGTTTTGCGCGTCAAGATCTGACAGCCTGATGGGGTTTCTTGGAAATGGCAAAACGCTCATTGCGCCCAAAGGGCGCGTTGGCGTTTTCCGCCAAAAGAGCAAGAAAAAACGTCAATCCACCGTTGGCTAAACGGATGGAATCGTGTGTGTTAGGTCGGCCGCGGCGGGATGGCGATGCAGAGTGCTTTTTGCTTAGCTGCGCACAGCTTTTGGTAGATAGGGGTTCGAAAGGCGCAAATTTCCATTTTTCGCCTGAAATGCAAAGCTTTCTCTTGCCTGCTCTTCATTTGTGACTGCGCCTTCAACGAAGCAATAGGCGTATATATGTGCATCTATTGTGGTGTCATCGCCATCAAATGTGACTTCGATGTTTCCCTTTTGCGCCCCGGTTTTTTTGATTTTTTGTGCAATTACTTCTGATGGATAGCTCCCTCCCAACAATATGATGGCCGCGTAGACGTCTCGATGCGCTACTGGCGCAAGAAGTGTGCGCGTGCCGTCTAGCATCGTTGCTGTGAGCGCGTTTCGCGTGTTAAGATTTGGCATGCTGACAAAGTTTTCCGGAAAAAGACGTACACTCATTGCGTCCAATGGCGTTGCCGCTTTCCGCCAAAAAAGCAAGAAAAAAAGCCTTTCCGCTGTCGACTAAACCGCTGGTGCCGTGTGCGTTAGGTTGGTCGCGGCGGGATGGCGGAGCCACCAAATGGGCTCTGTGCGGTATTTAATGCGCGCCAGAATGCCGCCAATTTTTTTGGCCGCTGAATGTCCTGGCCCCAAAGGGGAAAGCTGCTGCTGCGACACCGCTAAAGGTGATGCTTCTGATTCGGCTCTGGACGGCTTGTCTCGGAATAGCCTGGAAAGCGCCAGCAGCCATTGGCCGCCATTCGCCGACCAGCCGCAAAAACGCCTTTTGTTCCGTTGGCGCCACCTTGCGAACCCGCTAACCGTTGGAGGAATTTAGATTAGGACTTGCAAGTTACAAGTTTGCGCCTGGCGGACCAAACTTTCCATCGCAATTTGCTCCATGGTGTCCGTGTCTCCGTTGACGGCGTATTGGACGAAACAATAGCCAAACACACGTATTTCTATGGACTTCTGTGTTTCGGCGGGGTTTTCGCGATTCAGAATTTCGACGGCTACAACTCCCTTCTGAAGTCCTGACTTTCGGGTGAGAACGGCAGTTGTTTTTGCGTTCGAATTTTTGTCGACAATTACGGCAACTAAGTAGGCATCTGAAACAGGTTGGTCTACGACATCAAAAAGAACCGCAAAATTGTTTGTCGGCAGCCACGCCAGTGGCGTTTGCGATTTGGCGAGGCAAACGGGTGCGTAGGTGGAATGATTATGGACTAGATGCACACTCATTGAGCCAAATGGCGTTGCCGTTTTCTCTAAAAAAGCAAGAAAAAACGCCTTTCCGGTGTCCGCTAAGCGGATTATGTTGTGTGCGTTAGGTTGGTCGCGGCGAGCTTGTTGCGCTGCCCGCAGGGACCCAGCGCGTCCAATGGCGCCACGGGTCACCATTCGCATATCCCGTAACACTTTTTGATTTAGGCGTTCCCAAATATGGCTCGATAGGGGTTTGTGAGGCATAAATTCCCACTCCCAATCTGAAGAGCAAGATTGTCTTTTGCCTCCTCCATTGCGCGCTCGGTTGTGGCCGTGCACTCATAAAAGCAAAAGGCGGCTACGCGTATCGAAGTAACGCTTCCGTCGGCGCTATTTATGACTCGAATTGTTCCACCGATCACTCCGGAATCGGTGGCGAGTTTGTGGATTTCGATTCCAGCTAGGCCTTTGCGTGCAAAAGTGCAATGGCATGGAAGCTCCACTTTTTGAAGGCCGAACAATTACGCGCTGGCCGTTTTCTGAAAGTGCGACACGCATTGTCTGTTGGCTAAAAAGATCGGAGCCGATGACTCGATCTAAATAGGGAATGGAATTCATTGCGTCCAAGGGTAATGCCCCATTGCCATAAAAGGCAAGAAAAAAGACACCGCCTGACGAACTTAAGCGTTTGCGGCCAATCCGATTAGCGTGGCTGCCGCCGTGACGGCGCTGCAGAGCGCTTTTTGCTTAGCTGCGCATATCTTTTGGTATGTAGGGGTTCGAAAGTCGTAAATTTCCAATCTCCGATTGGAGAGCAAAGCTTGTAAGCGCCACCGATATTCCGAGCTGAGTTGTGCTAAAGCTATTAACACAACAAAAGGCGATCACAGATATCTTGGTGAAGATTTCGCTGCCGACCGTTTTAATTCGGATTACGCCATTGCGCACTCCGGATGTGTCGATGCCGGCGACGAGAATCCGTAGCGGTGCGTTTGGCGGAAATATTATGGCGACGACATTGTGCGCTCCATCCGGCGTGCGCGCAACAATTACGTTCTGATCATTTTCTGCAACAGCAACATGTGCGTTATCCGTGTCGAGAGATGGGATGGCAATAAAATGGTTTGGATGGAAACGTATACTTATTGCGACCAAGGGCAATAACGCGTTGTCCCAAAAGGCAAGAAAAAAATGTCGCCCCACCGAGCTTAAGTGTTTGCGGCCGAGCCAGTTAGGGTGGCCGCCGCCGTGACGTTGGCGCCTTCTGGGGAAAGAAAGCCGTGGGCGCCACGGCTCCCGTTCGTAGATTGGCCATGGCGCTTTTTGTTCTGTGGCCGTTAATTTGTGAGTTCGCTAATTGTGTGTGAGCCGTAAATTCCCACTCCTCGCCTGATTGGCAAAGTCCTCCATCGCCGGCAATAGCCTGAACGGGCTTGGGGCAGGCCTGCTAACGAAACAGTAGGCGACTACATATATCGAAGTGACGTATTCGCCGCCGATCCTTTTGATTGGGAGTGTTCCGGTGCGTATTCCGGAATTGGCGATCAAGGTGGCGAGCGTCGCCGTTGGTGTGTCTTGATCGACTACCATGGCAACGGTATGGTGCCCTTCCTTTGGCAGGGGCGCAACAATTACACCCATGCCGTTTTTTGCCGCAATTGCGTAGTATGTGTTGTCTCTGTTAAAAAAGGGATGGAAATAAAATAGTCTGGATGGGATTGTATACTCATTGCGCCGCAATGGCAATGCGGCACTGCCCCAAAAGGCAAGAAAAAAGATGGCGCCTTGCCGAATTTAAGCGTTTGCGGCCGAGCCGATTGGCGCAATTGTCGCCGTGACAGCTCCGCAGAGCGCTTTTTGCTTAGCTGCGCAGATTTTTTGGTAGATGAGGGTTCGAGAGACGTAAATTTCCAATCTTTGCTTGGCGAGCAAAGCTTGTCAGCGCCACCGATATTCCGAGCTGGGTTGTGCTAAAGCTGTTAACACAACAAAAGGCGGCTACAGATATCTTGGTGAAGATTTCACTGCCGGCCATTTTAATTTGGATTGACCCATTGCACACGTTGGAGGTCTTGATGCCGTAGACGAGAATCCGTAGCGGTGTGTTTGGCGGGAATATTAGGGCGACAACGTTGTGCTCTCCATCCGGCGTGCGCGTAACAATTACGTTCTGACCATTTTCTGCAACAGCGACATGTGCGTTATCCGTGTCAAGGGGCGTGATGGCGGTAAAATAGCCTGGATGGAAATGTATACTCATTGCGACCAAAGGCAATGGCGCATCGGCCCAAAAGGCAAGGAAAAAGATGTCACCCATTGAATTTAAGTGTTTACGGCTGAGCCAGTTAGGGCGGCCGCCGCCGTGGCGGCGGCACCCTGTGGAAGGAAAACTGTTGGCGCGGATGGACGTTCAATTTGGCGCAATCAAAAGCCATTGGCCCGCTTTCGCTTCGCCGAGGCCGATCGAAAATTCAGCAGAAAAATCTTGCCTATGGCGCAATGCTCCAAGAAATGCCATCGGCGTCCGATGGTCGTTCGCCATTGAGTTAACAAAAATCCAAGGCGGCGCCTAGCCGTACGGAGACAAGACAATGCCACTACCTACGGCCCAAGAACTTTTTGATGCGGGTGTCCACATAGGCCACCAGGTGCGCCGCTGGAACCCGCGATTTCGCAAATATCTCTACGCCCACCGCCACGGCATCTCCATCATCGATTTGGAGAAGACTCTCGCACAGCTGGAGAGGGCGTGCGACTACGCAGAGCACCTAGTGGCTGGCGGGCAGAGCATTTGGCTGATCGGAACAAAGCCGCAGGCCAAAGACATCGTGCGCGAAGCGGCCGCCGAAACGGGCATGCCATTTAGCGTAGTGCGCTGGCTTGGCGGCACGCTGACGAATTTTAACACAATTTACCAGGGACTTGAAAAGTACCGCCGCTTTTTGGAGATGGAGCAGAGCGGAGAAATCGAAAAAATGCCCAACAAGGAGGGGGCAGCATTGCGGCGCAAGATGCAGCGCATGAAGGCCAATTTCGAAGGTCTCACCGCCATAGGGGAACCGCCCGCTGCACTATTTGTTGTGGACCTTGGCAACGAAGACATCGCCGCAAGGGAGGCTAAGCGCACGGGTGTTCCCGTTATCGCCATAGTTGATAGCAATTCCAATCCCGACTGCGCCGACTTTCCTATCCCCGGCAACGATGACTCCGTTCGCTCCATAAAAGCAATTGTGGACGCGATGGTTGCGGCGATTCTGCGCGGAGTTGAGGCGAGGGAATTGAGCCGGGCCAATAAGTTGCCGCCAATGGCAATTGGCGCCCAACAGGACCTCGAAGCGGAAAAGTCATCGGTGACGCTTTCGGAGCAGGCCCAACGGGCGTTTGCCGAAATGGATGATGGTGTTGACTCGGCCAAGGAAAAGGAGGAGGTTTAGCGATGGAAATTACTGCCGCCATGGTGGGCGAGCTGAGGGAAAGGACCGGAGCCGGACTGATGGACTGCAAGCGCGTCCTCGTTGAAAGCGGGGGCGATATGGAAAGTGCCGTTGTCGCCCTAAGGAAGAAGGGCATTGCCGGAGCGGCAAAAAAAGCTGACCGAGAGGCGTCGGAAGGCACCGTCGAGGCCTACATACATACCGGAGGGCGCATAGGGGTATTGCTGCAGCTCAATTGCGAAACTGATTTCGTAGCAAAAACAGAACAGTTCCATGTCCTCGCCAAGGATTTGTGCCTCCACGTAGCCGCTTCCAATCCGTCATACATTTCAAAGGAGCAGGTGCCCGAAGAAATTGTGAGGGGCGAAATGGAGATTGGCGAGAGCCAGTGCGCCGGCAAGTCGGACAGTGCGCGGGAGTCCATAGTGCGTGGCCGTTTGGCAAAGTACTATGCGTCGACGTGCCTCCTCGAACAGCCGTTCGTTAAGAATCCAGCCATTTCCGTTGGCGACCTAATCCGCGAAAACATAGGAAAGCTGGGGGAAAATGTGCGCGTGGTAAATTTTGCCAGATTCCAGACGGGCGGCCGCTAATACGCCAATGGGCGACGTTCATCTCATTTGCGGCAATGACCCCTCTGCCGTTGAGCGGCGCGCCGAGAGGGAGGCCGGTGGCGTTCGCGAAGGCCTGGAAATTTTGAGCGGTCGGATGCTTGATTTCGGCGGCCTTCGGCCCCTTGCCGAAGAGCTGGACGAGCTAATTAGGACGACTCCAATGTTTTCGGCGGAAAGGCGCATTTGGCTCCGCTCGGTTACGTTCATGGGCGCCACCGTACCGGAAAGCCACATGGCGTCCTTTGACAAAATTTGTGCTGCGCTAAATGGTGCCAAAAATTTATCTGTTTCCGTCCTGCTGTCTGCCTGTCCGATTGATAGGCGACTGCGCACCTATGTGCGTTTGAAATCGTGCTGCACCAAAGTTACGGAAATTGCCGACGGCGCTGCTGGGGGAGCTGAGGAAATTTTTGCCGAGACCGCTTCGGAACTTGGCCTAAATTTTGATTTTGCCGGGCGCAGTTTATTTATGGGGAGGATTGGCAACGGCGCGCACTGCATCGCCTCTGAACTGGAAAAGCTTAGCGTCTATCTCGGAGAGCGCAGAAATGTATGCGCAATGGACGTTGGGGAGGTGGTTTGCGAAGTTGGCGAAGATAATTTTTTCGAGCCGGTCGAAGCGTTCTTCCGTAAGGATTTCGACGCATTTGCAAAGGCAGCTGGCCGCTTTTTTGCCACAGGCGGAGAACCGCGAGCGCTACTGTCCGCAATGCAGCAAAGGAATCGCATTGCGATGCAGCTTAGGGCCGCCGCCGACTGCGGCAAAGATCCATCGGTTGCCGGTGGAGCCGGCGGGAAGCGTTCCGGCGAAGCTAAAATTGCTGCGGACAGCTGCGAGCTTTCGGCGCAAAACCATTGGTATCTGCGGCGACTAAGGGAGTGCGCCGACATTTTTTCCCTTGGGGAACATGTCCAAATTCAACGGGCGCTTTTGGAATTATTTATTGACCTAACGGTCCACTGGAGGGAAGTCACGGCCGCTTGGTGCAGCGGACGCTTCATCGAATTGTTTGCCATTTTGGTTCCGCCAAATGAAGCGGCGCGATTCCGTTGCGGCACCGGAGAATTTCGCTAGGTCATCGGTTGGCCATGGTCTACGCCAAGAGATTTTTGCTGCCGCTTGCCCTATGCCTTTGCAGCTCCTGCTGCCGCCGCGAAAAATTTTTCGGCTACGCCGATGGGCGGACGGTTGCGGTTTGCGCGCAGGAAATGGGCCGACTCGGCGCCATTTTTGCCAACAAGATGGAAAGAGTTCGGGCCGGTGCGGCGCTTTTTTCGATGGAGAGCGGAGGCTGCGGCGCAGATGTGCTATCTCCGTGCGACGGTGTCGTAGGCAACATCTTTTTTGTGGAGGGGGAGACGGTTCCGCCGTCGGTCCCGGTTGTGGAGCTTGGGGCTACAAACTTAGTTTGCCTTCGCTTTTTTGTCGGGCGGCGGGCAGTCAAAAAATTGCATCTCGGGCAAATTGTTTACGCTTCCGCCGATGGCTGTGCGCCAGTTGCCGCTAAAATAAATTTCATAGGCGACGGGCAGGATGCGGTGACGGCTGGACCGCGACCCAATTGGCGCGTTCATGCCGTTGGAGCTGTTCCCGTTGACGACAATGGCCCAATGGTCGCCGGCAAGCCCATTGCGGTTTCACTTGATGGGCGCCGCTAGTTTGGGCGGCCACTGGAAAGGCAAATGGTGAAGGGGGCGAAAAAATCATTTGCGGCAACGGGCGTTTGCGCCATGCGCCAGCGCGGGCGAAAGCAAAATGGTTTTGCGCTGGCGTCACTGGTGGCGTTTATTCTCCTTTTTTCACTCACAATTGCCGCCATGAGCTCCTACGCCGCCGTTGCGAGCAGGCGGACCGCCGACCTGATGGCGCGCGAATTTTCCAAACGGAACGCCATGGCCGCCATGGCCATGGCCATCGGTTTGCTCACCGAGTCAATGGATGACGGAAAGTGCGTAACGGTAACGGCGGAAAACTGCTGCACTCCCGAGAGCCGCCATCGGCACTGGCTTGGGCTATGGCCCGTTGTGGGAGAATCGGCTGCGTTTTCCGCATGGGCCGTTTCCGGTGGAGAGACCCTTAGGCGTAGCGGCAGTGCGGCTGAGAAATCTGCCGAGCGGGAGATAGCCCTACTGGAAGATTTGGGTTTGGGCGACAGCTGTCCTCTGGAGGAAATTCGCTGCGGCGACAGGGTACACGGGCATTTTGCGTTCCTCGTGCTCGATGAAACCGCAAAGGTGCGCATCAATTTGCCGAAGCCGGCCATTGGCGAGCCGCACATTGCCCAGGGATTTGGCGAGCGGCTGCTGGATGGATTGGCTGATGGCGGAGAAAGGGAACGGCTGATTCCGATGGGCACGTTCGCCGAATTTAGGGCCATCGCTCCGAATGCGGCGCCTGAGCTCTTCCATGCCATTACTCTGTGCGGCGCCACACTGCTGCAAAATACGTCCGGGGAATGGCTCACTGACATTGGCGAAAAACTGAGGCCTGGGAATTTTGCGGCCGGCACGTACCTTTTCCCCGGGAAAGCGGAACTTCCGCAGCCTCCACCAACGCTAGATCTGCTCGCCTCATATCTGTCGGCCGTTGGAGCCAGTGGAGCGGCGGAGCCGCTGAAATTCCAGGCGGGGGGCCCGCACTTTCGCCAGATCTACGCGCCGCTTGGCAATTGCCGCTGCACGCTTGCCAATTTGCCAAACCCTGCGCATGGCCACGTGGTGCCGACGCGATACGGCATCCACCCCGTGCTTTGTGGTGCGTGGCTAAGCATTTTTGCGCGAATTGTCGGCGGCGAAGAGTACGATGTGGTGGAGGTGGCCTTTCTCCCACAATTTGCCCTATGGAACCCGCTCGCAGAGCCAATTGAGGCGCACGGCTACGCGTTCCAATGGCGATCGGAGATTGATGAGAGTCGCTGGGATCCCGAATTGAGTTCAAAGCCGGCGCTGCAGATGTGGATCAATTCGGCTGCGCCCATCAAAGTGCCCATCGGATCGCCAATTGATGGATCGCTTTTCCGCGGAACGTGCGAAGCGCAATTTTTGCCGGGCCAGGTTTTGCTGTTTTCCCCGGCTGAGGACCGCACCGTAACCGTTGGCGACGTCGCGGAAGGGCCGTTTTCGGATGGTGCGGTTGGGGTGCGCTATTTCCGTTCGCGGATGGCCATAGCAAAGGGCTCCACCATTTCCATCGGCCGCCTTGTGAGCCTCCAGTGGGACAAGCGGTCCCGATGGGATGGCATGGCGCTGCGCCTTTGCGATGGAGAAACGCAATCGCTGCTGCAGGAAGTTGCCGATTTCGTGGATGAGGCACCCGCCTTCGCCGGTGGGCCGCTCGCGGTGCCGAGAGATGGAAATTTCCATCCAGTTTTTCAGCTTAGCGCGTCGCTGCGCAGCGGCGCTAGCGGTTCCCCGCGGTGGCTTGTGGACCATAACCCAAGGGCGCCGCAAATTCGCAGGAGCGCCAAGGAGCACGCATATTCAGTCGCCGTCGGGCCTGCCGGGGCCGATTCCATGCGCATCTATCCGTCGTGGAGCGTCTCACTTAGAGATTTTGCGGTGGGCGAAACGGCCGCCGCGCCGCCGCTTCCGCGTTTTTTTGGAGCCGATGGGAGGGCCGTACTTTTTGACATCCCGCGCAGATTTTTCAGCTTGGCCGCCATTCGTCACTTAAACCTTTTCCCCTTTTCCTACCATCCGGCCTACGCCGTAGGAAACTCTTGGGCTCCAGCTCTTTTGCCGCGAAATTGCCAGTGGTGTGAGCCGGCCAGCGGCCACGAGTATTTTGCCGGAGAAATGCTGCTGGACGCATCGCGGCTTGCGAATTGTGCCCTGTTTGACCACTACTACGTCGGCGGATTTGCCGGAGGTCCAGGGGAAACTGCCGCAACGTACACTCACTGCACCGCCCTACGGCAACGGGACGCGACAAGTGGTTCCATGGGACTGCTCAACTGCGGAGCTCTGAACGTCAATGGGGCTTCGGCGGAGGCTTGGAAAATTTTTCTCCGTTCGCTACCGTTCGACAGCTCCAGCGGAACCTATTATCTTCCGCGCCACGGCTCACAGACGTCGGCGGACCTGGGATGCGCCGCCCTATGCCGCCTTTCCGAGGATGACGTGGACAGGCTGGCGCAATGCATTTGGGAAGAGGTTTGCCGCTGTGGACCATTTCCGTCGTTGGCTGCATTCGTGAATAGGAGCCTCGGAGAAATGTCCAATCCAGACAGCCGCTGCGGATTGCTGCAGCGGGCCATAGAGAAAGCCAATCTGAGAAAATTTCCGCAGACGGAGGCTAGCAATTTTCACGGCAACAGCGCATGGTTTGATGGCGCCGGAGCGCTAGGGGACGCCAACACGCTGTGCCCGGCCGACCTAAGCCAGGCCGATCTGCTGCAATTTTTTGGCAACAGCCTGGCGGTGCGCGGCGATACGTTCACCATTCGAGCCTACGGTGACGCCTCGGACGGCGGCGAAAGGAGTCCGCCGTGCGCAATTCTTGAGGCCACAGTTCGCCGCAAGGCCGGTGGCGGCTGGCACGCGGAATCCGTGCGCTGGGTTCGCTAGGGCCTGGCGGCTTTTCCGATTTGCCGCCTCGGCCGATTGTCCTTGCCGTCCGCTGGCGCAGGGAGACCATCGCGGCGGTGAATTTTTTTGTGGGGCGCCTACTTTCTCTGATCGCTTTTTTCGCAATTGCATTTCAGCCGTGCGTCTCCTGCGCCTCTGTGGAAAATTCGCCGCTGGACTGCCGCCGGCAGCAGAGCGCTGCGCAGCCGCAGAAAAATGTTGGTGGAGAACTGCTTTCCCGCCTGCGCTCGACGCCGCTGAACGCCATAGGGACCGCTCTCTTTTTCGCCGCCATAGCGCATACGTTCATGGCTGCTTCCATCGCGAAGATGGCAAACGGGATTGCCGAACAGAGCGAATTGGGCGGCCGTCGAATGCGGTCGCTGCCCATAAAGTTGCTGCGCGTTCTCGGGGAGATTGAACTCCCGTTTGCCCTTTGGGCGGTGCCGGCCATGGCGGCCATTGCGATCATCGGTGGACCGAAGTCCCTTGGCAACTACCTCCGCAGCGATATCTCGTTGGCGGAGCCGATTTTCATCTTCGCCATTATGGCCATGGCCGCTACGCGCCCAATTTTGATGGTGGCGGAAACAATCCTTGGGGCCGTTGCGAAACTTGGTGGCGGGTCGCCGACGGCGTGGTGGTTTTCCATAGTGCTGATAGCGCCGCCGCTTGGGTCGCTCATAACGGAGCCGGCCGCCATGGCCATAGCGGCCATCCTGCTGTCCAGAAAGATTTACGCAGCGCAAGTGTCCGAAAAGTTACGCTACGGCACACTGGGGTTGCTTTTTACAAATATTTCCGTTGGCGGTGCCCTGACCCATTTTGCGGCACCGCCGATAGTGATGGTGGCTCACCGGTGGAATTGGAGCCTTTCCTACGTGTTCATGAATTTTGGCGTACGGGCCATTGGCGGAATTTTATTGGCCACGGCAATGTGTGGATTTTTTCTCCGCAAAGATTTAGCGTCCCTTAGCCGCTGCGAATGCAAGGGGACTGAAGCCGGCGGATGTTCTGTTTTGTTAATTCTTTGCCACGTAGCTCTTATGGCATGGACGGTGTGCAATTTGCACTGCCCAGTCAAAGTGACCGGGGGATTTTGTGCTTTTCTCGCCGTTGTGCGCCTGAGCCGTCGGCAGCAAAGCAAGCTGCGACTCAAAGAGGCCGCTCTCGTTGGGCTGTTTTTGGCGGGACTTGTCGTCCACGGCGGGCTCCAGACCTGGTGGATAGGGCCACTGCTAGACGGACTTTGCCCCATTGCGCTTTTTGCCGTGGCGATGGCAATCTCGTCCTGCAACGACAACGCAGCGGTGACATACCTAACATCCATGGTGCCATCATTTCAGAACTGCTGCGCGCTGCAAAATGCCGTCGTGTCTGGAGCGATTTGCGGAGGCGGGCTCACGGTGATAGCCAATGCGCCCAACCCGGCCGGCCACGCCATGTTGAAGCGCCATTTTCCAGGCGGTGTTTCTTCGCTTAGGCTTCTTTTGGCCGCCGCCATACCGACATCGGCAATGGTGCTGTGCTTTCTCGCCTGAAGGCGCATTCATCTATTTTGTCGCTTTCGGCGGCGAAATCACTAGGACGGCACTCCATGGAGGCCATGCATCGGTTTAGTCCGCGCGTGCAAAAGGTGCTAAACGGTGCGAGGGAAGAGGCAATTCGCATGCAGCACGGCATTGTGCGCTCCGAACACCTACTTCTCGCGCTGCTTAAGCTGCCGGAGAGCACAGCGCTTGATATACTCGGCGCGTTTGGCGTTGGCGCCGATCAGGTGCGGGAGGCGCTGCTGAAGCAAATTTGGGGAGGACGTGGACGCCATGGGGTTGAGCTGTCCACCGATGGCGGAGGCGGCAATCAGTCAGCAATGGAGATTGCTCCCGATGCGCGTGCAGTAGTGCTGCTGGCGGCCGCCGAATCGCACGCCTTTGGTCATGAGTTCATTGGCACGGAACATCTTTTGGTTGGGTTTTTGCGTGAGTCGGAGGGCGTAGCGGGCAAGGTGCTGAGGGGGCTTGGGCTCGAAGCGTCCGCCTGCAGGGAGGAGATCCCGGAACTGGTGGGGGACGACGACGATGACGGCAACGCCCCAAGCTACTTTAAAGGGCACGCGGCGGCGACCGAAGAAATTGGCGCAGCTCGCCAACTGGACGCCATCTCCACCTTCGCCAGCAATTTGACTGAATCGGCCCGCAGCGGCAAGCTCGACCTGATCATAGGGCGCAAGGGCGAAACGGAACGCTGCATGCAAATTCTTTGCCGCAGGACAAAAAACAACCCCGTCCTATTGGGAGATGCGGGCGTAGGAAAGACCGCCATAGTGGAGGGCCTGGCCCAGGCCATTGTGATCGGCGATGTGCCGGAAGTTTTGCAGGGGAAGCAGATATATGCATTGGATCTGCCGCTGATGGTGGCTGGGACAAAATTTCGCGGCCAGTTCGAGGAGCGCCTCAAGGCGGTGATGGGCGAGCTGCAGGAGCGGAAGGAGATAATTCTCTTTCTCGACGAGCTGCACACCATCGTCGGCGCCGGAAACGGCGACGGCTCCATGGATGCCGCAAACATTCTCAAGCCGGCCCTGTCGCGCGGGGAATTGCAATGCATTGGGGCAACTACGTTTGCCGAATACAGAAAATTCATCGAAAAGGATCCGGCGCTGGAGCGGCGATTTCAGCCGGTCCACGTCGATGAGCCGGATTGCGATGGCGCCATAGCAATTTTGCGCGGCATCAAGGAGAAATACGAAGAGCACCACGGCATAAGCTACGGAGCCGGCACGCTGGAGGCGGCCGTTCGCCTTTCGGATAAATATATCGGCGACAGACAATTGCCCGATAAGGCAATCGACATAGTGGACGAAGCGGGCGCCATGGTGAGGCTTAGGGAGTTGGAATTGCCGCCGCAGCTAACCGGCCTGCGCAAGAAGCGTGACCTGTGCAGGAAAAAGAAATTGGAAGCGGCTGCCTGCCAGCAATTTGAGCTGGCTGCGCACATGCGTGACGAAGAGCGCCGACTGGGGGGCCTCTACGAGGCGAAATTTGCCAAGTGGAAAGGTGAGCGCGGCCTGCACCTGTCGTCCGTTAGCGTGGACGACGTGCGCCTCGTGGTTAGCCGTTTGGCAAAAATCCCCATCGATTTTCTCTGCAAAAGCAATTGGCAGCGGCTCGCAAACCTGAAGGAAAAGTTGCGGGAAACGGTAATTGGCCAGGATGGCGCCATCGATTCGCTGGACAGGGCGATACGTCGCTCCCAGGCGCAAGTTCACGATCCAAGTAGGCCCATTGGCTCTTTCCTCTTCCTTGGGCCAACTGGAGTTGGCAAAACGCTGCTGGCGAAAGAATTGGCAAGATTTCTCTTCGGCAATGGCGAGAGCATAATTCGCGTGGACATGTCCGAATATATGGAGAAATTTTCCGCAACGCGACTGGTAGGTTCTCCGCCGGGCTATGTGGGCCATGGGGAAGGCGGCCAATTGACGGAACGCATCCGCCGCAAACCGCATTCCGTCGTCCTCTTCGATGAAATTGAAAAGGCGCACCCGGAAATGATGCAACTTCTTCTGCAGGTGCTTGAGGATGGAAAACTAACCGACAGTCAGGGCCGCGCCGTCAGCTTTCGCAACGCCATCATCATAATGACATCAAATGTTGGCGCCGAATTGTTCATAAAAAATAGCACAGTCGGATTCGCCGGCGGTGGCCACAGTTTTGATGGAATCAAAGAGAAAGCGCTGGAGGAATTGCGCCGCACATTTCGCCCAGAGTTTTTGAACCGCTTTACCGATGTTATTGTGTTCAAGCCGCTTTGCGGCGATGAGATGGAACGAATCCTCTGCATTGAGCTGGATAAGCTGCGAAGGCGCATCGGCGAGAGGGGCTGTACGCTAGCCGTAAGCGACGGCGCCAAAAAGCTCCTTATGGAGGAGGGTTTTGATGGCAAACACGGCGCAAGAGGTTTGCGCAGAACGCTTGAGCGGAAGCTCGAAGATTTACTTGCCGAAAGACTTTTATGCGCGGAGGGCTCGGGAAGGTTTTCCGTAGATGTTTGCGACGGCGCAATAGCCATAGCCTTTTCCAAACGAAAAGCGCCAACGGCAAAGCTGCAGATGGCAGTTAGCCAAAAAGCCTAAGATTTTATTTTTTTCTTCACCAAGCTGTTGTGTGAGGCTTTACGATTCCAGCTTGTGAAATTTCCCGCCACAGCTAAAATGCGACCGTGAGTTTAGGCATGAGTGGATTGCCGCCGGTGACATATGGCGATGCTATAGTCCGCCTTGATGTGGCGAAGGATCGCAGTGCGAAAGTTTTCACTAGTTTCAGAGATATCTGGGATGATTTTCGGAAAAGGCGTACCGAGTTTGGGCAGGTTGTCCAATACGTATGCGACAAAGTTAGCGATGCTTTGAAGAGAGGCGAGTCAGTAGTTCATGCATATGCATGCAGCGCAAAAACAGATCCCGAAATCAGGACTGCTGTTGCAGAAGTTGTTAAACTTGTATTTAGCGAAGACAGCAAAATAACAGGCCCAGAATCTGTGGCGATTCTCGAAAAGATTATTAGTGACCCTCAACTGAAGGAAATATTCTTGGAGATCATGAAAATGTGCGGTGGAAACGATAGTGCCCTAAAAGGTTTTTTCACTAAAACATTCGACGGCTGGATCGGCACCACAAAAACCCACTCGATTACTGATAAAGTGACGGCTTTTGAGTTCATCTTGGCGCGCGACGAACGGGATGGCAGCGATGATCTAAAAGTGGCAATGCTGAATGTCGTAAAAGAAATCAGCGCAACAAACATAGCTCTTTTTAGCGAGATGAGGAACAGCACTAGACTCGATGTGGTAAGGAATAGCGGGGTAATTAATAATACGGCCGGGCAGTACCGCGCGGATCAGTTTGGCGGCAAGGTTGCCGTCTGTGTTTTTGATTGGCTATGCGGAAGGCAGCTCGACTTAAAATTGGTCTCCGAAGAGCCGGAAGTGTTTTTAGCTGCAGTGTCTTTTGCGGAGAAGGTTGGAGTTTACGTTGACGGAGAAGACGTCAAAAGTTTGCTGACATCAAAATTTAACAACGACGGAAGTCCGGATGACGAACTCTCCATACTTCAGTATGCCGCGTTGCGCTACGGTTTCGAAAATCCGAAAACGATTGCGCTCATTAGGCTTTACGAAAGGGCTGCCGGCGTTGCCGTTTATAAAGAAGGTCTTCCGCTGCAGGTTAGTGACGCTTTGCTGGATGAACATGGCGCTATATTTGAAGGATGCAGGCATCCCATTGGTTTGCCTTTGAGGAATTGTTCTACGCTTTCGCAGACTACCAAAGCATTGTCAGGCGCAGCTGTGTGTAGCTGGTCTCGTGGGTACTGGTGCGTAGGTGAGAACTTTTCCAAACAACTTACTACATTAAAAACATATGGGAATGGCGCCGCTGAGTACGTTCGCTTGCCGGTTCTTGCACAATTCCCTAGCATAAGACACGTAAAGGTTGGCTGGGATGTCAACATGGAGGAGGTGGAATTATATGCGAAATGCGTTGCTGGGCTCGGCCTGAATGTCACAATTGAACTTGACGAGCCATATGCTCACCATGGAGCAAAAATACCAGACGGCCAAATTAAAGCCTATGGCGAAGCGAGAGCGCGCATGTTGAAGCTGTCTCGCAAAAACGAAAAGCCATCCATAATATTACCTGCGGCAACGGTTTCTGAGGAAAGGGCAAATGTTAAGCATAAAATTATCCAAACGCTAGTGGACGGCAATAGCGCTTCTGAGGGAGCGGGCCTAGGGGTCCTGTTCGCGAGTGCAACTTCTACGCAATCCGTGGTGTTGGACGGCGTGGAATATAGTGTAAGGCTGAAAGATGGAGCCGAAGTCGGCAGCAATGATGAGGGCGACTATGTTGTGGCGCACAATTTTCCACGGGAAACCCTGCCGGAGGAGACTAAGTCATAGCGGCAGAAAGTATAATGCTTAGCTCGGAATAGATGCATTTGCCCTAGCCGGCTTTTGGAAAAGTTTCTTACCGCCGCAGATTTTAGCTGTGGCGCGATTGTGCCTAGGCCCCGTGCGCCCGTGCCGCTAGATTTTGAAGTGGAGCATCGATAAGCTAGGGCGCCCGAGTGCCGCAGGCGTCATGGCTTTTTGTTTCTCTGGCTGTGTGGCGAGCCCGGTGGCTCGCTTTTATGGAGCGTAAGATGTGGGAGTTCGTGCCTCCACCCTCTCTGGAGCGGCCATATTTTGCGAAAAAATAGGCCGCCGCTGCAAAATTTATCGGCGGTGGCCGCCAAAAGGCGCGCCAAACAAAGGCAGTCGGCCCAAAGGCCTAAAATTTTATCTTTTTCTTCACCAAGATGTTGTGTGAGGCTTTAAGATTTCCGCTTGGAAAATTTCCCGCCAAAGCTAAAATGCAACTGTGAGTTTTGTTGTTGGTGGATCGTCGCCGTTTACGTATATGCATGCTACGGAAGCTCTTGGCGATGCGAAGAAAACTACCTCTGAAAGAGTTTTTAATAGCTTCAGGGACATCTGGGCTGCTTTTCGAGAAAAGAATGCCAAGTTTGGGCAGGTTGTCCAATACGTGTGCGACAAAGTCGCCGATGCTTTCAAGTTTGGCACAGTAGAAGCGCGCGCATATCAATGCAAAAAAACAGATTCCGAAATCAGGGCTGCTGTTGCAGAAGTTGTCAAACTTATGTTTAGCAAAGACAGTGCAATCTCCGGCACCGAAGCCGTTAAAATTCTTGAACAAATTATTAGCGATTCCGACCTAAAGGGGATCTTTCTTGCGGCAGTGGAAACTTGCGGCGTAAGCCTTAAGGATTCTGGGCTCTTCACCAAAACTTTCGAGAGAATTTCCACCGGCAGGGCGACTGATGGAGGACCTGCAACCGTTTTCGAATTTATTCTGTCGCGCGACGAAAAGGATGGCGGCTTCGACCTAAAGGTAGCGATGCTAAAACTCGCGGCAAAAATTCACGCCATCGATTCTGATTTCTTTCGGAGAAGCGGCATCAACGACAAATTTGCCACACTAAGGGACAGCTCGGTCGTAAAGCAATCCGGAGGGGCGTACTATGCAGATCAAGTTTGCGGTAAGGCGGCCGTTAGCGTCTTTGACAGCATATGCGGAGCGGCGCCTTGGCGAGAAAAAAGTCCAGAAGAAGGAGGAAGTCCAATAGAAGCAAATCCGGAAGTGTTTCTTGTCGCTGTGCAAATTGCCGAAATGGCTGCCGTTAAGCTGGGCGGCAAAGGAGTTCAAATAGTGGCGCTAACGTCCAAACTTGAAGGGTGTTACGAACTCTCCGTGTTGCAATATGCCGCATTGCGTTATGGCTTCAAGGATCCAAAAACAATTGCCCTCATAAATCTCCACGACAGCCTTTGCGCAAAAGGCAATGAAATTGGCGGCAAGCTTAATGGTGGCGATAGCGGGCTGTTCGAAGGCGAAGGGGCTACATTTTATGGCTGCAGGGTCCCGTATGGTATACCGCTAGATCTGTGCCTAAAGCCGTCGGCAGCGTCCGCATTTACGCAATTGAATGCTGCAGCAGTAATTGAGTGGTCTCCCGGTCAGCAGAAAACGGCGGAGAAAACAGAAGACAGACTTGTGGACGTAAGAGGAACCAATTATAATTCCCATATTACGCTACCATCGCTCGCGCAACTTCCAAAGTTGAGCGTGCTGAGGGTTAGGGCAGATGTGGACATGGAAGAATTGCGCCGCTACATAGGATGCGCCATGGCGCTTGGACGGGAGGTCACAATTGTGATTGACCGACTAGGAGCTTTTCCATCCCACCAGCAGGGGCTGGGCCACATTCAAGAACGCGAGATTGCAAGGAAGCACTTTTCCGATTTTGCTTCCGAATGCGCGAAGATGGCCAGAGCTCCTGGCGCGAAGGTGGCCATAGAATTGCCTGTGGAATCCGTAGGTGAGGAGCGGCCCAAAGTGCGCGACGAAATCATTGATGAGATGATGCGCACACGCACTGATGGCAAGAAGACGTTAGGCGAGATTTTCGAGAAAAAAGGCCATACGGAAAAGGTGGAGTTTAGAGGCAAAACATACACCATAGGGCGGAGAGAAGGCGTTAGCGATGGAGATAAAGACAAACCTGATAACTACTATGCGGCATGCGGCTTCCCAAAAGCAACCTTCGGTGGCGGCTGAGGAGACACTTGCAATAAGCAATAAGGGCACATCTTGCGGAAAATTTTTCTTGCCGGCGGCTGGTTTCCGTCATGCCATGGCTGTGGCCAGGTCCTGTGCGGCGGTGCGCCCGTGAACTCCGCGAGATCCGGAAGGAAGCACCGGTAGCGAGGTTGCCCGAGCGCCGCAGGTTTCCTGGCTTTTTGTTTTCGGGCTGTGGCGCAGTCTGGTAGCGCGCTTGCATGGGGTGCAAGAGGTCGGGAGTTCGAGTCTCCCCAGTCCGACCAGGTCCGTGAGCTTGCGATCCGCTTACGCCAAAGCTGACC
>JAIRXB010000017.1 GCA_031268535.1 Puniceicoccales bacterium | reverse complement strand
GCGCAGTGGCCAACGGCAGTTCCTTCGCCAATGAAGGCGGGGCCAACGATGGATGCCGATTCGCAGACAGTGGACGAGCGGTGAATGAAAATGCCGGCCCCTGGCGAATGGAATTCGCTACCGCCGATGAACGCCGCCAATGCCGCTCCGACTGAGGACGGCCAAAGCCACGGATCGCCGCGGCCAAAAAAAAATTCCCTAAAGGGGAGGAGTGATCCGAAAGATTGAAATAGCTGCGAATGGAGCATGTGAAAACTTCTCAATAGGCGATTTCCAGCCAGCCGGCTCCAGATTTTTTGGGCCCCAATGGCGATGTGTCTCCGTCGCGGCGCATGGAAATGGCCGCGCCGTCCGAATAGGAAACTTGCACGTTTTCCCTGAACGAAAGTTCTTCGCTGGACCCTTTTTTTATGGTTCCGGCAAAAATTTTCTGCTTAGATTTTTTCTCCCTCACGAGGACTCTTACGTCTTCTAGCGCATTAATTGTCAGCTTTTTAGGAGCATTTGCCCCTATTAAGATTACGTCTGCGCCGTCGCCGCCGAGCAGTTCATCCCACTCCAGGTCGCGGCCTCTGGAGGGCCGCAAAATGAAGAAGCCGCCCACTACGATCAATAGGGAGGCTGCGCCATAGGCCTTCCACTTTTTGCTGCGAAATTTTTCCAAAAAGCCATCGAGGACGCCGCGCCACCAGCTGCGCTTCTCTTCATGTCCGTCTACGTTCTCCCATTCCCCATCCGATTCGGCGCCAGCCGATGCTGCCGCCGACGTGGTCTGCTGCCGTTTTGGCGGTTTGGCCGCCGAGTGCGTCTCGCCCCTTCCGTCGCCGTCGCCACCATCGCCGAAATCTATTTGTGACATCAGTTTACTGCCGTCTAGTCCGAGAAATTCTGCGTAGGTTTTCAGAAAACCGCGGCGGTAGATCTGGGGAAAATCGAAATTGAATCTGCCGTCTTCGAATTCCTGCAGGAGGTCGCAGCGTATTTTGATTTCACTTTCCACCTGCTTGAGAGTGAGCTGTAGTTTCTCCCTAGCCTGCCGCAGCTGTTCACCAAAATTAGCCGATGCCATCGGAACGCAGTCTGGAGTGGCGCGAAATCAAGGCGATTTTTTTTTAGCGCAAACGAAACTTTTTGCGAAATTTAGTGCGGTGCCTACTCGTGCGGTCATTTCCAATCCACCAAGTTCCCTATGGCGCTTTCCAGTTCGCCGATTGATAGACGTACCTGCTCGGCGCTGTCGCGAAACCGCATGGTGACGGATCCGTTTTCTAGGGATTCAAAATCCACCGTGACTGCCAGCGGTGTGCCTATTTCGTCCATGCGGCGATAGCGGCGGCCGATGGCGCCGGAGCTATCCCAAACGGCATTCCAGCGGCGGCGTAATTTGAGAAATATTTCTCTGGAAAGCTGCAGTAGATCATTGCGATTTTTAAGCAGCGGAAGCACGGCAACTTTTACGGGCGCAATTTTGGGGTCAAGCCGCAGAAGCGTGCGCCGCTCACCGCCAATTTCGTCTTCTCCGTAGGCGGCGCAGAGGACCGCCAAAAAAACCCTATCAACTCCGGCGGAAGGCTCTATGACGTGTGGCATGAAATGTTTGTCGCCGTCGAAGTAGTCGAGCGCTTTGCCGCTGGCGGCGGAATGGCAGCGGAGATCGAAATCGCCGCGGGCCGCTATTCCCTCCAATTCGCAAACGCCAAATGGATAGCGAAAGGTGATGTCGGTGCAGGCGCGGGCGTAGTGGGCAAGCTTCTCTTGGGCATGCACCTCTTTGCCGAGAAATTTGTCACCTATGCCGATGGAGCGATACCAGGCGAGGCGCGACTCAACCCATTCGCCGTGGATGCGGCACCAATCGGCATCGGGGTCGATGAAATATTCGAGTTCCATTTGCTCGAATTCGCGCATTCGGAATAAAAAGTTTCGCGGCGTGATCTCGTTGCGGAAAGCTTTTCCGATTTGCCCTATGCCGAATGGAAGTTTTAGGCGCGACGACGCCAAAACATTTTGAAAATTTACAAAAATGCCCTGGGCGGTTTCGGGACGCAGGTAGGCCGTGGCGGATGCATCGCTGACAGCTCCGATGGATGTGCGAAACATCAAGTTGAAAGCCCGCGGAGCGGTTAGCGCGCCTATCGTTCCCGTTGCCGGCGACGGAATTTGCCGTAACTCTTCGGCGGTCGCCTCCGCTATGGGCCGCAGCCGCAATTTGTCGGGGGCGGCGCTTTCGCCGCGCTTTTTCAGCAGGGAGCGCGCCATTGCTAGGGCGTCTTCTTCCATCTGTGGACTATCTAGAATGGAGAGATGGCAGATAGTTTTTCCGGAGATGGCTACTGGCGAAAAAAATAACTGGTCGGCCCTATAGCGCATGCCGGATTCGCGGCAGTCCACCATCGGGTCGGAGAATCCGGCCACATGCCCAGACGCTTCCCACATTTTGGAGCCGCCAATTACGCTGCTGTCAAGGCCCACAACGTTCTCGCGCAGCTGCACCATTTCGCGCCACCAGAAATCTTTGATGTTTTTTTTGAGCGCACATCCAAGAGGGCCGTAGTCGAAAAAGCCGCCGAGTCCGCCGTAAATTTCAGAGGACTGGAAGGCAAATCCTCGCCTCTTGCAGAGAGATATGATGGCGTCCATCCGGTGAAGCCATTAGATTTTGGGCCAGCTGTGGCAAGTGAATTTTGCCCACAATTGAATGGCGGCTGCGGCTTGATGAGTGGAGGCGCCGCGCCGTAGGGTTGCGCTGTTTTCCAAGTGGCTTTTTCGCGGCGCCCACAATTGATGTTCGGGCACTCAGCATATTGCCCAAGCTCATCATTTGCGCCCACCTCTCTGGACGCGGTTCCTATGGCCGCACCAGCTTGATATGGAAACGTGATTTCCCGAACAGAATAGGGTGGCCGCTTTCCGATCGTCTCATGGCGCACCATTGTTTCGCCGTAGACAGCATCGAAATTGCTGCATAAAGGTTGCCGCAGCACCGCTCGCGGCATTTTGTCGGCCTGATTCGTGCCGCCAGCATCGCTGATGCATTCCGATGGCGGTATGGAGTTTATGGTGCTGCGAATAAATAGCTCCATTGTTTCCGCCTGCGACGAATTCATTGCTCATGAAATCTCCTTCGCATACGGCCGTCCCTCACGGCTCGCCAGCCGCCAGATTAAATGTTCCGCCGTCAAACGTGGCGGAGGCGATATTGTGGCCTTTTGCGGAAGCCCTAAAATATAGCTTCCAACTGACGAGGCCATTAGCGCTTTTGTGCGCCCGGCATGCAGTGTCAGGCCAAATGAGTGCGTGGCCTTGGCGTGCTTACCGAATATTTTGCTGAGACGGCATTCTAAAAGCTTCTCGGGAAAATTTGAGTGTGTCCACCGGTGTGTGCGAGCGGCTTGTGGCCGTGCACATTCCGGAAAACCTGGGAACAGTGGGGGCCGCTTGCGAAGAGGGTTCTCTGCGGGGAAATTCCATGTTCAAAATGATGCGGCAGGAGCAGTATGTGCTTTTGGCGCTTAAGATGCAGATGAAGAAAGATTTGCTTCGCGCTCGGACGATTGATTTCTTGGCGGCCAACGACGAAATTGTCACCATAAGGTCATCCGTCATGGCGGTTGGCGGCAATGGAAAGAAGGAGCTGTCGCTTTGGCCGTCCGCGACAGCAATCCAAAAGGATTATTTCCAGCCCTATGGCGCTCGGCCGCGGCATGCCGGGAAAGCGGCGCGGAGAAGGCGTGTCCGTTGACGGGAAAGCTTCGCACGCCATTGCTGACATAAAACGCCGGATGGACGTTGGCGGCAAATAGTTTGCTCTGGCGAAAATTGGAGAAGTTGCGCCAATGGCGCTGCGAATTTTTGGCTCTTGCGGCGGCTCTATGCTTTCGAAGGAGCTAAATTAGCAGCCGCTAGGCGGAAGTGTTCCGTTGGCAATTGAGTTTTTCCCACATCTGCTGCATTTTCCATTGGCAAATGTTGCCGTTGCGCCTATCATCCATACGTAATGGTTAGCGTAAGCCCGCAGATGGTGGCGACATGTCGTTCGGCGCCAACGACATTTGAAAAGGTCCATGGCGAAGAAATAGCCAAAGCCTACGCAAAAAAGCACAAGATTACATTTGATCTTCTGGAGGCTGTTCGAACAAATTCGCAGTTGGCAACCGCCAGCATTTTTGACAAAATAAAGTCGCTTTTCTTGGAGCTGTTGGCCAGGATTGATACGTTAGGCGCGTCCGTTACGGAGAGGAGAAAATTCACAAACAGGCTGAGCTATTGCTCAATGGTCGGTCTCGATAACTATTACCAGGATGATTGCGTCAAGGCCCTCAGCTACCTAGCTATCAAATTCCACATTTCTTCGGAAACGCCATGTCTGGCGTTCACGATTCGCACCGCTGTCGTGCAGCACATCGATGAGCATTTGCAAAAAAAGTTTCCGGCCATTGCGGCCGATGAGAGATGGGCCATTGCTTCGGCAATTGAGCACTGGGAGAAGGATTTTGACAAATCAATTTCCTGCATTGAGAGAGCGGCCTCCAATATCGATGGAACGGTTAGTAGCAGTGCAAAAGTAATTGACGCGATTGTTAGTGTCAATAGCAATCTGTCTCCAGCCAAAGTCGATACAGAGCTTAGTAAGGTGCGCGAAAGAATGGCCCAATGGCGCCAAAGCGCACGCTGAGCCTTTGCGAGTAATTAGCTGGCCCCAATAGGGGTGAATCAAATTGCCCATCAAAGGCTTGTGGTTCATTTGGCATATGTGATGCCGCTAGGTTCTGCTGGCACAACTTAAACAAGCTCGACATGTCGGTGAGTAGCCCCCGCAAACGGCCATGCATAGTTGTATCAAATAGTTTATTCGCAGACTCAGATGAGGCTGCGGCCATCCTTCAATCATCGGCGCGTTGGCTTTAGCTGCGCCAAGCAGCCGATTAATTGTGGTTGTCGAAAGGCGGCCGTAGCCAGGACGACGAAGGCTATTGGTTAATCGGAAAGTTGTTTTTAAATTTCGTGTTTGCTGCGCTGTTGCCGTCGATCCTGCGATCAAACTGATTATTTTTCTTTATCCTTAACAACTTCGGAGACAACCTCCTCCGACATATCCTTTTCGCCGAGTTGGCCGAAGGCGTGTGCGGAAGTGGGGATCAAAAAGTACCGTTGGCGTCGCCGTTGTTTCGCGGCTAAATGGATCCGCGGCAATATGGACGGCTACTGAGATGGGTTCCGAATGGAATTGGACATCTCATTGTCGACTGTAGGATGTGTGTCGCGAAAGTTATCGCCGAGCCGACCGAAGGCTTATTCGGAAGTGGGTCGAAAGGTGCCGGCGAAAAGTCGCAGTTTACTGGCGGTTTTCGTCGAAACGGCCTTTGGCTTGGGCAAAATTTGCCAAAGAACAGATGCGCCACAACGCCGGTGAATGTTTCAAAACTCGGCTGGGACAGCTACTCCAAAGGACGCAGGACAAAATGGAAAAAGATTAGAGCTTACAGATGAACCGCTCTTCCGAAACTGTCGAGGCTTTCTAACTCGACTGAGAAACGGCCAAAAATGGAAAGTGAACGGTGCTCCTAGGCGAACCGTTCCTCCACAACCGCCGGAGGTTTCAAAACTCGGCTGGGACGGGACAGCTACTCCAAAGGCTGCAGGCCAAAAATGAAAAAAAATGAAGCGGAGCTCATAGGCGAATAGCTCCGCAGGGATCTGAAAACGCCGGAAGTTTTCAAATTCGACGGAAAAAAAGATGAAAAACGGTGCTCGTAGATGCACCGCTCTGCCGCCATCGC
>JAIRXB010000031.1 GCA_031268535.1 Puniceicoccales bacterium | reverse complement strand
CAGGTTTGTCCATTGCCGTAGCTGCTGGCGGGTCATCGGCCGCTTCTTCGGATGCGGCTGGGGCGCCGCTAGCGGTTGCCGTTGGCGACAGTGGCGGTTGAACTGGCGGTGGCGGCGGCACGGCTGAGCCGCTCTGCTGTGGCAGTTGCTGCGGCGAAGGTGGCGCGATGGTGGAGGTTGCGCTCCCTGCGGCTGACTGCGGCGCTGGCATTCCGGGCTGCTGCTGCGGCGCATTTGCGATTGGCGGTGGCGATTGCGCTGCCGCAATCTGCTGCGCTTCCTGGCCGCTTGGCTGCGCGCCCTCCTCTTCCTGGAGCGTTTCCGCAGCTTCCGGCTCATCGCAATGGGCTGGCGCTAAGTCCACCGTAAAAGCACCTTGCAGTTGCGGTTCAACTGGATGCACCTGGTCGTCTGTTGCAGTGGGTCGGCTGAGGGCGGCGTAGAGAATTGCGATTTGCGATTTGGCGTTTTTTCTGTCGACGCAAAGTTTGATGGCTAGAATCGCCCACACGAATCCTGCTGTTGCGATTGTCAAAAACGCCAAAGAGATAATGTGAAGCGTGCTCAGTGCGAAAGTGTAAGATTTGCCGCCAATTTGTATGGCTCTTCCACTTCGAAATTCCGTTACATTTTTGCTTGTTAAGCGGAAGTTGCTGCTGCGCATGAGCAGAGCCGTAGCCGTCAAAGCGAAATTCGGCCGCTGGCTAAGACTATCCATTCACATTTCGATGTGTGTTTTTTTGCGAAAAGACAATTCAAATTGCCGCCAGCTGCTGTTTCGTCCGCATTGGCGCCAATGCCATTAAAGTTGCTGTGCGTCTTCCGTTGGATGGTCAGGCTTGCGCAAAGTGAGTGCGGCAAGGGGGTGGCTATGGGCTTTGCTTGCGGGAATTTGACGGCGTTCCCATGGGCAATTTTGGGAAAATCTCTCCAGGGTTTCCCATGCGGAATTGGGAGAACGAGGCGGCAAAGGCGATCATGGCGCCGTTGTCGCCGCAGTGGCGCTTTTCGGCCGCCAGCAGCGGAAGTCCGTAGTGGCGAGCGAGCTTAGCAAATTCTTTGCGGAGCAATAAATTTTGCGATACGCCTCCGGAGATGCCCACGCTTTTCGCGCGAAATCTTTCCAGCCCAAGGGCGGTTTTTTTGGATAGCGCACCAATTACGGCCGCCTGATAGCTGGCGCAGAGGTCTGCCTTTTTTCTTTCAATCTCTTCCTCTTCCATTGGGCGTAGCGCGTAGAGGAGAGATGTTTTAACGCCGGAAAAGCTGAGTTGCATTTCATTTGCGGCGAATGCTACGGGGAAGTGGAATGCGGACGGATTTCCGCCTTCGGATAGCCGCTCTATTTCAACGCCGCCAGGATAGGGGAGGCCGAGCAATTTCGCCCCCTTGTCGAGAGCCTCTCCGGCGGCGTCGTCGACCGTTTGGCATAGGACCTCAATGGACCAATCCTCCAAGATGCGAAAGATGATGCTGTTGCCGCCGGAAGCCAGCAGGCCAATGTGCGGAAGGTAGCTTTCGAGCGTTTCGCCGCGGAGCCACGGCGCCATGAATGGCGACAGGCCGTGGCCGTGGAGATGGTTGACGGCGAAAAAGTTGCAGCCGAGAAGGATGCTGAGTGATCGGGCTGCGGCGAAGCCCATGGCGAGACAGCCGACAAGGCCTGGGCCAACGGTCACCGCTACGGCGTCCGGCCGATGGCGGCAGGATTTTCGCCACAGCCCTATGAGTTGCGGTATGGATTCCATGTGGCCGTTGGCGGCCAACTCGGGGACAACTCCTCCGTAGGGGCTGTGCAAATTTGCCTGGGAAATTGTTTCCTCGAAGGTGAATCCATTTCTGCCGTCGAGAAATGCGACCGATGACTCATCGCATGAGCTTTCTACGGCTAAAATTTTCACTCTTTTCCTTGACAGCGCCAATCGAATTTGCTGCTCTGTGCCATCGCAATTGCTGCGGGGGATTGGTAGATGTCTAGAATTTGCGCAATAACGGGCAAGCGCCCAACGAAAGGTTCGATTATCTGCCGCAAGGGGCTTTCAAAGAAGAGTGGTGGCATTGGCATGCACGTCATGAAGGTTACGGCTAGGAAATTCAAGCCAAACGTGCAGCACGTACGCGTTCGCCTGGCGAGCGGGGAAGTTCGCCGACTGTGGGTCTCAGTGAAGGCCATAAAGGCCGGCAAAATCACTAAGGCCGCCTAGGGCGGAAAGATTTTCCGCCCCAGGCGGCGCCCTTAGTTGCTGCCTCTAATCGGCCATGGCGACCCTCAGGGATATTCCTCTGAGGGTCCGTGCGCTTCCGAGATCATGCGTTACCCGATCAAGTGTTTCTTGCGTACGCACTTTGATCTCTCTTAGATTTGGAAATAACTTTGGCAAGTTGCAGAGATTCGATGACGTGCGCAGCGGCCGGCCGCGGTCGTCCTTTAGGTAGTGTATGTGGCTTCTGAAGCCGCTACCATTTATGGTGCCGTGGTAATGGATGATTTCCACGGCTTCCCTGTCGCTTTTGCTTAGCGCTTTTACGCGGCGAAGTTGCGGTGCGGAGCCGCCGTTGGCGATGGCATTCGGCGCGGGCGCGTCAGCGTTCGGCTCGACACCATGTCCGTCGTCCAATTCCACGGCCGACTCTAGTTCAATCGTTTCCAACGGTGCGGCGTCTTCGCCGGCAGCCTGCGCTTCCGGTTGAGCTTCCGCCGCCGCCTGCGCTTGCGGTTGGGTTTCCGCAACGCTTTCGTTTCTCGGCAGCGCAATTGCGCATCCAATGCCTGCCACGGCAGCGGCCGCCATTGCGCATATTATCGGTATGGCGATGGCCGCCATGAGTACGCCAGCCGCAAGCAGTGCTCCGAAGACTGTCGCGATGGCTGCGCCAATGCCGCCAACGATGTAGGCGATTCCATTTCTGCTAATTCCAGAGGGTGGCGTTGGGCAAGCTGCGCCACCTCCGCTGAATTCGCAAAGATTGTCCAAGCTTCCAGCCGCCGATGGCAGGCTTAGTGATCCAGTTAGTGCTTCCATAGCGCCGTTATATATAGTTCTAACTTTCTCGTTGTCAACAACATAATAGCAAACTAGTTATAATTCACACTTTCGCCAATAGCTAATTGTGCGTTTCTCCAAGCGGAAGCGGGTTTGCCGGCTGCGCTCGTGGCCGTCTCCGTGGCGCCGCCGCTGGAAATACTTTGCGGCGGCCGCGGCAAATTGCCGTGCAGCGGCCGATCGCAGACGCGGCCACCTCTTAGCGCCGAGCAGATTCGCGCAAATGGTGAAACCTACATGGAGCAGGCCTTTAAGATTTTAGGCGAGAAGAGGATGGCAGTGCGCCACGACGGAGAGCGGCTTGGCTCCATGTCGATGGGTGATACGCTTCTGCCGGCCAGGGAGATGGCCGTTGCCCAATCCGTATTGCTTTTTTCTGGCGCCAGCCACTGCATTGGCTGGGAAAATGTCGAGCGAAAGCTAAAGGAGGGCAAGACGCTAGCGGCGAAGCTTGGCGTCGACCCGACGCGTCCCGATTGGGCCCTCGGCCGCATGGTTGTTTTCGGCGTTTGGCAAAAGATATGGGCCCGCAAACCCAATAGCCGTTGTGGAGTTTCTCTATCCGCTGCTGCAGTGTTAATTTTCGCCAATAGCTAATTGTGCATTTCTTCAAAGTGAGAATGGGCTTGCCGGCCGCGCTATTGGCCGGCTCCATGGCGTCGCCGGCGGAAATGCCTTGCAATGGCTATGGCAAATTGCCATAGGGTGACCAATGGTTGAAGAGGCGGTTGAATTGCTTTTTTCTGGCGCCAGCCACGGCATTGGCAGGGAAGACATCGAGCGAAAGCTAAAGGAGGGCAAGACGCTAACGGTGAAGCTGGGCGTCGATCCGACGCGTCCAGATTTGACTCTCGGCCACATGGTTGTTTTCCGCAAATTGAGGCAGTTTCAGGACCTCGGCCATAGGGCCATTTTTCTCATAGGGGACTACACCACCACAATCGGTGACCCGAGCGGCCGATCGCAGACGCGGCCACTTCTTAGCGCCGAGCAGATTCGCGCAAATGGCGCAACCTATATGGAGCAGGCCTTTAAGATTTTAGACGAAAAGAGAACAACCGTCCGCCACAACGGAGAGTGGTTTGGCTCCATGTCAATGGGTGATACACTTTTGCTGGCCAGGGAGATGACCGTTGCCCAGCTTATGGAGCGGGAAGATTTCAGCAAAAGATATGGATCCGCAAATCCAATAGCCGTTGTGGAGTTTCTCTATCCGCTTCTGCAGGGCTACGATTCAGTTGCGCTGGGCGCCGACGTCGAGCTGGGCGGCAGCGATCAGCTATTCAACATGCTGGTGGGGAGAGAGATGCAAAAAAATCGCGGCACAGTTGGCCAAGCCGTAATAGCCATGCCGCTGCTCGTTGGACTGGATGGCGTCCGCAAAATGTCGAAGAGCTACGACAATTACGTCGCCTTCAACGACTGCGCCAGGGACATGTTTGGAAAGTTGATGTCAATCCCCGACAGCGCCATGGGGGACTATTACCGCCTCCTTCTTGCTCGCGGCGACTGGTCCATGGAGGCGAGTGCGCCGCATCCGATGGAGGCGAAGAAGCAGCTGGCCGCCGAAATAGTGTCAATTTTCCATGGGCCAGCAGCGGCATGTGGCGAGAGGGAGAATTTTGAAAATGTCTTTTCGGAGCGCGAAGCTCCTGCCGAAATGGAGGAGGTAGATCTCGCAAAATTTGGAAGCGGCCCAGTCGATCCCATTGAATTGCTTTTTTCAATCGGAAAGTTTCAGAGTAAAAATGAAATTAGGCGTCTAATTGCGCAGGGGGCCGTCCGCATTGACGAAGAAAAGCTTTGCCCAGGGGATTTTATCGACGGCAAGAGTCGCCATTCTTCCGTATTGCGGGTTGGGCGCCGCCAATTCTTTAGATTAGTCTAGGATTTTGGGCGCTAAATTTGCATTGACGGCACATCGATTTGCAGTAGAAATTGCGGCAATGAGTGTCGATAGTAATAGCGCCATGCTTGCCGGTCCGCTAAATGCCGTCAGCGAATATCTTCTGGCGCCATTCATCGTTTCCGCGGTCACGCAACACTTGGTTGCGGCCGAACTGGTGAGGACCGACGCCATTGCCGACGCGCTCGGCGGCGCCATCCGCTTCGGCTCGAGCGCCCTAGGCAAAGTTTTATTCGCGCTCATTTGCGTGATAACTGCCGGCATTATGGCCATTGTATGCGCTGTAATCGCCAGAGCGCGCCTGAGCGATGACATGGTCCAAAAATATGCCGCTCTCTATTGCGACCTTGCCGCAAGAAATTCCGCCGCCGAAGTTGGTCAGACAACGGCCAGCGGGCCGCTGCTGGCTTCAGAAGGTGAAGGAGACGCAACCGCAAAGTCAACCGAACGATCCAAGCTGCTGCCGCAGCCTTCAACTGCCCCCGCCAATGCTGGCGCTTCTGCTCCGGTGAATGCCGCCGCCGCTCAGCTGAAAGTTTCCACGAAAAAAACTGTTGGCGCCGCCAAAATCTCTCCACCGCCACCCTCACAACCTGTGTCGCCAGCAAGTGCGCCTCAAGGTGCCGCTGGACAAAGTGTAGTTCCACCACCACCACCACCACCACCGCCACCACCATGGCATCTCAATCCTCCGGTTCAGATTCCTGCTGGTTCTGCTGCGGTGACACCGCCATCACCTCTTCCGGCCGTCGTGCCGCCGCCGGCTCCACCGTCCGTCCAGCCGGTCGAAGAGGTGTTTACGGATGTTGCAATCGTGGTGAATAATGATTCAGAACCGGGCGAGGAGCCTGCCGCTCCAGTGCAGCTTGTTGATTCTGGGCGTGAAAGAGGAGAAATTGACGACTTCGTTAACAAAATTCAGGATTTGCCGACCTACGTCGGTGCTTTGTTCGAACGCGGGGTGCACGGCATCAGTCTACCCGGCGGTTTGAAGTCGCTACTGAGTAGGTTTGTTGACGAAACCAAAACGCCTGAAGGGAAAGTAGAATATCGCAAGGGCGATAGGATTTGCCTCTACAACGAGAGCGATATTTTCATCGTGGGCGAAGGCGGAAGGTTAGAAATTGAGTTGCATGGATTACGACTAAAGATAGCGGCGCTTGCCTGCTATGTAGGGATAAACGGAGAGGGCGGTGTAAGCAGGAGATTCACTGTCAGCAGCTACTTTGGGTGGCTGCGCATGTATCTTTCCCTCTATTACGACGAAGACGGAATTCGCTCCAAAATTAATGCGATAGCGCCAACGGAGCGCGTGTTAGCCTCTAGCATTTTCAGCCCAAGAGACGGCATAGCTAACGAAATTGGTCGGGCTCTAATGTTTGACAGCAGCAAGGGAAGTGTCGTTAAGCAGCTGGATGTCCGCTATGTGTCATCCGGCACTCCGGATGGAGAGCAGCCTACCGGCTCGAATCGACCAATGACACTTAGCAGCTTAATTGCCATTCTGGCTCTAAGGCTTGCGTTTCGCACAGATTACTCGAAAGAGGGCGTCGAATGTGAGAGTTTTGCCAAGGAGCAAAGCGAAAACCCGACAAAGCTTTTTCTTAAAATTGCAAACCTCATAAGTGGGAAATATAGCGTTGCGGCGACCTGCGACGATGTTCGGATTGGATATTTTGTTGGCGCCGAGGCTGACGGCGAAGTGGCGATCAATCCAGGCAGCGTTGTCTGCCAACAAAGATTTCGCGGCGAAAATGGCGGATCAGTTAGCCTCAAAATAATGAGAAACAGTTGCGATGATTCGAGCGATCCCGGTGGAGATGGAACCGCCAACATATCCGGCAGCGGCCTTAGTCAAATCGAGGAGCACTTCGCAAAAATGCTTTTGAGGGCCGACTACAAGCTTAGCCTGGCTGGTTCTTCTTCGTTGCCAATTGCAGCGCTCCACGAAGTTTTTGAGGCGTTTGGCGCCGGTTCGCTGCAGTACACACCAACCGTTGCGCCCACGGACGCGGAAGAGCGGCCGATGTCGACCGAAGAAAGCAAAGCTCTAGCGGCGCTCAAGGAATACGACGCTAAAATCGCCAAGCTCAAGAGTGAGATTGCTTCGACAAAAAGCTTCATTGAGCTTTCGCTGGGCGCTAATGGGCTTGGCGACTACGTTTCTAAATTTTCCGATAATGTTGAATTGGCGTCCAAAGGACTTGATGATGAGTTGAAGCAATTGCGACGTAGACGCGAAGATCTGGAGCGCGAAAAAGGCGAAGCCAGATCTCGCAGCGAGGCTATTGAGGATAAATTGCGGAATCCCGCCAATGGCGCATCGAGTGATTCCGGCTGGGTTGGCAGTTTCACTGCGGACGAATTGAACAGTCTTGACTGGGAGGGATTTAAAAGCCCCGCCGATGTGGGCATTAGCGGGAAACTCAAAGCTCTTTTTGCTGAGATCGAAACACTGGGGCAGGGAGTCGCAGAGCGAGAGCGCGAGATTTGCGAAATTGGCCAAATGATCACTGCAGCAGACCTGAGGGTGACTAATTATGCGGAGTACCGTAAAATCCACAAGAAGCTTCTCGCATTTGAGGCTGATTTGGGCGGCCTTGAGACGAATTCTAGGGAAGATCTCGTCGCCGCTATTGAGAAGGCCAGACGTGATGCTGTGCCTTACGTACGTTTCCCGAATTGCAACGGCAGAAAAGAGTGGGCCTTGCTGGACGATGAGACCAAAGAGATGATATTTGCGAAGAACATGGCCGTTCCAGCGGCAGCCGGAGAATGGGAGGAAGATTCCGAAGAGGGCATCCTTGTTGGCGTTGCCAATGGCATTTTAACTTCAATTGCTGGGCTTAGCCCCAAGAAAATAAAAGAATGCACCATAAAGCTTATTGAAGATAAAGACCGCACCACATTTGATGAAAATATGGGGCAGCTTTGCGGTCGCACGAGCGGCGGCTGCGACCTATCGAAAATGCAACGTTTAGCTGAAAGATTCGAAAACGAATCGTGGAAGACGTTTCGCGAATTCAGGCTGCCCATATGTGACGGCGCAGATCCAAATAGCGATCCGATGGACGCCTACGTTTTAGATTGGGTGAATAATGATGGTGTTGCAGGTAGCGTGACTGCTGCGGATGTTTTCGGCTATTGCTTTGCGGCTGATGATGGCGTTAATTGGGTGAACATCTACCGCTACATAGTGGTCTTGCTGCGGAACGTTGCGCGCACTGACGGCAAATGCAAATGTGCGGAAAGAGGGCCGCTTCTATATGGACTTCTCTGCCTATGGTTCAATGTCGATGGTGCGCGCGAAATGATTCTCGGCAAGGGCGGAGATGTTGACCTCCAAGCAGATCAAAATGCGCTGAGGTCAACGCACGCACTTCCGCCTGCAACGGAAAATTATTGGCCATGGGTCAAAAGAAGGGTTCTCAAGGGTGTAAATATACGCGATGCAGTCGAAGGCCTTCACTTCGACGAGGACATTAGTGAGGATAGATCCCGCTTCACCGTAACCTCCTTTGCGATGAATTTTGAGATGCACCCCATGTGGCCTGGTGGCAGAAGAGAGGCGTGTTTGGCTCGCATGTTTTTCTTGTCGGCGTTTGGCGGGATCAGTCAAGGCGAAGGCGATCCGCTCGACCATCTAAAATGGATCGCTAAAGCCGTATCGGCGCGCGACGACGAAAAAGCAGGAACCGTTGGCATGCGGCCCCAGTTGGCGTTTGGTGGTTCAACTGGCGAATGCGAGAGGGATGTCGATGGTGACATAACGTGTTGTGGGGAGCGGTGCTGCCATATTGCGGTGGACGAAAAGGACGTTGATTGCCTTAGGGAAGCCTGTTTGCGCCGCGATGAAATTGAGCGCAGATGCCATAAATCGTCGCTCTTTAGTGCGCTATGGTGGCTAGAAGTTGGTCTTGGCGAGGCGGCTGAAAGAGGCGCCTTTCCGGCGCATCTTGTGCCGCACGTTTCACCGCGCAGCGGTGCAGCCATCGATCCTGCGCCGAGCGGTGGTGGACCGGAGAAAGTGTGTCTTTGGAGAGAGACTGCTGCTGGGGAATTTGAAGAAGCGAGTAGTGCGGATGAAGGGGCAATTTACAGGTTCCTTGTAGGCATTCTTGTCAGATGTGAGCGCGAAGGAATTCCACTCCCCGGCCATGCTAGAGAGCTACTTAACATAGCAATGGGAGAAGCCTCCAGAGCCGGCGCTATCGGCTAATTTGCGTGCGAGGTCTTGGACGGATAAATCCTTTCTTTGCCGCGATTTGCGAATCCAGCCAACTGCTGGAGGGTCCTAGCATGTGCTTCTTTTTCGACGGGGCGTATGACGTAAAACCTGCAGATGAAGAGTCGCTCAAAAAACTAAACAATGACATTTGCGCCTGCAGCTATTTTGATGGAGGCCAACGTGACGGCAAACTCTGCGGTCTGCCCAATGATTTGCGATGCGCATTCAGATAACTGAATGTTGCCGACCAGTTTGCGTATGAGATTTTAGTCCGATAAGGTTTTGCTTTGCCGCAAATCTCGGCTCCGCCGACGGCTCGAGAATCCTAGCGGCTGACTTTTCGGCTTTGCCGTTTGCGGCAGGCGCGTAGAACCTTTCAGTGAAATTGCGCTCTTTTCGCTTTGCGGCGAAAGAGAAGTTTGGGAACTTCTTTTCCGTGCAGGAAGCTTCTGGCGAAATGGAGAAGATAGATCTCGCAAAATTTGGAAGCGGCCCAGTCGATTTCGTTGAATTGCCTTTCCCAGCTGGAAAGGTTCAGAGTAAAAAATGAAATCAGGCGCTTGATTGGGCAGTGGCCGTTCGCATTGACGAAGAAAAGCTTTGCCGCGATTTGCGTTGTCGTCAATTCCCTAGGCTAGCATAAAATTTTCGCTGCTTAATTTATCTTGACGTCATATCTATTCGCGGTAAAATGCAATATAGATGAGTACAGACGACTACAACGTTCCTGCGTCCCGTCAATTACCTGCCGCAGCCGAGTGTCTTATGGCGTCACCAATTGCCGCCGCGGTCACAGCATCCGTTGCGGCCGAACTTGTGAGGACCGACGTCGTTGCCGACACGCCCGGTGGCGCCATTCGCTTCGGTTCGAGCGTCATAGGCAAAGTTTTATTCGTGCTCATTTGCGTGCTAACTGCCGGCATCGCGGCTATCGTTTATGCAGAAATTGCGAGGTCTCTTTTGAATGACGACACAGTCAAAAAATATGCCGCCCTCTATTGCGACGCTGCCGCAAGAAATGCCTCAGCCGGGGTTGGTCAGGCGACGACTTGCAATTTAGCCGCCGCCAATTCGGACTCGGCAGCGGCCGTTCCCGTAAGACCGCCCGATATGGCGCCCGTAGGCGTCGAAGTTGCGGCTCGCATTGTTCCGCCAAATCAGGCGAAGTCTGCCGTTCAGTCTTCCAATCTTTCCGCTCCGACTCCGGCAAAACCTGCGGTGCAGCAATCGTTTGCGCCATTTCCGCCACAATCGCATTCTGCTTCGCCTGAAATTTTCGCGGCAAAGGCGACCGATACTGCCACTATTACACCGCAATTTGCTGCGTCCGCGAATGCTGCTGCGGATCCGGGTGCCGCCCGCTCTAGGGCCCCAAATTTCGCTTCGTCCGCCAATCTTTCCGCTTCGACGCCGGCGAAACCTGCGGTGCCGCCGCAACTTTCGTCCATTCCAGCTGTTGTCGCCAATGCTCCCGTCCAGATTCCGGCGAGTTCTGCGGTGCCTTCATCTCCATCTCGGCCTGCGCCGTTTCAGGATGCTGGTCGTACCATTGGCGCCGCTGCCGCCGCCGCTAGGGCCGGTTTGGTGGATTCGGATTTGGTGGCGAAAGGCGCGTCGGCGATACCGCAACCTGGCGATTTAGCCGCCGCCAATTCGGACTCGGTGCCGGTCGGCCCAGTAAAACCGCCAGATGTGTCGCTAGCGGGCGTCGAAGTTGCGGCTCGCATTGTTCCGCCAGATCAGGCAAAGTCTGCCGTTCTGCCAGCAAATCCTTCCGCTCCGGCACCGGCGAAACCTGCGGTGCCGCAATCGTTTGCGCCATCGTCGCCACAATCGCGTCCTGCTTCGCGGAAAATTTTCGCGGCAAATGCGCCAGCTGCAGCCATTATTCAACCGCAATCTGCTGCGTCCGCGAATGCTGCTGCGAATCCGGGTGCCGCCCGCTTTACGGCACCAAATTCCGCTTCGTCCGCCATTTTTTTTGTTTCGAAGCCGGCAAGACATGCAGGGCCACTTTCGTCTGCGGCCGGCAAGGTGGGCGTTCCTGATCCTAGGCCGGTCACATATTTGCCTTTGCGCGATGAAGATTTGGACGCATACGTAGAACTGCTGCTCAAACCTGGCCGTGGTATGGACGGATTCGAGATTCTCGAAGATTTGAAAGTTCCGTCGATTCACGGAGTTTTTGAGCAGCTTGGCGCCGGCTCGCTGCAGTACGCACCAACTACTACGGCTATGGGCGGCCATGTGCCGCCAGTGTGCGAATCCGAAGAAGAAGCAGCTCTGCTGTCGCTTGCAAAGTACGACGGTGAAATTGTTCGTCTCAGGAATGTGATTATTTGGCATGAGCGCGAATTTGAACTTCTGTCGAGCAAACGCGAACTTACGGAACGCATTTCAAAGTTCGGCAATGCAATGGCGGCACTTACCGCAGCCGCTAAAGAATTGGCGCAATTGCGAAAAGATGAAATGGAGTTGCATACTAAATTTCGCAAGGATAACCCTTTCGCTAGTCCCAATGCTATGCCGACAGGGAGTGGCAACCTGTACAAAAAAATCTTAGCCGCCATTCGAATGAAGAGAGCTCTCGGATTGCTCATTGGGCATCCCAGGAAGTGCGCAGAAGCGAAGCGTGATTTAGACGCTTTGGTGGCCGACAGGCAAAAGCACATTGAGGCTTTTGAACGCACAAGAGGAGACACTGGTTACGTCCGTTTCCCCAATTGCCATCGCGCAGAAGAATGGCTCCGACTAGAAGGTAGGACTCGAGAGTTGGTATTAGAAAAAAACATGGCAGTTCCAGCGGCCGCAGTGACGGCCGACTCTGGCCGAGCAGCCATTGCGGAAGCGGCCAACAGCATCCTGATCTCGATTGCTGGGCTTAGCCGCAAGGAAGTAGAAAAATCTGCCACAGAGCTTATTTCCGCTGGAAACCGTGGCACATTTAACGGGCGCATGGAGCAATTTTGCGGCGGTGTGCGCGGCGGCTGCGACCTATCGAGGATGCAGAGTTTAGTTGAAAGATTCGAAAACGAATCGTGGAAGACGTTTCGCGAATTCAGGCTGCCCATATGTGACGGCGCAGATCCAAATGGCGATCCGATGGACGCCTACGCCTTAGATTATAAGACAGCTGACGGTACGTCAGTTAGCATGACCGCTGCGGACGTTTTCAGCCATTGCGTTGGCGACGGCGAAGGCGTTAATTGGGTGCACGTCTACCGCCACACGGTGGCCCTATTGCGGTACATTGCGAATTGTGCTGACGACAGATATGCGGAAAGAGGGCCGCTTCTATATGGACTTCTCTGCCTATGGTTCAATGTCGATGGTGCGCGCGAAATGATTCTCGGCAAGGGCGGAGATGTTGACCTCCAGGCGGATCGAAATGTGCTGATGTCAACGCACGCACTTCCACCTGCAACGGAGAATTATTGGCCATGGGTTAGTAGGAGGGTTGCCGAAGGGGTGAACATAGGCGAGGCGATTGATGCGGGGCGCTTCGGCGATGATTGTGTGGGCGCCTATCGAAAAAATTCATCTTTGAAAGCGTTGGATGTGCATTCCCTATGGCCTGGCGGCAGAAGAGAGGCGTTTCTGTCCCAGGTGTTTTTCCTGTCGGCATTTGGCGATGGCCGTCAAAGTCCTTTCCGCAGCGCGGAAGAGGAAGAATTTTGTCAAAGGTCTCTTGGCGAGCATGAAAAAATGCTACAGGGCGATCCTGTTGCATATCTAAAGTGGATTACTAGAGCCATATCCGCTCGCGACGACGAGAAAGCAGGAACCGTTGGCCTGCGGCCCCAGTTGGCATTTGGTGGTCCAGTCGGCGAATGCGAGAGGGATGACGGCGGCGACATTACGTGTTGCGGGGAGAAGTGCCGGCACATTCCGGCGGACCAAAAAGACGTCGATTCACTTATTGCGGCCTGTGTGCGCCGCGATGAAATTGAGCGTAGGTGCCGTGAATCAGAGCGCTTTAGTGTGCTGTGGCGGCTGGAAGCCCATCTTGGCGAGGCGGCGGCAAGAGGCGACTTTCCGGCGCATCTTGTGCCGCACGTTTCTCCGCACAGCGGCGTCCACATCGACAAGACTCAACCTGGAAAGGTGTGTTTTTGGATTGAGACTTCCGATGGAGCGTATGACGTAAAACTTGCCGATGAAGAGTCGCTTGAGAAACTAAACAATGACATTTGCGCCTGCAGCTATTTTGACGGAGGCCAACGTGACGGCAAACTTTGCGGTCTGCTCAATGATTTGCGATGCACATTCAGATAACTGAATGTTGCAGACTAGTTTGCGTACGCGGTCTTGGTCCGATAAGGTTTTGCTTTGCCGCAAATCTCGGCTCCGCCGACGGCTCGAGGATCCTAGCGGCTGACTTTTTGGCTTTGCCGTTTGTGGCAGGCGCGTAGAATCTCCCAGTGGGATTACGCTCTTTTCGCTTTGCCGTTTTGGTGGCCATGGCTTGCGCCGCACAACCTGTTGCGGCCCATGGGGGCGGCCCTTCGATTTGGGATGTGGCCATTGCCTACAAAGAAGCCAAAGACTTCCACCGCCTCTTCAAGTATGTCACAGGAAAGGATCCCGGCTTTAGCCATGGACTTGTGCGCAGCGACGGAAGCCGCGAAAGTGGCATCTACGCCATCGCCTACCTAAACAAGTTCCTTAGCGATTTTCCTGGAGATGTGGGCGTTATCTTTGAATTTCTAATCGGCGGCGACCCAAAAATATACAAAGTTGACGGCAAAATTCACGGAAAGCGCAAGCGCAGCAAAGAAATATGGGTCGGCCTCACCGACAAAAGGTGGTCGACGGTCGCCGCAAAGGACGTGATAGCGTGGCGCATATCGCTCAGGGATGGGGAGAAGGAGCTTTGCTCCTACGAAAGTTTTCTGTTCCCGCACAGCAAGGAAGAGGCGAAAGAGCTTGCCAGCTTGAGCGGAAGCGGCAAGGAATCCAGCAGCGGAGAGGTGACAGAGCGGCCGATCGTGCCTGTCTCGAAAACAGGTGTACCGTAAGGTACCGAGGGTTCGAATCCCTCCCTCTCCGCCATAGGGATCGATGGCGTGGCGTAGAATGCGCATAAGAAGGCTATGTGCTTATTGCATTAGCAAAAGTGCTTCCCCGTTACAAGTTGTGAGATTTTGTCCATTTTGCGGCAAAGTGTTGCCGGAAGATCTTGCGGATGAGTATGGTTTTGTGTTTTGTGAAGCGCCTGGATGGGCTAGGTTGGAATTAATAGCAACTAAGCAAAGTTCCATATGGCCATCGTCTCTTTTTTCTTAAGAGTTCAAGTCGGACGAATGGCTGAAGAAGAGGGGCTGCAATAAAGAGGCGTGAAATGTGCGCCTAAAGCAATGCTGAGCGTTGCCGCTGGGATTTTCTCGACTTCTTTTGCGCCCCTAAGAGCAATGGATCATTTGTACGTGTTTGCGTGTTTTGAATTGTTCGACGTCTTTGCCGTCTAAACGGATTTAGGAATGATGAGCTAGTATCTGGCGTATGGATACTTGCTGTAATTGCAGGTGAGCTCATAATGGCCGTGCGCTATCTTGGCGATTTTCTCAAGTTTATAGCAAATGGGCCTTACGGGAGATTCCATTCAGAATTGGCAAACAAATTGCGCAACACAAAACGCAACCCCAGCGCACGGGGCGGCGGGAGAACGTAGCCGGATTAACGGCCGCCAAGTGCTTTAGCGTCGCTGGCGGCAGAGCAAGCAGCGGGAATGCCAAATTTTGCACTCCTAAATTGATTCTTTTGCTGGCATATGCGCCAATCTTCCAGTGGCTTTTTGTATTAGCTTGTTGCACAATGTGCGTCTTTGTGCCGTAAAGCTTATTCGGGGAGGTGTTTTGCATGATCGAATTTAGCGGTGACTATAGCGAGGGAGCGCACCCTAGGCTGTTAAACAGGCTTGTTGAAACAAATATGGAGCAGACCTTTGGCTATGGCCGCGATAGGTACTGTGCCGAGGCAGTCAAAACCATTAGGAAGGCGTGTCAAAACGACGATGTAGACGTGCACATGGTAGTTGGTGGCACGTTGGCAAACACCATTGCTATCGCGGCTGCGCTTCGTCCGCACCAGGGCGTTATTGCGCCAGTGAGTGCGCATATTAATGTTCAAGAAACCGGTTCAATAGAAGCTGCTGGCCATAAAATTCTTACCATTCCTGGCGAAAATGGAAAAATAACCGCAGCGCAGATAGACAAGGTTTGTGAGGAATATCTGGAAAATAATGGCAACGTGCACGTCGTACAGCCAAAGATGGTTTGTCTGACGCATGCCACAGAGTACGGCACGATATATGGCAGAAAAGAGCTTCAGGTCATTAGTGATGTTTGTCGCAAACGAGATCTTTACTTGTATATTGACGGAGCAAGAATCGGCTATGGCGTAGCCGCGGTCGATAGCGATATGGATCTTCCGTTTATTGCAAAATGCTGCGATGTTTTTTGCATAGGTGGGAGCAAGCAGGGAGCATTTTTTGGTGAAGCTGTTGTTGTGAAAAACAAATACATAGCGGATGGCTTTCGGCAGGTGATGAAGCAGCGCGGTGGCCTATTGGCCAAGGGGAGGCTGCTTGGGATACAGTTTCACGAATTGTTGGTGGACGGTTTGTACTTTGAGTTGTCTAGGCACGCAAATAAAATGGCAGCTTCAATAAGGGGGTGTCTGCAAGCGAACGGCATAAAATTTTTTGTGGAAAACACTACAAATCTCCTGTTTCCGATACTGCCGGACAATCTGTATGGAGAGCTGTCAAAGAAGTATTCCCTGACCTATTGCGGACGCCATGATGACAAGTCTAGCATCGTACGCATAGCCACAAGTTGGGCAACGACAGAGCGCAATGTTCAGCTGCTAAATAGCGACATATCGGCCATCATGCAACGCTGAGATCGTGCGGCTCTCTGCAGGGCGTTTTGCTGGAAATTTTGAGGGCAGCTTGCGGCGGTGTGCTATAATTAGTTAGCTCGCTGTGGATTAGTGAAAAACACAACAAAACACAATGAAAAGCCTAGCTGCTGCATGGACGGGCAGATGAGGGCGAGGTAGTTCTCTATTTGGCGGATGATTGGAGCGCGGAGGAACTACTCGCGAGAGAGCAGCTTGAGAATTCGCATTGCGCAAAGGTTTTCGAGAAAATCAGAGCTGGAAAGTCAACGCGGAACTGGGTGGCGGCACTTGGGGGATTTTTTGGCTGGCGCATAAACGCTTCTACTTTGTAAGTTTTCTTTCCACTACCGTTTTTTGCATTTTTTCCGTTGCGTATGTCGACCTAGCACATTAGCCATTGCTAATGATGATTTTTGCGAACCTTTCTTTCATTGCTTTGCGAAGTAAAATCCTTTCACCAAAAGCAGCCAAGTTTTATCAAAAAAGGTATGCATTTTGGAGTATGCAATGACTAGGAGCCATGTGGATTGAACGAATGGCCAATTACAATAAGCATAATCATCCACTAGACCAGCACCCTGCTGGATGAAAGAATTTTATCCTTCCACGGGTAATTTTCTTGACGGAACTTTTGTGGGAAAGCAAAAAAAGAAGCCCTCTGCAAGATTTTTAAGCGGAGCCATGGCGAAAAACAGCATGCACGAAAAATGGCTTTGCTGGAAATTTTGAGGGCAGCCTGCAGCGATGTGCTATAATTAGTTAGTTAGCGGCGGGTTAGTGAGAAACGCAACAAGGCACAGTGAAAAGCCTAGCTGCTGCATGGACGGGCAGATGAGGGCGAGGTAGTTCTCTATTTGGCGGATGACTGGAGCGCGGAGGAACTACTCGCGAGAGAGCAGTTGGAGGATTCGTATTGCGCAAAGGCTTTCGGGGGAATCAGAGCTTGGAAGGCCAACGCGGAACTGGGTGGCGGCACTTGGGGAATTTTTGGCTATTTTACCGCAAGGTTCACCTGTTTTCTTTTGCCATATTTGGCGCCAATGCCGCAACAATGTCGATGATGACAATATCATTTTGTTTGCGCACAAATTTTCGTTTTTGCAATGGGGATGTTTTTTTGGTCTCCATGGCAATGGAACGGCTTTCAGAATTTCGAAGCGGCTATGTGATGCGGGGCACACATTTTGGGATTGGTTTAAAGCAGAGCGTTATGCATGCAAATATCCGCATTCCAATATGGGATGGAAGCAAAACACTTCCTAAATCTCCATTGGTGGGGCCAAATCAAAATGAACAGGGCTTTCTATTGCGCATTTCTGGTTTTTCACTATGGAATTCCTCGGAAAGGCATTTTTTAAAAAGTATGCCAAACTCAATGGGTTTTGTTCAAGTGTGCGGGTTCTTCCTTTCTTTCGCGGCTTTTGCATTTGGAACCACTCGAAAAGTGGCCCGCCACTGGCATCTATCATTTGGCGGCGAAAGCTGTGCCGTTTTTCTTTAGATTTCCCTCGACTATTTTAGGCGCCGCTCCCCATATTGCGACCGAGGGGGAGAGATGGCAGAGCGGCCGATTGCGTCGGTCTTGAAAACCGAAGCACCCGCAAGGGTGCCGGGGGTTCGAATCCCTCTCTCTCCGCCGCACGGGCGCGCAAAATTTTGCCCGATGTCCATCGGCGCGCTCGTAGAATTTCTTTCCGGCGGTTCGCCAATTCGCCGTGCCGCCGTCCTCGTTCCGGACCTGCCGCATATCACTTTGCTGCGGAGGAAACTGTTCTCACTGGCTGGATCGGCCATTTTTGGCGGGCTTTACCTCCATACTCCGCGCACATTCCGCCGTGAAATTGCCGCTGCGGTTAATTTCCAAGGCAACCTTTTGGCCGATTCGGCTCTGATTCCGGCGCAATTGCGGAGTCGCTGCAGGCGGGAGTGGCGCTTGGATGTGCAAAAACTTCGCCCGATGGACCGCGACAGTGTGCAAATATGCGCCGATTTGGATGGGGCCGAGAGGTGTGGTTTTTTTACGGAAGCCGCCTTTGACGAAGAAATTTTAAAGCGCTCCGGGAAACCGCTTTGGGATTTGGCTGGCAGCTACGGATTCTGCGAGGGGGACTGGGACAATTGGAATATTCTCCGCATCCTGTCGAATTCCGCCGCCGCCGCGTGCCATTTTCTGCGTCCCGTTGGGCAGTTCCCATCGCTTTGGAAGTGGCGCCGGCTATGCGCCTACGGCGGAGAGAATTTTGCAACAGTCGCGCCGTCGGCCGGTCCATTTCCGTTGGCGCAGCTAAGTGGCTTTCCGCAGGGCGTGGAAACCATCTGCCGCAGCGTTTTGAATCTTGTGGATGGCGTCAGCGAAGTGGGCGGTCCGGTGGCACTTGCATTCTCTAAATTTCACGGCTACGCCATGGCGGTCCGCGATTGCCTCGATGGCGCCTCCGTGGCGGTTTTGGATTTGCTCAGTCCAAAGTGCACCAGCAAAGGGTGTAGCGTCTTGCAGCTAAATTGGTTCCGCTATCAACTGCGCCAAAAGCGTTGCCAATGCATTGGACTGCTGCGCGCCGTGGCCGTTGAGCGGCGGTGGGGCCATGGAGAATTGGCGGATGCGGAGACGGCAATCATTGACCATTGCCGCCGAAACCTTTCCGACGATTGCGGGCCGGATGCGGTCGACCGGTTGGCCCTTCCGTGGAGCGCCCTTCCGCAGACGGCAACGGCAGAGGATTTTTTTGCGGCCAGTTGCCGCGATTTCCCCGTATGGTCGCCTTTGCGCACTAATTTGCCGGCGCTTTCGGCGCTGTGCGGGAAGCTGAGCAGGGAAGAATTTTTGTGTTGGCTCCGCAGTGAAATCGAAGGGGTGGAGGAGGATGGCGCCAATGAGCCAATCGATGGCGGATCGGAGCCGGTGCACATTGTGCCGTGGTGTGCCTTTTCGCCCCAATGGCATGGGCACCTGATCCTTTGCGACGTGGCGGATGACGATTTTCCGCAGAAGAGGCGCCGCGGAATGTTTGACGGCGAAATTTTCTCCCAAAAAAATATGGCGCTGGACGATTTCCATTACCTTGGCGAGCGGGAAAGGGCCATTCGCCGCGACATGCTTTTGTGGCGGATGCCGTTGGACGCCAATGGCTGTAGCGGAATTTTTGTCGAAAGGAAAAGCGGCTTTGGCGATGGAACTGCGCGCTCCATCGCGTCCCCCTTCGCTCCCCATTTCGATGTGGGCTATGTCCAATTGGCGGAGCCAGATGCGGTCGAAGGTGATTGGGGTCGTGGCGAATGGCCGTTCCCGTCCACTGCCGTAACCGCAGCCGCCCACGCCGCGAGACTTAGCGAAAAGGAGCCATTCGGCGCCTACGACTTTGGCTTCGGTGGCGACGGCTGCGGGGCGGTGGCGGAGTCCATATGCTGCAAGGGGTGGGAAAGGGTAATCGTTGCGCCGGAGGAGTCTTGGCTTCGCTATGTGCTCCACTTGCAGCTGCAGTCCCAGTGGATTGGCGACGAAATTGCCTCGATGGTGGGCACGGCAATCCACGGAGCTTTGGCGTCCAAAAAATCTGGACCGGAGGCGATTAAGCGGCATTTGGGATGCGGAACGTTGTGGCTCGCCACGGCAATGCAGATCGGCGGGGCCGTCGACGACCTTGCCCGCCAGACGGAAAGACTGCGCAGCGCCTTTGTGCCGGATGAAGAGCTGTGCGAGGTGCCTCTCGCGGGGGATCCACTGATTTGCGAAAATCGAATTAAATTGCACGGCCGCGCAGATTTAGTCATGAAAAAAATTAGCGGAAACGTCGCCATCATTGACTACAAAACGGGGGCCGGCTCGGTTCCGCTGAGCGCTGGATCGCTTTGGCGCGGCATTTTTTTGCAACTTGCTCTCTACGGCGCTATCGTTGGGGGGTTCGACGGGCGCTGCTCAATTGTGGTGCTTTCTCCGTTCGCCAGGCCAAAGCAGATTTCCATGGAAAAGCTTAGTCCGGATGCGGATGCGCAAAATTTGAATTTTTGGCGCTACTTCGAGCTGCTGTGGAAAACTCTCAATTTTGGCTATGGCCTAAGGCACTTAGAGAAGTTTATCGCCTATTGCTACGGCCCCATTGGGGACGACATAGCTGCCGCCAGGCTGTGGGCCAGCGGGTTTTATCGCCGCGACGGAGATCCTCAGTGATGGCCCTTGCCGATTGGAAAGATCGCCATCGTTTTTGCCACGAATGGCATAGAAATTTTCTCGCCATTGCTCCGGCCGGCGTCGGGAAAACCACAGCAATAGCGGAACGCGTAGCGCGCATGGCTTTGGCGCCGAACGGCAAAGACCTAATTGGAGAACTTGCCGTTGTCACATTTACGCGGAAGGCGGCCGGCGAAATTCGCCAGCGCGTAGGAGCGCGGCTGCGCGCCATGGGGGCCGGCTCTGGCGTCGAAACCATTTTGGACGGTGCGTTTTTCGGCACAATTGATGCTTTTTTTTCTTCGCTGCTGGGGGAGTTCGGCGAAATTGGCGGCAATGGCGCTGCGCCGAAGATTGTCGACGTCGGTAGCCCGGCGGAAAAGAATTTATGGTGGGATTTTCTCGAAGATGAGGCGGCCAGCTGGGATATTTTCATGGCGCAGCCGCACCTCGGTCGACTGCTGCAGCTTTGCCCGTGGAAAACCTTGGCGGAGATGGCGCATGATGCTGCGCCACTAGGCGATGGCGATTTCCCAATTCCTGAATTTCCGGAAATTCCATGGCAGCGGCTGCTTCCGGACGGTGACGGCGATGGTTTACCGCAAATTTTGCGCGATCAAATTGCCATAGTGCGCTCATGGAGAGATCGTTTAATGGCTGGCCACTGCGCACCGCTTGCGCTGTCGGAGCGCTGGAGCGGGAAGGCTCTGGGTGGAGTGCCGTTTTCCACTTTGTGCGAAGAGCTGTGGCTCTGCCCCGTTGCGCGATGGGCGGAGGTGGTCGGCGGAATTCTCTGCGGCCGCCTCGCCGAGGCCTATGGGCGCTACCGCCGCCGCAGCGGCTTCGCCACCTACGGGGACCTACGCCTCTGCGCCCATCGCCTACTGGATGGGTCGGAAGTCCTTTCGGAGCTGCGCCGCCGCAACTACAGGATCATTGTTGATGAGGCACAAGATACCGCCCCCGAGGATATTAGATTTTTTTTGAAGTTGGTTCCGCAGGATGGCGGTGTTCCCGCCATGGGGCACCTTTCCATGGTTGGCGACCTGCAGCAGTGCATCTACCTCGGCGGCGACGGTGAGTTTGGTGAATTCAAGGAGATTTGCACGCAGCTAGTCGATTGCGGAGCCCTTGAGCGGCTTACATTTACGGTTACAATGCGCTGTCCGAAGGCCGTTGCGCACTTCGCCAATGGCACATTCCCGCCCATGCTCAACGGAGGGGATCAGGCGGAATTTGTTCCAATGGAGTGCCCTTCCGGAGCGGCTTCCGGTGCCGTCTACGGCATGCAGCTAAATTTGCGCAGGACCGGCGCAGTGAGTCGCACCGTTTGGGAAATGGAGGCGTTGGCCGAGCAGTTTGTTGGGAAAACGCCGGAGGATTTTTCCGCAAGCTGTTGGGGCGAGGTTGCAATTTTGGGTGGCGTCAGGAAGGTGCAGCTTCTGACGCTGCAGAGAATTTTCGACGGACTCGCCATTCCGGCGCAGCTGCGGCTGCGTGGACAAAGATGGGGTTCCCGATTGTTCTTCCGCAACCTGTGTGGGGTTTTGCGAATCATCTGCTGCCCAACGGATTACGTAGAAATTGTGTCGGTGCTGCGGGAGGTTTTTGCCGTTTCAGATGGGGAAATTGCTAAGTTTTTGCAGGGCAGTGGAGGGAAGTTGCTTTTCGAGAGCATGTTGGATGGCGACGGCGGCGGAGACGGCCAGCTGTGGGAATTGCTCCGTGCCCTTGGCGCCCTGCGGCGCGAAGTTCTTTCCATGGACGTAGTTGGAGCGCTTTTTCGCCTCGACGGAGTGCTGCGATTGCGGGAGAGGGCTAATCGCTGCGAGGGGAAAAAGGAGGAGGAAAACGCCGCCCTTTGGTGGGATGTGGTCTCCTTTGCCTACGATTGCGCCGCTAGGGGCGAGGGGCTGGCGGAATTTTGCGAGGCGCTGCTGCTGAAATATTTCGACGGGTGCGAACGGACAGGTGCGCGGAAGGATCACATTCAAATTGATACGTTGCACGGGTCCAAGGGGCTGGAGTGGGATTGCGTCATAGTGGCATTCTGTGGCCGCCCACTGGTTGGTCGCCGAACGGCAGTGCCACTTCACTGCTCCGTTGGCGGTGAGCCGAGGCTTTTTTTGCGAAGCGAAGGGGAGTCCTTTGTGCGCCATTTGTCTTCTGTCGAAGATGATAACCTTAGGGCGCGCCAGCGGCTGCTCTACGTAGCAATGACTAGGGCGCGAAAAACTCTCATTTTGGCGAAAGGTGGGTCGGCGGAAAAAGCTGATCGCAATTCGCCCGAGGCCCTCATGGCCATTGATTTCTCCAAGCTGACCCAATGGGAAGGGATGGTCCCAGCGGCCGTCGGCAAGGTGGAGCTAGATCCTTTGCCTCCGCCGTTCGCCGGCACTCCAGCGGCCACCATCTGGCGCGGCGCCAGAGTCCGCGCCACAGCCAGCGGCGGAAAAGTCGTTGATGGGGATGCGGTTGCCTATGGAGCCTGGTGGCATCGCGCCATGGAGCATTTTCCCTGGAATGAGCGTGGAAAGCATGGCGACCACTTGGCGGCCGCCATCGCCTCAGCGCCAAACGCCGAGAGGGCGCAGGGGGAAATCGCTGCGCTGCTAGCTTCTAAGTGGTACGGCTCTCTCGATTTTGATTCGCTGCGTTTTTTTGCGGAGTGGCCCTACGCCGATGAGATCGGGGGCCGTTCCGGTAAATTCTCCAAGTCAATTGTGGACCTGATAATTTTCGACCGACGCGCAAACAGCTTGACCGTAGTGGATTGGAAAACCGACCAAATTGCTTTTTCGGCCGTCGGAGCCGCCATGGAGCGCCACGGCGAGCAGCTGCGCCGCTATGGGTCTTTTTTCCGTTCACTTGGGAGCTGGGATGTCTCTACGGCAATTTACTTCAGCGCCGTTGGCGCCGTTGTCTTCTATTAGCCTTTCCCTGTACCATTTAGCAAACAGCGGTTGATTTTTCGGTTCCTGGGGCGGTTTGCGTGTTGCATTTCGCTGTCGACGCTGCAGAGCATTTTGGCCGAGTGTGCGACATTTAGCGTCTGAGGTGCGAATGGCCGTCGACTTTTCCGTAGCGCATGGGGTTTGCTTTATCTAGATGCGCTGCTGTAACATATCATAGGTAGAAATACATTTCAATGTGCGGGCAGGACAGCATGGGTGGCGCCATTTCGGATGGACTGGGCGCCAGGCCGCCGGAAGCGGCCCTAGATGCCATCGATGGCAATGAATTGGGCGAGTGTGCGCGGCAGCGCGCAAAACGACAGCCGCTTATCCAGCGCATCATCAAAAACATAGGCCATGGCGACGGAAAGTTTCGTGAGCTGGTGGTGAGTCGCAATTTTGCCGAAACGCGCCTGGCGCTGCTGGTTGATGGACGCATGGAAGCCTTTGAGGTGGAACGTATCGGCAGCAAAAATTGCGTCGGCTCCATATTTAGGGGGCGCATCCAAAATCTCGAGCCGGGCCTCAAGGCGGCGTTCGTGATTACGGGCCAAGAGCGCAACGCATTTTTGCACTATTGGGATATGCTTCCTGCGGCAAACGACTCGTTCGAAATTGTTTCCCACGGCCGTGCGAAGGCGGAGATTTCCGTCGACGACATACCGAAAATGTACCCGGTCGGCTCGGAGATTATTGTGCAGGTCATCAAGGCGCCCATGGGGACGAAGGGGCCGCGCGTTAGCACCAACATTGCCATAGCTGGTAAGTACATGGTGCTTACGCCCTTCGGCGATCAGTGCGGCATTTCGCGCAGGGTTGGCGGCGGAAATGAACGGGAGAGACTGAAGGGCATAGTGCGATCTTTGGCGGTTCCATGCGGCATGGGCGTCGTCATTCGCACGTCCGGTTGCGGAAAGAAGCTGAAGTGCTTTGTGCGCGATCTTTCCATCCTGCTGCGCCAGTGGAAGGAAATTACGGAAAAATTGGAAAAAATGCAGGGTCCGGGGTTGCTCTATGGGGAGCCGGACCTTGTCGGAAGGACGGTGCGAGATTTTCTCGCCGACGATGTGGACCGCGTTGCCGTCGATTCCGCTGAAGTGCACGAAAGAATTGTCGCTGCAGTTGATGAGGCCATGCCGCGCATGCGCTCCCGCATCCATCTCTACGGAGGCGCCGAGCCGATCTTTGAGCACTTCAAGGTGGAAAAGCAGCTGGCTCAAGTTTTCTCCAGACGTGTGCCTCTTCCATCTGGTGGAGAGATAGTTATAGAAGAGACGGAGGCGCTGATAGCCATAGACGTGAACACCGGTTCCCACCGCAGCAGGAGAAGGGACGGGTCGGACTACATGCTGCAGGTGAACATGGAGGCCGCCAAAGAAATTGTTCGGCAGATGAGACTTCGCAACCTCGGTGGACTTATCGTCATCGATTTCATCGACATGGCCAGTGGCGCTGACCAGAAAAAACTCCATGATCTAATGGAGTCCATGATGGAGGAGGACAGCGAACGTTTCCAAATTCTTCCCATTTC
>JAIRXB010000027.1 GCA_031268535.1 Puniceicoccales bacterium | reverse complement strand
CGCAGCAGACGCAGTTGGATTTGTGGCGGCAGTTAGCACTTTCGCCGCCGCGGCTGCCGTTGACTTGCCGCCAACGGCACTGTCATTTGCAGCATCTGACACATGAGCGCCCTTCGATGTATGGCTGGAACGCTTTGCTGCGACAGCGCCGGAATCAATTGGATCACAAGTAGACGAAAGCGATTCGGTTGCAGCTCTTTTGCTCTGGCCACAGCCGGACGGCACTCCGTCGCCGAAACTGGAAAGCAGCGCACCAATTGGGGCGTCTCCATTGTTTTTCCTGGCGGCCGCGTAAATTGCAACCGAGACCCAAAAAAATCCAACCGTAAGAACGGTAAAAAGCACGAACGCAATCAGGGAAGAAGTCGAATAGCCGTTTTTCGCAAACTCGCTCCAGCCAAAATCCGCTAAACGGGTATCGGTTTTAAGCAGCTGAACTACAGAGCCATGACTAATTCTATGCAGCGCAACGGCGGCCATATCCATCAGGCCAACTTGCGGCAGAGCTCGGTCCTGAATGTCCACCATTTGTTATGCTCTGTAGCCGAAAAACGGCAATTGGCAACCGTAATCTTTCAGGCCGCATCCACGCGAAAGAAATCGCCTGCAGCAAAAGCCAACGGAGCACATGGTTTTCACCGGCGCACTAAAATTGCCGCTTGGATTGAATGTTGTCGGAAGCGCCGCGGAGACGATTCCGGTCGGACTCTCCCAGTTGCTTTTCTGCGGCAGAATGCACACTAACGGCGCCAATTAAAGAAAATTCGACGGAGAAATAGTTGGCGCTATGCCGATCGGCACAGCGCATGTGGACAATCCGTCCGAAACGCTTTGCGGCATGCTGAATGGCGATGCTCTATCCAATTCTGCCGGTTCTAACTTTACCAGGCCAATTGGCGCCGCGAAACGGCGAGATTCCAAGTTTTGTGTGGATGGCAAGCTCGACCACATTTTGGCTATTCATTTAGATAAGTTGTGCACGCATGGAAGTTGGAAAATTAGCGGCAGTCGTGCGCATGGCCCGCCACATGGCTGCCATTTGCGATTGGAAATTTTAATCGCCGATTCGCCCAAAGTTGCGAATGGCCAAACGTGTGGCGCCGAACCAATGCTTTGCCGCAGGCCATTTGGCGCCAACGGCACTGATGTCCTTCTTTCTGAGGAAATTAGCCGTCTTTAGCAAAATAGCGCTGGCTTAAATTTCTTTTTTTCCTAGCATCGATACGGTTGGCTATCCGCCATCGGGTTGGATGTGCCGGCCGCAGAGGAAGCGCAATGAATATCCTGCTAAGCATAGTACTAAAGCCTTTCGCCATAATACTTAATTTTTTCTATGGGATTTTGGCCTTTCTCATTATGATTTTGGTGGCAGTCGGCCTGACATTTAATTTTTGGTTTCCGAAAGTTTTACCCTACGTCGTCGGCAGTGAAAATTTCGGCGTGGAAATCGGCAAATCGAAATCAAACCTCTTCACGCTGAACTTTAATTTCTACGACGTAACGCTCAATGGCGGCATTAAGTTTCCCGTGACAAACTTTGCAAAAATCGACCGCTTTAGCGCGGACCTCCTCCTGCTTTCCGTTTTCGCCAAGCGGGTCGTAGTTGAGAATTTCGTTTTGGACATTCCGCAGCTAACCTACGTGCGCATGGCGGATGGCAGCAACAATTTGACCTCCTTCCTCGATGAAATCCGTCGCCGCTGCGGCATAGGGGATGTGGCGAAATCAGCCAGCAGCCACCGTGGGACACACCATAGGCAGAGCAAGCCGCCACGGGCTCGCACCATAGTCTTTCGCCATTTCGAATTGTCTATCGGCAAAGTGGTAGCAATGGATTTTTCGCCAAATTCCGAGCCTTCGAAAGTGCGCGAAATCACCATGGACTACAAATTTAGCGCCGACGGCATAGAGTTTGGTGAGCTCATTTCAAACCTTGTCGCAGGCCTGAAAAGCCATGGTGCATTTTTCATCATGCAGGCGGTCATGGACTCAATTGACCAAATTCCGCTACTTTCTTCCATCGCCATGCCTCTTCTGAAAATTAACGGCGCCGCCATCGACGTGGTTAATAAAACTTTCGGCTTCAGCAATCATGGCTCCAAAAGGAAGTCCGAGCTAGTAAAATAGCAGCCGTAGCCGCTAGGGGCTGCGCAGTTGTCTCTCGGTTCGATTGCCGGCATGTCACTGCACAAACCTCAAGGTCGCTTGCAACTTTGCGTGTGCGTTAGCGACCTATTAACCAGCGCCGCTAGCGGCGAACAGTTTTCCCTATGGCTTCTTTTACCTGATCGAACGAGCCTTCCGCGTCGATGCGGTGGCACGGAAAGAATTTCTTCATCGTCGCGACAGCACTCTCAGTTTGCTCAACGTAGGTTTTGTAGCGCTGCCGCGCCGCACGGGGATCGCTGTCCGTCTTTCTGACTGGGACGAGCTTGCCGTTTCCGCTTTTGCGAACTTCGCCGTTGTGAAGCGCAGTCGCCCTACCCCTCCCCAATTGCCGCTCAACGCTCACAGCTTCAGACACTTCAAAAAGCACCATGGAGAAATCTAAGCGTCCAGTTTTGGCTAAAATTTTATCGTAGAGCAACTTAACGCATTCGGCCTGCTGGGCAGTTCTCGGGAATCCATCGACTATGGCCCCTCCCCTGTAGGACCCGTCAAGTAATTTGCGGAAAACTGCCACCGTAACATCTTCGTCTCCTATGAGTTTTCCCTCATCCTTCAGCGCTTTGAATTCGGCACTGTCGAGTAGATCACTGGTGACGATCGGCTTTTCCCCTATGTGCAGTGCCGCTGCGACATGTCCTGCGTTCGTGCCCTTGCCGGCCCCGGGGGCGCCATTTAGCCAAATGACACGCTTCGGCGCAGCAGATTTCCAGTTGCCACGCTGCGATTCAAATTCGCGGCAAAAACTTTCGAAAATTTTGCGTGCCCCACTGGACACTTCGCCGTTCGTTAGCCGTTCAGTCTGCTGCGCATTTCGCCTATCCATTGCATTTTTTCCAATCATCTGTCTTCCGATCAGCGGTTCCGGAACGGCAAACAGCAGAAACGAAAAGCAGAGAAGAGAACTCCATAGCTTTACCGGTGCAACCATGGCGCACTATGGCTGTACGGTTGCCATTTGTCAAATAATTCTACAGCGGAAAATGGTGGGCGGCGCAACCACTCCTATCGCAAGTTTTGCCGTCTGTTGTATATACTTTGCACCATACCCTGCAGCGCGCAGCAGACAATCAGGAACGATCCGCCGTAGCTAAGGAATGGCAGCGGAACGCCGGTGATCGGCATAAGGCCGATGGCCATGCCGACGTTGATCAACGTGTGCATGGCGAGCAATAGCGCCGCCGCCACGGCGAAGTAGCGGCCAAAGCGATCGCGCGCCAGTGCTGCAATGCGCAGATTGTTGAGTGAAAGTGTGATAAGCAAAATTAGCGCGCAAATTGCGCCCGCAAAGCCCTTCTCTTCGGCGAGAGCCGAAAAAAGAAAATCATTCGTCGCTACCGACCTTGGGAGATAGCCGAGCTGCGTCTGCTCTCCGCCGCCGAATCCGCGGCCAAGGAACCCTCCCGATCCGACGGCTATCAGTGATTGGCGCAAATTCCAGCTTACGCCAGTTCCGTTTGGGTCGACGGCCGTCGGACTTATAAATCCCAATATGCGATTCCGCTGGTAATCTTTGAGCGGAAGTAGCGAATGCGCCTGGTAGAGCCCGTCGTGTCCGTCTGCCCTTAGGCCGTTCTCGTCCAGAAAGTTCCTGTAGCGAAATACATCCACGGCAACTGCCGCCACCAGGAAAAACAGGAGTCCCGCCAACAGCATAAAAAAGCGTCCGGAAAGCTCGGAAACGTATAGTAGCGCCAATAGAATTGGCGGCAAAATAAGCGCTGACCCAAGGTCCGGCTGAAGAAATATGAGAAGCCATGGCGGAAAGAAGATAAAAAAAAGCCTCAGAAGGGTACGCCTCGACTCGGCCACGGCGCCGAGTTTTTCCCGCGCAAGTTCAGACGCCATCGCGATGGCGGTCGTAACTTTGGCCACTTCAGCCGGCTGCAGCTGGATTCGAAACAGTCTTATCCAGCGAACGGCGCCGTAGCGGCACATGCCAAATTGAGTCCATATGGAGAGGAGCAGTATGATGCCGATGCAGTAGAACGGAAAACTGTGTCGATGGAAGAGGCGGTAGTCGACTTTTGCGCAAATTACGTAGAGAATCGCCCCAGCCAACATCCACGTGCTCTGGCCGCGCCACTGTAAGCCGTGGAAGGTGCTTTGTGCCGAGTGTATGGCGGAAATGCCGAGCGCCAACAGGGAAAGCATGCACAGCGGCGCAACGCAATCCCACCGACTGATGGCGCCAATTGGCAAGTGGTAGCGTGGCATTGGCGCACGTTCACCGTTCACATGGCAAAAATATGCCTGGAGCGCCTAATCTTGGAAGAGAAAATTAGTGTCACCGCACCGGTTTGGCGAGATGCGAAAGTTTCCGCTTGACACCCACGGAATGACTCGCTTTCAGCAATAAGTCGTTGCGCAGACCACACTTGCGCGATCGCGGCGCAATTGGCGCGCCCAAATGGTAGGAGGACGAAAGTTTCATATTATGAATGCTGCGAGAGTGCGAGGGGACGCGTTTAGAACGGAAATTAATGGCGGAGGAGGCGCGTTCGATTTTGCCGATGGCCTAACCCTAACATACGACCGCAACGGCATCTTGAACGGAATTAAAGTGCGAGGGGAACCTGTGCCGACCGGATTGGTGAAAGACGTAGTGCTGCAATCGAACAACCATGGCTACAGGTTGTCACGTTTGTGGTCTGCGCTTACAGCGGTTGGAGTTGACCCCAAAAATGCCGAGGCTATTCACAAGTTGGCGCTCCACGATATTGGATGCGACCAACGTTTCACGACCTTCACCCTTTTGTTTTCCGCGTTTTGCGTGATGCACTGGAGCCTCGGCAACGGCGGCGACATTAGACGCTGGATCCTCCAGCCGTTTCAAACCTCATACGGCCTATGTAGCGCCGTAAGATGCCTTGCGAACGTTTTTCGGGCCCGTGGGATTGAACAAATCGCCGACAGCATGGCCGTAGCTTCTCTCGCCACCTATGGAGGAGTATATCTTTCCGTGAGAGCCCTGCAGGGGCTCGCATTTTTTGGGGGGCTGTTGATTATCAACTTATAGAGACGAAATTGCCTGTGGCGCCGCAATTTTTTTGCAAGTTAGCATTTGCTTTCCGCTCTCCCGCCCAAAAAATATCCACGTGGGGTCGTTGGTGTGTGCATTGATAATTTTAGGGGACGGATTTGAAGAGATTGAGGTCGTCGCGCCTGCGGACATCTTGCTGCGCGCCGGCGTGTCGGTGAAATTTGCATCAGTCGACAGCTCCAATGCGGTGCGTGGCGCCCACTGCATTGTCGTTCAGGCGGATGGCCCACTTGGAAATTTCTCCCCAAAAGATTTTGGCGCCATAGTAATTCCGGGAGGGCCGGCCGTTGGCGCCCTGCGGAAGAATGGTGCCGTTAAAAAATTTGTCGCCGAAGCGCTTTCCGCCGGCAAGCTGATGTGCGCAATTTGCGCCGCACCATCCCTACTGAAGGACCTTGGTGCGCTGGATGGACATAATTTCACCGCCTACCCAGGCTGCGTCGAAGGATCCGATAAAAATTGCGCAGTGGTGAGAAGCGGACAGATCGTAACGGGCCGCGATCCAGGATCGGCCGTCCAGTTTGGATTGGCCATTGTCGACCAAATGGTCGGCAGCGCGACGGCCGATTCGGTTGCGTCCGCCATTGGGGCAAAGCGGCAACTGCCTGGTGAATAATGATTTAATTGAGGATTTACAATGGATAGTAGATATGAGCGCCTAGCGGCTACGCTGGTTGAGTTTTCGATGGACGTGCAACCGGGAGAGCGCGTCATGATCGACGGATCGTCAATTCCGGACGAAATGGCTATCGCACTCATGCGGGCCGTGCGGCGCCGTGGCGGCAGGCCGACCGTAAGAATTTCCGCGGCAAAGCTTAAGCGGGAGCTTTTGATTGACGGGGACGAGGAAGATTTTCAGTTGGCCGGCGAACTGGAGTTGGCCGCCATAGAAAAAGTGCAATGCTACGTTGCCATTAGGGGATCTTCAAACGTCTACGAATTGAGCGATGTGCCGCCGCTGCGGCAGCGGCTCTACGGCGAAAAAATGAAGGCTGCCCACGACTACCGCGTAAACAAATGCAAGTGGGTTGTGCTGATCTGGCCATGCGAATCTGCGGCGCAGCTGGCGCGGATGTCAACGGAAGCGTTTAGCGATTTCTTTTTTCGAGTCTGCACCTTTGACTATGGCCGCTTCTGCCCAGGCATGGAGGCACTTAGGGAGCGCATGGATCGCTGTTGCCGCGTTCGAGTAGTGTCTCCGGGCACGAATTTGAGTTTTTCCGTCGAAGGCATGTGCGCCGTTCCGTGTGGCGGCAAGTGCAATATCCCTGACGGCGAAGTGTTCACGGCTCCCCAAAAGGAGAGCGTTGAGGGAACGATCGCCTACAATGTGCCGTCCATGCAGCGCGGAATTTGTTTCGAGAATGTTAGCTTTAAGTTCAAAAAAGGTCGCATCGTCGAAGCGACCGCCAATGACAGCGCAACCCTTAATGCCATCTTGGATTCAGACGATGGTGCCCGCTACATTGGGGAATTCTCTCTGGGTCTAAATCCGCACATTTTGACGCCAATTTGCGATACCCTTTTCGACGAAAAGATTTCTGGCTCGTTGCATTTTACTCCAGGACAGGCCTACGAGGGCATAGCCGACAACGGCAACCGCTCGCAAATTCATTGGGATCTTGTGCTGATACAGCGGCCAGAATTCGGCGGCGGCGAAGTGTATTTTGACGACGAACTAATTCGCCGCGACGGCATATTCCTGCCGGACGATTTGCGGCAGCTCAATCCAGACCAGCTGCTGAAGCAGGAGTAGGCCAGCAAAACGGTACTCGGAGAGGGATTCGAACCCACACGCCTCGCGGCACTAGATCCTAAGTCTAGCGCGTCTGCCTATTTCGCCATCCGAGCGCGAGGCCACTTGACATTAGATTCGCTAAGTTGTCTACGGTAAAATTTCATCGCCGCTGGCGCCCGTTGACGGCCACATCGTAAAAGTTTATTTGCCAGTTCGCTTTTCCGCTATGCGTTGGCGGTGGCGAAGAACCATTTTCCGAAAAGCATTGCTTTTTCGCCGCTTTGCGGCAACATAAAGAAAATGGAGTCTTTTGGCGGGTCGCAGGAGAGTGTTGCCGTTGGCGAAATGTTGCCGTCGACTACTCCTGCGGTCGGTCACTATGAGTCACTTCGCGGCCAGATAACGGATGCGCTGGCGGCGGCGGCGAAATCAAATCTTACAAATGTAAATAGCGCCATAGCAAAAGCGGTTTTCCGTGATAATCCAGAAAAACTTGGTGAGCTTGTTACCAAATATTTGCCGCTCGTAAGGCTCGGATTTTTTGCTTTGGCTACGATTCTTTCTCCGCTGATCATTCTCGTCGGCGTGATCTGCGGAGCCGGTCAAATGTTTCGGTGCGCCATGGCCGACACGCCAGATGACGACATCGGTTTTGTGCGGAAGCAGGCGCTTTGGGCCCTAATTTTACCGCTTACTCTTTTTGCGTCAATGGCCGTGGGGTGCGTGTCTCCCACTACGTCCGTTCGCATGCTGGCATCGTGCATTCCGCTTACGAGTGGAGATTTTGATAAAATCTGCGGCATGATTCCACTTTGCGACATAGCCAATAGCTTCACTGAGAAAGTCGACAAATTGGTGGCAAGATTTTTTCCAGGCCAACCAAACGAAGCCAAGCGATTTAAGGAAATCATATTGTCGCATGCCATTACGTGGGGCGATTTATTCGAGGAGTACTTTTCACAAATTCACGGACTGCTGCTGGGTGATAAAAACGCAATTGATGAATTGTTTGCAGCTCTGCATAGAAACCTTGATGCCGTCACCATTGAAAGGGCTCTTAGAGGCGGTTGCGACGAAATTTGCCTCCGCAAAATTGGAGGAGCCGTATGCAATCATCTGGTATGCATGGCCGTCGACATGGAAAAGAAACGCAAAGACGCGAATGGTTTCGGCCTTTGCGTTCGCAACATTTTCTTCGAATTGCTCTTTCCTGACAAATATTGTTCTGCTTTTCGTGAAGGTGCGGCAAGATTCTTGGAAGCTGAATTCACTAACGTCGCGCTTAGGGCCTCAGCCGACCGCATCGAGACGGAGCTCCCTCGCGACCAAAACACGGCCAGACAATTTGTCGACGCCCTTAGGAAGCGCGAAGTTGCGGAGCTGGCTGCTTCTGGCTTTAGATCTGGGGACCCCGCTATATTTTCGCAAGCTATTTTTAGCGCCACAGCACAATATAATGCTGGGGACAGCATTTTGTGCGAAGAAGTTAATTATGCGGTTGATCGTCTAGTTAACTATGGCGCGATAGATAGCAGTGGCAACCTGCCGCCTAAAGGAAGAAGAAGCTACATTTTTGTCTCCAATTGTAACCTTGGCCTTGACAATGACAAGACTAAAGAGCTAGCCGAAAGACTCAGTAGAGTCATGGACGGCGACACCTTCGCCGGACACGACGTCGATGTATTCCTTGGAGCCATAAGAGAAATAAGGCGTGCCGCCCCAAAGGACAAGCAGACTTCTCTCCTGGAAGAGCTTGACAAAACCGCGAAAGGTATCGAGCAATCCAAGGATGAGGCAAAAAAAAGGAAATCTGGATTTTCCGCGGCAAAGCAGCAGCTAAAGGCATACGCTTCCACGGTGGCCCAAGAAATACTGGATAATTCGCAAGCCATGCTCCTTGCCAAGGCCACCGTCGCCTTCATCCGAAACCCTTCTTCGCCGTGAGTGCTTAATGTGGCGACGCTTGTATGCAATTTTACCGCTTCCCGGTTGCGCAATTTTCTTGTCTTTTTGGCCGTTGCAGGCCTTAATCGAAAGCCGTCACTATGGCAAAAAATATTCTCCAAGACGCTATCCAGCGCCAAATTGAGTGGTCCTCAATGGATGCAGTTCGAATTGGCCGTCAAGTTATGGATGGAATCGCGTCGGCACAGCGCAACATTGACGCAATTTGCGCCGTAGCGGTCGAAGATGTCACTTTTGAAAACTGCATAGAGGCAATCGAATTTGCGACGGAACCGCTCGATTTTCCGTGGGCCGTCCTGGAACATCTGGTCGCCCACATTGGCTCCGATGAGCTGCGCGCCATTCACGGAGAAACCATTGGCCCCGTCACGGAATTTTACGGGTCCATAGCCATGAACGGAGAGCTATGGAAGCGCGTTTTGGCCGTTAGAAGCGGACGCGGCGCAAAAGAACTTGGCGCCATAGAGAAAAGATTGCTTGACGAGACGACGCTCAATTTCCGCGACGGAGGAGCCGATTTGGACCAAGATAAAAAGACGCGTCTGCTCGATGTGCGCAAACTGCTTGCGAAGGCGACAAAGGATTTTTCCGACCGGCTGCAGAGCGCAATGGATGGCTGGGAAATGTTTGTCGATGAGTCGCAGCTTGACGGTTTGCCGCAGCCAATAGTTGCAGTTGCAATGGCCGATGGAGCCGCAAAAGGCCGCAGCGGATCGTGCCGATTGACACTCCATGCTCCAATTTATGGGCCGGCCATGCGCCATTTGCGATCGGAAGAGCTGCGCAAAATTTTCTGGAAAGCCTACGATTCGCTCTGCTCTAGCGGAGAGAACGACAACGGCCCGATCATTTTGCAGATATTACGGCTCCGCCGCGAGGAGGCAAATCTGCTGTCCTATGAAAATTTTGCCGATTATGTTCTATCCAGGCGCATGGTGAAGTCAGGCAAGCGTGCACAGCAGTTCACCGCCGACATGCACGGCCGCGTTGCGAAGCAATTCCAGTGGGAGCTGGAGCGATTGAGGAATTTTAAGAAAAATTCGCCATACGGCAACGGGAAGCCTCTGGAGCCTTGGGAGACGGCTTTCTACGGCGAAGAACAGTGCAAAGCGCTACACGCGTTCGACGGCGAACAGTTGCGCCCATACTTTCAACTGGACGACGTATTGGGAGGTTTATTTTCGCTGGCGGGAAAACTTTACGGCTTGCGCATAGTTGAGCACGAAACGCGAGTTGGCGCCCCCGATGGCACTAGCGCCACGTCCGTTTGGCACAGTGACGTGCGCTATTTCACCGTCCATGAGTCAACCGGCGAGCAACTTGGCAGTTTTTACGTGGATCTTTTCCCAAGGGAGGGAAAGAGGCCTGGCGCATGGGAGAATGTTCTAGTCACCGGCCACGCCGACAGGGATGGGGCGTGGGTACGGCCCATTGCCACCATGTCGGCAAATTTAACTCCGCCGACCGAGGGGCAGCCGTCACGGCTGACGCACGACGAGGTCGAAACCGTTTTCCACGAGTTTGGCCACCTGCTCCACAGCATATTCGGAAAGGTGAAATATGAGTCATTGAACGGCACCAATGTGGCCTGGGATTTTGTTGAATTGCCGTCGCAGCTCATGGAAAACTGGGTTTGGGAGTACGATTGCCTGCGCACATTCGCCATAGACCGCTCCAAAGGGGACGAAGTGCTTCCCCGTGAGCTGTTTGACCGCATGGCGTCAGCGCGAAATTACCAGAAGGCGATGGGCACCATGCGGCAACTTTCACTGCAGAAAATGGATCTGGATTTGCACATTTCCTATGGCGGCACCCAGCTCGATGATTTCATTGGGCACTCAATTGCCGACTATGTGGCAAAATATCCCACTAAACCGCGCGCAATTGTGCGCCACTTTCCACATCTCTTTTCCGATCCCGTCGGCTATGCAGCTTCGTACTATTCCTATAAATGGGCCGAACTATTGGACGCCGACGCATTCGAATGTTTCATGGAAAATGGCATATTTAATAGCGAAACGGCAAATGCGTTTCGAAGGGAAATTTTGGAGCGCGGCAATGGGGAAGCGGCTGATCGCCTATATGTAAATTTTCGCCGTCGGGAGCCATGCGTTGACGCACTGCTGCGGAGGGATGGATTATTGCCGCGCACCAAATGACGCCGAAATGATGCCGGCTTACCAAACAGGCGCTTATCGCATTTTTACGTTGCAGTCAGTCGTTTCGAATCTGTTACGCAATCATCTGTGATGGTAGTTGACAACTGTTGCCGCTCCACTAAGGATGAGCGAAATGAATTCTGTCGAAACCATAAAAACGGTTGGTCTGTTCGATTCGGCCGGCGCAGCGCTATGGAGGATTGGAAAGAGTAAGGTCTTAGATCTATGCGAAACATATAGCGAGTTGAACGATTTTGGATGGGGTGAATTTGCCAAAAATGGCTGTCCAAATGGGCATTTGTTTGCGATTATAATTTTTACGATTTTTACCGCTGGGTTCTTTTGGATTGCCGTTGCAATCTATGTAGCACTTAAAAGGAGGGACTTGCAAAGCCCCATAGTCATACTGCTCAGCTGCCGCGATGAGTTGCGAGAGTCGGCTGAAGACGTTAATCCGTCGGGCGGAGAAAATGTTCATAGTCGCAGAAGGATGAGTCGGAAGCAAGCCGTGGAGTCTTCCGGCCCTAATGCAGGAGTTATTGGTGCGTCTGGCTTCGTCCAATCAAGTGTTGCAGGCAGTGCTAGAAGAAGTCGTCGGGCCGGCGCTGTTCCGCCACCATCGCAATCGTCCTCCTCCATTCCGACGCAGCCGTCCATGTCGTCGGGTGCCCCTCCTACTTTGTCGACTGCGAACTTAGGGGCCGGGTCGAACCCTTCACATAGTGCCATCACCGCGCCATTCCCCTCATTGGCGCCGACATCAGGCGGCGGGTCCGGTAACTCGTCATCCACTTCCGCGCCGCCATTGTCGCCCGTTGCCGTCGTAAATCCAGTTATCGGTTCTAAAAAGCTTCCGACCAAAGGCGCTAATCCGCCTTGTGGAGGAAGCAAAGTTCATGGGCCCGGGGGAAAGCTGGATGGGTCGGAACCAGCCGTTGAGTCTCCCGGCAGTGATGCAACCGCCATTAATGCGTCTGCCGCCAGCAAAACAAATGTCGCAGGCAGCGCTGGAGGTCAGGCCGGCGCTGTTCCGCCGCCACCATCGCCATCGTCCCCCTCCGGTCCGCCGAAGCCGCAGCCGCCCACGGCGCCGGGTGCCCCGTCTCCTTTGTCGACTGCGAACTTAGGAGCCGGGCCGAACCCTCCCAATAGTGCCGCCACCGTGCCACCTCCCCCATTGGCGCCGACATCAGGCGGCAGGTCCGGTAATTCTTCATCTATTTCCGCTTCCGCGCCGCCATTGCCGCCCGTTGCCGTCGTAAATCCAGTTATCGGTTCTAAAAAGCTTCCGGCCAAAGGCGCGCCAGATGCCGTCGTAACGAAACCGGACAAAGCGGCGAAAGTGGCTCCGGCCGCCACGCCCATTGACTTCGAGAAAGTTCTAGCGCAACAAGGGTTTGTTGCGATCGAGTGCACTTCTAGCGAAAAGAAAAAAGGTTCTGTTTTTGCCAACGTCCTTTTCCAAATATCAGGCAAATGCCAGTTTGCTTCCGAAGAAAATTGCGACGAGGAACGCAAAGCCACTGCAAGATTCGCCCTATATTATATTTTGGGCGAAATAGAAAAGATTCCAGATGATCAATTAGCGAAGCACACCAAGGAAATAATGGCCATCATGTTCGACAAGTTCACTGCCGGCGAAGACAAAATAAAGATCGACAAGGCGCTACTTGGCCTACTGGAAAAGGAAAATGAAGCATTGCCGTGCAATTGCGACGCTAATTCGGAAGAATTCAAGTCGCATGTACAGTTGCGGGTAATAATCAACAGGGCAATAACAGATATGGATACAGCCGAAGTAGTATCCGGTGCGGGAAATCTCACAATAGGCCTGTACAGTCTTTTCTCTATAATTGTCAATCTGAACGGCGATGCGTTTTCGACAAAAAAGCTGACCGCTTTACAGGCAATGCTATTTCGTCCACAATGCAAACGCGTGAATCCGCTGTGCGGCTGCGTACTTCATTTCTCTTCTGAAATATTGCATGATTCGCCTGACTCCTTAGCGGACGCCTACATGACGGCAATTCGGCGCAAACACGACGTATTGGCGCTTTACCACAGCAGCAAAGGGGCCGATGCGGAAGTGCTAATTTTTAGGGAAGATGGCTCCATTGATTTCGATCCTTTTAACGCGCCAATGGATAATCCAATAGTGCTGAGGTACGAAGCGGGTCGTTTCTCCTCTGTAGTGCGCGCGTCGAAAATTCCGCAAGCCTTACCGCAAACATTAGTGTCGACTTCCGCCCAAATTCCAACTGCGATCGATGCGGTTACGCAGGCATCCGTTATGACACAAAATCCGGCGGGGACTCCACCGCAGCCAGACCCATCCACCGCGACTGCGCCTTCGTCCTCTGCCGTTAAAACTCATCAGTCGCCTACGGCAACCTTAAGCTCGTCAGCTGAACCCATTGGAGATGCGGATGAGCATCCGGCTGAAAAACCACAAATTTGGGATGATCAAACTATTTTCGCAGACATGCCGCAAGATTTGCGCGATATCGCCACAATTCCGATGAATTACGACGAGATCATATATGGTCAAATTAGGGAAGCAGCATTGCTTTTATTTAAGCCAATTGCGAATTGGGGGTGCGATCCGATATTCACCACTCCAGGCAACATACTGATTTACGCGTTGGATGACCCAAACCGCACAGATGCTTCAGCAGCCTACATAAAAAATGGCGGTCTCGGTTTCTTGTCCCATCGGTGTCTCATCATTAGCTCGCCTCTGCGCCAAATACCTCCTGTCGACATGGCCGTCGAATTGGAGTTGGACCAAAAAGATGGAGGTAAAATTGTGCCTAAAAACGTAGATGGGGCGGCATTACTCAAAAAAGCTGGCGTGGAAACTGAAGAGTTATTCACGTTTTTCCCGCAGCTGCAATTCCGGGAGGATGTCGATTTCTCCAATCAGGCCAGTGTAGACGCGTGGAATCATTTGGTGCTGCTAGTGAGAAGTCGCAAAAACACCAGAGAAAGCTTACACAAGTTTCATCGCTCATCTAGCTTCAGCATTGCGAATAGCGGCGCTATTAGCGGCGAGCAGCTTAGCATTCTGGGTCAAGAATTTCGCACTAAATTGACGAAATCTCTAACTGATCACGCCATACTTGACGGGAAAAGTTCGGACACGCCCAACAAATGCACGCCTTTCGGAGAGATATTACGTCTTGCACTTGACACGAACACAGCATGCCTCAAAGAAAGCTGCGCAGAATATTTTTGGGAAACGCACGCTGCAATACGTGTGCGAAACTATATTTGTTTACATCTTATGCGTTGCATCATTCTCCGCAAGAGCGATCTGCCATTGGACGCGCAGGCCGGTACCATCACCATTGTCAAACCAAACGCACATCCTGGAATGATGAATGAATGGGAGTCATTTTTTGGTATGAGTCTGCTTTCGTATGCAGAAAAGATACGTTTGATCGAAAGTGGTGCCGGAAATTTAAGGGAATTCTTTGCTCAAGTCCTAATCGCGGCGCAGGCAGTTGCCAAGCAAGTTGCTGACGAATTCATCGCGAACATAGAAAATGTTCGAACGTCCATTGCTGTGGCGCTTGAACTTTTCAATGGCAGTACGCCACGATTTCCGCACACCGCCATTTGTTCCGAAGCCGCCGTGGTGAAATCGTGGTACGCCATTTCCATTGACTACGAGGTGCTTTTAGTGCAGCAAGGGTTTACTGCGATCGAGTGCAATTCTAGCAAAAAGATAAAAGGTTCCGTTTTTGCCAACGTCCTTTTCCAAATATCCGGCAGCCATCAGTTTGCTTCCGAAGAAGATTGCGCCAAGGAATGCAAAGACAATGCAAGATTCTCTCTGAATTATATTTTGAACGAAATAGGAAAAATTCCAGTCACTCAATTGTCGAATCACACCAAGGAAATAATGCGCATCATGATTGGTAAATTCGCTGCCGGCGAAGGCGGAATAGAGATCGACGAAGCGTTACTTGGACTATTGGAAATGGAAAAGACGGCATGGTCGCGCGGTCGCGCCATTGGTCCGGCAGAATGTCAACTGTCGACAGTAATTCGCAAAGCAAGAACGGCAATAGATGCAGCCGCAGCAATACCCGGTGAGGAAAAATTCAAAGCAAATCTGTACGAGCTTTTCTCTGCAATTGTCAATCTAAACGACAAGGCGTTTTCGATAAAGAAGCTAGCTACCATACAGGCAATGCTGCCGAATTACCAACACGGAGATCTGAGTCCGCTGTGCGACTGTGTACTTCATTTCTCTTCCGAAATATTGCATGGTTCGTCTGGCTCCATAGCGGATGCGCACATGGCGGCGATTCGTCACAAACGTGACATATTGTTGTTTTGTCATGACAGTAAAAGGGCTGGTGCGGAATTGCTAATTCATAGGAGCAATGGCTTCATTGATTCCTGTCCTCCAGCAGAGCCAGTGTTTGATGAATCCATACTATTGAGGTGCGAAGCTGGTCGTTTCGCCTCCATAGTGCGTGCGTCGAAAATTCCGCCAGCTCTCATGGAAATTTTGGAGCGCGACGATTGGTAAGCGGCAGATCACCATATGTAAATTCTCGCCGTAGGGAGCCGCGCGTTGACGCGCTACTGCGAAGTGATAGCATGCCGACTCTCACCTAGCGGCATTTGGGGCGGGTCAATTTTCTTGACAATTTCATTGGCCGCAGCCAGAAGGATCGCTTCACGATGGAAGCCAGCCATAAACCTCAACCGCAAAGCGATGTGGAACCCATGCGCGCTTTGATGCTGCAGTCGTGCAAGTATCCTACGCCGGTGATGGAGCTGTCGGCAATAGTATTGCTATTAAACATCAAAGTGTCAGCTCTAAAGCGAAACTGTTTGATATTTCTCGATTTCTTGATGTCGGCAATTTCCATTGCCGTTTTTGTAGTGGCCATAGTGCGGGCCACACTAAACTACATGAACTATGGTAAGTTTCGCCTAGGCTGGACCATAGCGTGCGCTTTTGCAACTTATTCATCAGGTAAATTGGCCGCACAGGAAGCAACGGGGCAACTTGCATTAAGTTCAGCCACCGGCGCAGCGGCAGCAGATGCCGGACGACGAACTCACTTCACAAATGCCGAGTTTCTTTGCGACGTATTTCACCTGCGTGCGGCAAATTGCGAAGACGCCATTGAGCTTGGCGGTGAGCCTGACGCAAACACTTTCTTTTTGGCTTTGCGTGCCCAACAAAATGCGCGCCAGAAAAGCAGCAATAGCGCCAACCCAACACGTCCGTTTGGGCGAGAAAATTTCGCAAATGCAGCACTCGATATGCTGTCAAAAGCTTTTTTTGATGCCGCGACCGAGGTCGTAGAAAGCGGTAAACTTTTCAGAAAAACAGGAGCTGAAGCCGCCTGCATTTCAAAGATTGCAAATCTGTTGAAGCCAACTTTGGGCCTATCGACTGATGGAGCCACTACTTTCGATCTCGACAACAAAGGTCCAGGACAACCCCTCAAAGAATCCCTCATTGGGCTCGCACGCGAGCTAGCACGTGTCAATACAGTTCTTCCTAAAGAGTTTGACCTCAAAAGTGCCGTCGAGCTTAGTGGAGAATTGCACTTTGCTGATTCCATTTTGGATGACAGGCGACATGCTCAATTAGTCGACACCTCCAATCTGCCCAAAGACTTCGCAAGAGGCATGGAGAAGGCCACTCAAAATTGGGGTGATGTTTTCCGCGTTTCGCCGAACTCCGATATTGCGAAGCGTGTGTTCCGCGAAAATCTGCGGACCTCAAAAAGACTTATGGACTACGTCGCTGGGAGCGGCGAAGAGTCCAGGGTGAATGACATTCAGGGAGCCATACAATACTTTGAAGCCGTGAATTTTAAAAGCTTAAACCCCTGCGAACTTACCGACATTTTCGTGCGAATGCTTGGCGATGTCGTGCGCAGCAAAAACCCGCTTGCGGGGCTAGCGCGATTGGCCGAGGAAAACGCCGCATTGCTCGCAAGGGAATGTTTCGCCACTAGAGCTGGAGTGCCTGGCATGTCTCCGCTTGGAGATTTGCTTGCGGTTTTTTTCTTTCGCATTCGCAACGGAAATCGCCCAATGGGATTGCTTAACTTGGCCATGCTGGCAATTGTCGAAAATAAAAACATTGTGGTCGCAAACGAGGACGACGGCAAATTGTACATCTTCTTTCCGAGCGGCGCCCATCTCGTCACTTCTTCGGATCGTGGGTTTGTGGCAGGTGATAGCGAATTGATCGGCGACAAAGCGTGGTTTTACGGCTATGGGGACGGCCGCTTTAATGCTCTGGTGAGGGCCCAGTGATCCGTTGGCTTTTGCGGAAGGAAATTTTTGCCGCGTGGGTGCGGCCTGGAAGATTACGGTTGCCAATTGCCATTTTTCGGCTACATAGCACTCAAAATGTTGGATGCCCAGTACCGACCTCTGCCGCAAGTTGGCCTGATGGATATTGCCGCCGTTGCGCTGCGCAGGATTAGTTCGAGCTTTGTGCTTCAGTCGCTTAAAACCGATACCAGTTTAGTAAATTTTGGCTGGAGCGAGTTTGCGAAAAACGGCTATTCGACTTCTTCCCTGATTGCGTTCGTGCTTTTTACCGTTTTTACCGTTGGGCTTTTTTGGGTCTCGGTTGCAATCTACGCGGCCGCCAGGAAAAACAATGGAGACACCCCCATTGGTGCGCTGCTTTCGTCGACTTGCGACCCAATTGATTCCGGCGCTGTCGCCGCAAAGCCTCCTAGGCGCGCATCGAAGGGCGCTCATGTGTCAGATGCTGCAAATGACAGTGCCGTTGGCGGCAAGTCAACGGCAGCCGCGGCGGCGAAAGTGCTAACTGCCGCCACAAATCCAACTGCGTCTGCTGCG
>JAIRXB010000020.1 GCA_031268535.1 Puniceicoccales bacterium | reverse complement strand
TGTGTCAGATGCTGCAAATGACAGTGCCGTTGGCGGCAAGTCAACGGCAGCCGCGGCGGCGAAAGTGCTAACTGCCGCCACAAATCCAACTGCGTCTGCTGCGGCTGCGCAGGCATCCGTTCCGACCACAAATCCGCCTGGGACGCCACCGCGGTTCGCCCCATTTACCGCGACTGCGAACTTAGGGAGCAGCGCGTCAGCCAATCCTCCAGGTGCGGCTGCGGCTGCGCCATCTTTCTCCGGCGGAACCGGCGCCATTACTCCGCCTGCGCCGCCATCGGGATTGGCCGCTAAATTTCCTCAGTTGCCTATGGCTGCCACCTTAGACTTTCAAAAGTCCGAAAAAGAATTTCTGAACCGTAATGGGTATGTGTTGGTTGACTGTGGCGACGGCAAAAGATCTGAGAGTTGTCTGTTTGCCAGCATTTTAGCGCAGGTCGATGGAGGGTGCATGATGGCATCGCTGGATCGGTGCGCTAAGGAGCGCGCGGCTCGCCTTGTTTTCGCCTTTGACTACATTCAGAAGTGCGTCAATGGAATTTCTGACGACGAATTGCCAGATTTCGCCAAGAAGGCGATTTGCGCTTTGATGAAACGACTCACTATGAGGGATAATAGCATTGTGCGCGACACCCAAATGCTTCAGCTGTTGAGTGAATGCATTGTGGCAGGGGATGCTTTTGTGGCTGACCGTGACGGGAAGCTGACGGCAGCCAAAGCGGACGCTGAAAATCAGATACAAAGGCTAAGGGGTGAAAATAGCGGCTATCTAAGTGTTTACCTCATAGGTGTCGACCAGCCTAGCGAAAGCGACCCCGAGCGATTTCGCAAAGGCTATGACGCTGCTAGAAAAACGTGTGCAGAAAAAGGGCTAAAAACGGAGGATGATGTCTCCATGCTAATGGCAGAAAATGCAAGCCTCGAAGCAAAACAACAATATATTATAGACAGCAAAAAGAAAGACGTTGAATGGGCTTTGGGTAGGTTGAGAGCGCTAGTGTCGGCTACTGGTCCCTCAGATGGCGGAAACGTGAAGATTCCTTGTCTTGAGACACTTGCGGCGATCTTCAGTCTTTTTGCTGAAACTTTTTCCACCGCAGGGCTGAATGCTTTTAGTAAAAAGCATTCGACATTTGACGGAAGCGTAAATTTGCTTCCTAAACATTTCAGGTTTGCCGGCGATGAAAATCTCGGTCCCATCTTCTATGGCATTGTGTATTTCCTGTCAGTTGCTGATAAATTTTCCGGTGCTTGCGACATGCAGGATGTGGCCATTGAGGCGCTTCGCCTCAATCGCGACATAGTTGTTTATGACGAAGTACATAAAACATGGATAGTTTTTAAGTGGGATGGCTCAGATGAGTCATACCCACCCAGAAATCAGCTGGTAAAACCCATATTCCTAAAGCACATCCGTGGTCATTTTCAGGCCTATTTGCCAAAAGGACGAGCACCAAAATAAAACACCATCTATGTGCCGCAGAATTCGCCTTCTAAGACGCTAGCGCACGACATCCACGCCCAAAAAACAGGATTCGGCGCCGTTCTCGTCGCTGCTTCACGGCCAAGTTTGGCGGTAGTTAACTGTCCGCCACCACTTATCCTGGCCAGTAGGCATCGACAGCTTCGCCAGTGCCGGTGGTGCCACTTGAGCCGCCAAGCCGAATGGTGTCAGATGCCGCATCGGGCGTAAGCGCCGTCCAACTGGCGCAATCTCCGTCGGCGCCAGTAGTTTCTGGCGTTTCGAATGCGCCTCAGGCGCCTAGCGGCCCATCTGCTTGGGCAGAACGACTCTGCGGTCGACGCAGTTGATTTGACTGCCAGTTCCAGCCGCTGCTCCACGGCCAAATTTAGCTGTAGCGATGGTCTTCCCTCCGTGTACAACCTGCACCGTTAGCCGCGCCAGTGCCGGCTATTGCATTGGGTGCAAGTGCCGTCAAACCGGTGCAATCTCCGTAGAAGGCCAAGTAGTTTCTGGCGATTCGAATGAACCTCAGGCGCCTAGCTATCAATCTGCAATGCCGCAAAATCCGTTCTCCAGCGCAGATGATTCGATTGCCGTTTCCACCGCTGCCAACGGCCGAATTTGGCGGTTTGTTTTCATCGCATTCATCTTCGAAGGCGCTAGCGCGCACCCAAAAGCATGATGCGATGTCAACTCACCCACCTTTCCTGGCCAGTATACATCGGCCGCTACTACAGTTTCATCAGCGCTTTGAGCTTTAATTTCTACGACGTGACACTCAATGGCTGCATTAAATTTCCAGTGGCAAACTTTGCAAAAATCGACCGCTTTAGCGCAGGATCTCATCCTGCTTTCCGGTTTTGCCAAGCGTGTCGCAGTTGAAAATTTCGTTTTGGACATTCCGCAGCTAACCTACGTGCGCATGGCGGATGGCAGCAACAATTGGACATCCTTTCTCGATGAAATCCGTTGCCGCCGCACCATAGGATGTGCAGCGAAATCCGCCGGCGACCACCGCTGGACACGCCATAGGCAAAGCAAACCGCCATGGGCTCGCACCAAAAATCGACTCTACGGTCGACGCGGTTGGTTTAACTGCCGTTTCATCTGCTGCTCTACGGCCGAATTTGGCGGCAGTGATGGTCCGCCATCTATCCTCGCTCAACCTAAGCCGTTCCTGGCGATGGAGCCGCTGTCGCTGGCGGTGACTTTATTTTCGCCGAATTTATTTTCGAAGTCGCTAGCTTGGACGCAATATTTCCGCCAAAAAACGAAATCCGCTGGACAATTCCACCGCTGCGCTTCGGCCGAATTTGGCGGTTTGTTTCCATCGAATTCATTTTCGGAGACGTTAGCACACCGGAAAGCATGATGCGATGTCAGCTCATTCACCTATCCTGGTCCAGTAGACATCGAAGGCTGCGTCAGTTTCGGCAGCACTTGGCTGCTCGCCATTCATGTCGATGGAGCCGCTGGCGCTGCCGCTTGCCGTTTGGCATTTGACTTGTGCGGCTGATGCTTGGCGGTGGTCTGCGCCTATTGGTCAATTGATATCTTCAGGTTCGGATTCACTTTATTTTCTTCCGAACGCCATTCCAATGGCCGTCCTAACCGCAGAAATGGCATCGGTCATCCGTTGCTTTCTTTTGGCAGATCGTGCCTCAGCTTCTTCCCTTTCCGCCTTGGCCCTTCCGGCGCCGACTGTGCCATTGGCAATTGCATTTTTTAGCCGGAGCTCTTCCATTGCCGCTACATTTTCCATCCTCCACCTTTTGCTGCGCCAAGTGGTTTCTGGTGATTCGAATGGGCCTCAGGCGCCTAGTGGCCCATCTGGGATGGGCACACCGTTCTCCAGCACAGAGGGGTTTGACTGCCGGTTCATCCGCTGCTCTGCAGCCAAATTTAGCTGTAGCGATGGCCCGCCGAATAGTCCGCGGCGGCGGAGCCAGATGCGAATGTCGAAGGGGCTTAAGATTCCATTGGTTCTGCCGATGGAGCCTCGTCTACGTCGACGGCTTATTTCTGCAGCCGAAATCTGCATTGCCGAAATGGACGTTAGCCAGCTAGGCGCAGCCGTAACTCCTGAGAGCCATATGGTTGGCGACGTTCACATCGGCGGCGAAGTCGAGAAAATGCAGGAGTTCGCTGCGGCTAAACGGACACGCGCACATTTGGCCGCCAATAGAAAATTAAAATGCAAAACCGCGAAACTGGTTCGCGAAGCGAATGGGCGAAATTCGCAGTTTAATTGGGCACCCTTTGGGTAAGACAAAAAGATTATGGTTTAATGCGTTCTATCGATGTCGGTTGCGCAATCGACTCCGCGGCAAACTGTGCGATTCGTTGACATCATTTTGAATTTGCGCAAAATATTTAATGCTATGACTCTACCTCTTCCACTTGCGTATCAACAATCCGGCGCACCCGTGCAACCGGCTGCGTCGGAACCGCCGGAATCGAAAGAAAAGAGCGGCAAGAAAGAAATAGGTTCAACAGTTACAAAAATTGGAGAATGGTTTGCCGAAAAGAAATATACTCTAAGTCATAGGGCCGATGGCAGTTTAAGTTTTATCGGCGAACTGGGGGAGATTTTCACGGTCGGCGACGACGATGCTGCCTACGTTAGGAACAATTTTATTCTCGCTACCGGCATAAGCATATTCATTATGGTTACAATTTTTGCCGTACTCACCGCAAGCGGCTACATCCCCCTGATAACTCTGCCCTTCCTGCTGGCCCCTCTTGCCGGAGCCGAAATGGTCGTAATGGCCTCAACACATTTTGCGGCGGACGTCATTAGTAGCGTTGCCTACGAAAAGGGGAAAGCCATCGCATATGCCAAACACAGAAACCAGAGTGGTGGACGCGACATCGTAGAGAGCGAAGACGACACAGAACTCGAAGGTGCCGAGCGCTCAGAAGAAAATGGGACACCTGAAATGGAAAGCCTAGCTGGTGATGCCGCCCCAGCAAGCGATGAAACAAATCAGGCGGAAGAATCCGCAGCTGGCGACGCCACATCGGCAACTGATGTCGCCGAAGAACCGAGCGGAGGCGCGACAGCTGACGCCGCCGAAAGCGTAACTCTTAGGGAGCGCATTTTCGGGCGGAGAATGCCGAATATTGGCCTAATGCTGTTCCATGTGAACGCCTTCATTAGAATAGCGAAGTTGAGCGGCGTAAACGTTGATTCCATAAAAACCCCAAAGGAGCACACTGCGCAGGCGTGGTTTGAATGCATGTGCGATCTGGCTGGCGCCATAGAAGCCACCAGAAAAACTTCTGATGATGGCGGATCCGAATCGACTGAATTCCTAGAAAAAAAACACGCGAAGTTTTTGTTGGCGCACGCCAAAAAGCTAACTGCCGCCGCAAAGGGTGGGGGATGGAAAAATGTAGCGGCAAGGGGAGGACGCCGGTTGAAAAGTGCAATTGACAATGGCACAGTCGGCGCCGGAACGGCCAAGACGAAAAGGGAAGCGGCTGAGGCGCGATCTGCCGAGAGAAGGCAGCGGATGACCGATGCCATTTCCGCGGTTGGAACGACCATTGGAAGGGCGTTCGGAAGAAAAAGAAGTGAGTCCGAACCGGAAAATTAGCCAATAGGCGCAGACCGACGCCAATCATCAGTTGCGCCAGCCAAATGCCCAACGGAAAGCGGCACCGACAGTGGCTCCATCGCCAGAAGTGGCGAACGGCTCAAGTGATGCCGGTACCGGCGCAGCTAACGGTGCAGG
>JAIRXB010000022.1 GCA_031268535.1 Puniceicoccales bacterium | reverse complement strand
GGCAGGCGCATAAAGTTTTTGCGCCGTAGCATTTGGCGCCGCAGCCATTGGCCGGAAGCCGATGGCTTGCGGAGGTTCGCTACAAGTTCGTAGATTCTGTTATGCATCGTGCCGTCTTCAAGCTCCTCGATGCGCTTCGCGCCATTTTGTCTGGTGCTCCAACTAAGACCAAATGTTCCAAGACGATTGTGCTACGGGAAGCTGAAATGCTCGGTTGCGCCCGAAGTTTGCGGCCGAAGGCTCTGTGCAAAAATTACGATAGGTTACAGCGGTTGCGTCAACCAAATCGCTTGCGATGTGGCAGATGCATGGGCACAGTGGAGACGGCATTCATGGGAGCGGTGTCGTGTTGGCTGCAACAAGAAGGTCGCGTGCGCCGTCACCTGCCGTTTGGCGGCAATAAATGGCCGTGAAAGGAAATTGCTCTCGCAGACGCGAATGCCACCGTTGCGTTCCCAAAAAATGAAACATTTCGGCACAACAGAATGAGCTGGCCTTACGCCTATGCCGTTTGTCCAATTACTTTGTTTCTATGGTCGTTTAAAATTCACTTGACAAAGCATTTGCGGCAGTCAATTGCCCAATTCGCAATGGATGCATTTGGGGCAATAGTTGGTCGACAAGCTAATGTTGTCGAGTTTGGTGATGGAGTTCCAGCTAAGGCGGTCGTATTCGTAACAATGTTGCGCAATGAGAGCGGAGACAATGAAGCCACTTCCGTGGCTGTTGTGTTTTCTTTAAGCGGAGGCATGTCGAAAAATGGACAGCTTTATGGCGAAGTTAGAAGGGCGGTAAAAGGCGGAGTAATTGACAAGATAGTGGTTTTAGGATGCGCCGTTCTCGTCTCGGCGGTGCTGGTTGACGTTATCCCAACTAACGATGTGTCAGTTGAAATGGCGGCGACCAGATATGCCTATGGAGCATTCGAAAGATTTGAGGCTGAACCGGCAGGTTCGTAAAATTTTTACGCCGTAGCATTTGGCGCCGCAGCCTTGTCCGGAAGCCGATGGCTTGCCGTGATTCGCTACAGTTCGTAGATTCTGTTGTGCATTGTGCCGTCTTCGGGCTCGTCGATGTGTTCGCGCCGCCATTCTGCCTGCAGATGCGCAGTCTTACCTATGGCTTCCATTGGGTCTTTTGATCCGCTGTAGTCGAAGGTCCTGCCGAATGAGCCTGGCGTTCGCAGTCCCGCCACAATGGAAATGGCTGGATCAAAAAAATCTGCAGCGCGGCGCAGCGTGCTTTTTTGGGTTTCGTCGACGAAATTTACAACATAGCCAGCCCGCGCGGCAATTACTTCGTTTCCGAGATAGTGCTGCATGGTGGCGCCAATGCCAAATGAATTGAAAGTGTATGACTTAAGGCCGTGCGAAAATGCCAAAAATTGAGCGAATGTTCCGCCGCAATTCCGTCCCGTTAGGGTGACCCCGTTGCCGAATATTGACTTTACGCAAGATAGCGCTTTGGAAAATAGTTTCGCCGGTTGGCCAAGCTTGAAGCCGAGTGCCACGTTGGCCACGGACAGTTTTTCCTGGATGGAATTTTCGCTAATGTGTGGCTGGAAAAACACTTCACCATTGGCGGCGATGGCAACTCTAAGGTGGAGCTGCTCCACTTCGTTGAAAAATTCCATTTCCACAGTGGCGCCGTCCGAGCCATCAAGGCCGACTACGCCAAAGCCGAGTTTTTCCATCAGGACGATGAGTTTGCTGCTCCAACTGTCGCTGTGCGGCGCACGCATAGGCTCTAGCAGGCGCTGTATCAGCAGGCTGTCGTCGGGAGCGTTTCGCCATTTCTTCTGCACCATGGAGTAGCACGCGGTGACCGGTTCGAGATAGGAAGCGTAGTCGGCGTCATAGTTTGGTGAAGTTGCAGGCGGCGGGCCGCTGGGAGGTATTTTGGTTGGGAAAATTTGATATCCCGTTTCCTTCCATGTATTTTCACTGTTTTCCGCGGCCTTGCGATTCATTACCATGCACAGGGAGATAATAATGGCGCATGTGATGAGTGACGCTAGCCAGCCGATGGGTCCAGACATGGCCACGGCGACGACATTTATGGCGAGACGCAGCACAAAAAGAGTTAGGGCGATGGCGCAGTTGGCGGCTCCGGCCGCATTTGCTATGGTGCGCAGTCCACGCGGTAGAAATTTTGTGTTATCAAATAGGTTTAGTATTGGGATGTAGCTCAGCAAGCTGCGGCTGTCCGTGACGACTCCTTCGTTTGCTGTGGCGGCCGCTTCTTCGCTGGCCGCAAGAGGCTGAGTAATGCTGCCTTTGCCTAGGGGGTAAAGCACTGCTTAAACTAATTATGATCATTGGCGGCCAGGAAAGCAAGCGCGGAAATTGCGGAGCTCAATTTTCGAGCCAGCCGCCGAGGCGCCGCGCCGTATAATTGCTCTTGCTTTGGGGGGCCGATTCGCGGCGCCTCGGCGGCGCAATTCGAATGGAAACGGCAGCGGAGAAGAGACTTAGCGCTTTGGCGATGGGTCGGCTCCTATGGCGCACTGTCGACAGCAACAGACTCTCCACCGTTGCCATTTTCCAACTGAACGGGGCGCGGAAAAATTTCAATTGCTTCTGGCGGTCGCGGCTCGTCGTCGCCGATCGATTTCATGCGGGAAAAATTTTGCAGCGTTGGGCGCAGGCGGCTTTCGATGGAGGATAGGGTGCCATTGTAGGCGTCTACGCTGCGGCGCAGGTGGCGTCCAACGTCAGACAATTTCTCCCAGACAATTTGGGTGCGCTCCAGTAGCGTTTTCGCCAGCGAGACGATGGCGGCCGCCTCCTTTGCGGTCGCCTCCTGTGCCCAGCCATTTGCTGCGGTTTTGAGTAGGGCCAGCAGGGTCATCGGGGAGGCCAGCAGCACGTGCCGCTCTATGGCTTCGTCAAAAAGGTCGGGTCTGGCGTCGACGGCGGCGGCGTAGAGGTGATCGCCTGGAAGAAACAGGACGACGCAGTCAAAGGCAGATGGGAAAAATTTCCAGTAGTTCTTTCTTCCTAGCTCTTGGACGCGCAGAAAAACATTTTGCCCGTGCTGTTTGCGCAGCTCTCGCCGCTTCTCCGGATCCTGCTCCTCTTCGGCGGCGCCATAGGCCTCAATGACTGCTTTGGCGTCAACCACGACGCTGCGGCCGCCCGGCAGGTGGACAACCATGTCGGCCCGCAGCGCATTTCCGTCAGCCGCAACGGCTACCTGCTCCTCGAAGTCGACGTGCTCCCGCAGACCGGCCATTTCCACTAGGCGCCGCAGCTGCAATTCCCCCCATCGACCGCGCACATGGGAATGGCGCAGCGCATTGCCGAGTCGCTTGGTCTCTCTGTCCAGCTCCCTATTGCTGGAGAGCATGTGCCCCATTTGTTCGCCGAAGCGCGCCATGGACTCATTCCAGTTGCGATCGCTGCGCTGCAATTGTCCGCCGAGTCGCTCGACGCATTCGCGCATCGGCTTCAAGGTTGCCTCTAGGCGCTCCCTCTCCAGGTTTCCGCTTTCCCTGTTGCCTTCACGCAGGTGGTTGACCGCCTCCGCCGAGGCTTTGGCGGCGGCGACGCCGAATGAGGCTTCGAGCTCATCGCGCATTTTGCCGAGCAGGGCGATTTTTTCGCCGTTTGCGGCACTTCTCTCCGCCTCGCGGCCGCGAAATTCCGCGTATTCGCGGTCAAGGCTGTGATACTTTTCGCCCAAATCGCGGAGCGCCGCTTCGCCATTTTGGCGCATTTCTCTCTCGCGCCGTAGCTCGCGGCTGCGCATCAGCAGTAGCGCCATTGGAATGGCTGCGGCGGAGACTGCGGCAGCACCAATGGCGAAAGCAATAGGCCAACTCATCGCCCCCCCTTTGATGGAATTTTCTCCCCGTGGGCAACGGAAAATGGATGGGCCAAATGTTGCGCATTTTCCTCTCCAATGGGTGGCAGATTTTCTTGCCTTTGGATTGCAACGGGAATTTTGAGGACGCCATGGGGGACGGAGAAGATGCGCTGCGAAATTTGCTGCGCGATTTAGGAGAAAATCCCGACGGGCCAGATCTGGCCAAAACGCCAGGACGTGCGTTGGCGGCGCTCAGAGAAATTGCCGCCAAATCGGATGAATGCGATCTGCCAATGGCCACATTCCCAGCCATGGCCTATGGCGATTGGATTCGCCTTGACCGCATTCCGTTCGGATCACTTTGCGAGCACCACATGTTGCCATTTTCCGGCGCCGTCTCCATCGCCTACTGGCCAGCCGGAGATCGAATTGTTGGGCTCAGCAAGCTGGTGCGGCTAGTGGAGTGGCTTTCCAAAAGATTGCAGCTGCAGGAGCACTTTACCGTTCGGATAGCTTGCGCCATCTACGAAAAGCTGCAGCCGCGGGCGGTGGCGGTACGCGTTGAGGCGGAGCACAGCTGCATGGCGCTGCGCGGCGTTCGCTCGCCCGGAATTCTCACCACCACCTACCACCGCTGCGGAGAGGCGCCCCGCTGGCCATTCTAATTTGGATCCAAAGCCATGACTGACGGCCATTACATCTGGGATAGCGGTGAGGCGTCCGCGAGAAAATCATTTCCCCATTGGGGGTTGCCCTCCGGTCCAGCCGATATCATTTCATCGCTCCGGGCGAATGCCCAAATGGGTTCCATTTCCGCGGAACATGTACCCTTGCGGTGCATTTGCGGCGTACGGGAAGAGGAGAGACACGAGCCGACGGCGCTAGTTGCCAACTTGACGGTAAAATATGATCTGGCTGAGTGCATTTGCAGTGATGAAATTGGCAGCGCCGTTGACTATTCCGCTGTTGCGGCAGAAGCCGTTGCGTTTGCGAAAAAAACTCAATTTCGCCTACTTGAAAAATTAGCAGACGCACTGTGCCGCCATCTTCTAATCGCTTTCCCTAGAGCGCTTACCATTTGGCTGCGCCTGCAAAAGAGCCGCACCGCCATTGGCGAAGCGGGAACATCTTTTTACTGTTCCATCTGCCGCAGGCGAGCGCTCGCCATAGTTAGATTGCGAAGCGATTCGTGCCGCACGCTGGATGAGGCGTCCCGGCGCCTAATGGCTGTTCCTCACTGTCGATTTTTGCGCAGTTCGTCCACATACCGCACGGCGCAACTCCATCTGACCGAGCGGCAAGAATTTTTCAGCCGGTCGCTTCTCATTGTGACGCCGCTTTCGTCGGCTGAATTGCTCCGGGAGATGGATGCGGTTGGGCCAGTCCTCGGCTGCCTTCGGAGTGGCTGCGGCAGATCCAATCCTGTCGATATGGACCTGCTTCTCTTTGAGGGCATTGATTTCTCTTCGCTCGCCATTGCCGTTCCCGGGTGGAGGCTGCGGTCGCGCCGATTTCCCGTGGAGGAGTTGGCCGATCTCGGCCTTGCGCCAATGGTGGAAATGGAAAATGCCTCAATTTCTCGCCAATGGTGCGAAAAAGTGAAAGACCTTCCGGACTCGAATCGATGAAGAATCGCCAATCGCTTTCCTCCTTCTGCGTTTTTCCTAAAAGCTATGTGGCTATGGCGGATGAGTTGGCGTAGCCGTTGCGCATTTCCTCGAACTTTCTTCTGGCGGCCATGGCAGCTTGGTGCTCCGCTGCGGCGAACATCTTTTCCGATAGCCCAAATTCCGTCGACTTAACCGTAGCGTGCGGCATGATGATGAGGTCGCCGCTTCTGCACAGCTCAATGTCTTTTTTGGAGCGGCTGCTAAATTTTGTCCTCAATTTGATGCCCATAAAATCAATGGTCGCGGAGTTGCGCTGCGGATGTCCATTTTTTACGTACGCCGCGTAGGCCTCGCCGTCGCTGTCGAGTACTACGAAGACTTTCCGTTTGAAGTTGCGTGACGGAAAGGCTTTTCCTGGATCAGGTAGATTTTGCTCAAGGCCGCCATCGTAGTGGCGGTGCGGCAATGCGCCATCGCCCCTAGTGATGGATGGACGCTTCATCAGTATCGGCATCGAGATTGAATCGCGCACGCCGTAGGCGATTTGGTAATTTGGCGTTTCATGGGCCGAGGCATAGACCGTTCCATTGCCGTCGACATCAAAAATTGCTATGGCAAGGTCGTGGAATTTTCTTTTCCCGCCAGGCAGATTGCGCAGCAGCGCAATGTCCGAAAAGCGTAGCATGTGTTCCTCTCTGTTCTTTGAGGTGTCGTATGGCTCCATTAGGATGGAAATCCGTTCAATTTCCTTTTCGCTAAGGTGTTTTGTCGCCCTAGCGAGATCCAATTTGGCCAGGAACTGGCGGACGCTCTCGGAGGTGTATCGGTCGATAAGGGCCACCGGATGCATGCAGTCATAGATTCCAGCTCCAAGCGCCTTCATCATTGTTGGGTAAGCGACCTCCATCCAGCTGTCGCTGCCCAATCTCGACTTTCCAGACATCAATTCCAGCGTTGCTTTTTCAACGTCTTTGACGCCGAAAGCGCACATGGCGGCGGTCATGGCGCCGACGGATGTTCCGGCGATTGAGTAGTCTTTTGAGATTAGGTCATAGTAGTCGTTTGACGAAATCATGGCGCAGAGCGGAACGAAGCCTATGCCTTTTGCTCCACCGCCGGAAAATGATATGCAGTCGATGAGATCAAAATTGGCGCAGTCATAGTGCAGCAGACCCAATCTCGTTCTGCCGTCAATGTCCTGCAGGTACAGAAAGTCGTCCATGGCCATGAAGCGCATGCGAGTCGTAAATCCTAGCTTCCCGTAGGTGGAAAGTTCATCCGCAAATGCCTTCAAAATGTCTGAGCAGACGTCTTCAACTTCCTGTCCATCTCCGCCGTCAGACTTGATTTTACGCAAAATGCGATCCAGCATGGCCTCGGCGCATGGGATGAAGCTGATTGCCGCCGTTCCTTTGCTGGCGGATTTTTCTCCTCCCAGCCTCAATTCATCGAGCATTTCCTTCCATTGTGAGCACAGTTGGTCTTGGCTTTTGCCGAACCACAGAGCCAAAGCCGCTTTGGAGGCATTTGCGTTGCGGCAGCGGACGGCGCCGGCGTGAGCCGGCGACGGCCACTGAAATCGTTCATTTCGCATTTGTGGAGGATGGGCATCCCCATCGCCGTCGCCACCCTCTTCTTCGCCGCACAAAATTGCAGGCGCAGCGCGCCCATTGGTCGCAATGGAGATGAATTCAAATCCAATTTCCACAGCGGGACCTATCGTAGCGATTTACGCCTGCGCCGGGCAAGTTTTTTGCAAGCTGACGGCTAATTCGGCTGCAGCATTCCCATGATATGCCTAATGGCGGCGAGACGCCCCTGATGCACGACGGCTTTGGAAACCGCTTCCGATACGAAAAAATCCGTAGTTTTGACGCATCCGTGCGGCATGATTAGCGGCTTGTATGATTCTATTTCGTCATAGACCAATTCTCTTTTCGCTTCCAAGTCTTTGGGGTTAGTGCCGAAAATGTGCATATAGAATCTCGCCGCTGTCGAATTGAGTAACATGTCCCGTTTGGAGCGATCTTCGTGAATAGTGGCGCCGTTGTTGTCAAACATGACGGCTAGGGTTTTTTTTGCGCCTGTACCTGCTGCTAAACCTAGTATTCGACGGGTTGGAGCTTGCGATTCCATTCCTCCGTCGTAGTACCTATAGCATGTTCCTTCGATCATATCGGTGAGAGAGCTACGGAAAACAAGCGGCACAGTAGCCGACATGCGCACCGCACATGCAATCGGTACGTCCGGTGTAGTTTCGTGGTTTGCAACGACTGTCGCTTGCAGGTCATTGTTCCATAGCGCTATGTGCAATTGGCGAACGTCGCAACCAAGTTTGAGCAAAATGGCGATGTCGCCGAATCGCACCATATGTGGCCAGCGATCCTTTGTGTCGTCGAACGGCCGTAGCAGCTGGCCGACGCGAGCTCTCTCTTCTGGCGACAGTGTGGCAAAGGCATCTTCCGGCAGCCTGTTCAAAAATTTGACAACCTGTCCGTGCAGCATGCGATCGATGGCATTGACAATGCCCAGGCCAGAGAAAAGGCCACGGCTAAGAGTTTTATGGAACACGCCGTATGCAATGCGTAAATCGCTGCGCTCAAACAATGTTGTGCCTCCGTCCTGTATTTCGCGGGTCCATTGCTGCAGGTTTTCCGCTTCTACGGAAAATGCCGCCATGACTGCGGCCGCAGCCCCTGCGGACGCGCCGCTAACAATGCAATCGTTCGAAAGCACATCGCGAAACTCAGCCATTTGAAGCACCTGCAGAAGTGCTATGTACGCTACGCCCTTTGCGCCGCCTCCAGATAGCGACAGCAAGTCTATGGCGTGGCGCGGTTGGCCGATATCCGCGGAGCCTAGAAACCATGTGCGCCACGTAAGCCGCAATGTGACCAAAAAATCATCCATGGCCATGTATGACATGCGGTGCGTAAACGAATTTTCTCGCTGTTCAGTGAGTTCAACATTTACGGCGCGCGTGATGGTTGTGCGCAGTGTGGCGATGGCAGTTGGTGAAATGCCATGGGCGGCGGCTTCCGCTTCAATCTCTTTTGTCGTGTATTCTACCGCCACCATGAGGCTAGGTAAAAATTGATCGGCCACGACTGCATCGCTTGCCACCGCTTCGCCGCCAGCCCGTACGGCCGCCACATTGTTGCGCCAAGTTTGCAGTAGGGCGTCGTCGGAATTTTCACGCCGCGACAGCACTATGCGGGCGCCCCTGTAGATGAAATATGTATTCACCGACGTGGTGATGGTTGCGCAAACGATCTCTATGGCGCAGAATGTCGTTGCGCTAATGACGAGAAAAACTGCACCCGTAATCACCATCGTCGCGGTGAGGCAATGGATAACTATGGATAGCTTTGGGTTTTCCCTGCTAAACTGCGGTTGCGGGACGCTGCTAGCTCCATCCATGTGCAGTACACTAGCCAATGACAGCATAACCATTGTGTGGTTGGGTGAAACTAATTAACGGGTGCTAGTCAATCGTTTTTTGGGGATGGAGGAGATTTTGCTAATTGCTAGCAAAAGCAAAATTGCTATGGCAATGTTGCGGCGGAAAACCGTTGACAGGTCGCCCAACAGCCCAAAAACGGCCAAGCGATGGCTGGAGGGGCATTTTGAAACGGGGCGGCCGCACGGCGTGGCTAGCCTGGCTGGCGGCGGCATTATTTTATCTCTATGAGTACTTTGTGCGCGTTGCGCCCTGCGCGATGGAGTCGGAGCTGCGTGGCGCCTTTGCCGTAGGCGCCTCTACCCTTGGCCTCGCTTCCGGCTTGTACTATGTTGCCTATGGACCGCTCCAGATGCTCGTGGGTCCAATTTATGACCATTTCGGATATCGAAGACCGTTTTGCTTTGCGGCCGCTACCGTGTGCATTGGCTGCTTCATCGCATCAGCGCCCGCTTGCGGCGTAGGCGCCTTCGCCGCCGGAAGAGTGCTTATGGGCATTGGATCGGCATTTGCATTTATAGGCACCATATATGTGGCGTCCCTGTGGTTCCCGCGCGGCCGTTGGGCGTTTCTCTCCGGCTTGACAACTGCTTTGGGCATGGGGGGAGCCATATTGGGGCAGGGGCCGGTCGTTAGGTTGGTGCGGCTCGTTGGCTGGCGAAATTGCTGGATAGTGGCCGGAGCTGCCGGACTGGCGGTGACGGCGGTTTTGTGCCTTGCGCTTCCAGACGAGCCTGACTGTTCGCCAAGACGCATGGCGGCGGCGGTGCCGCTGGGGCGTGGACTCGGCAGACTTTTTTCCCATGCGTCCGGCGTTCTTAAAAATCCACAAACCTGGCTTGCCGGCTGCATTGGCTGTGCGCTCTTCATGCCGCTGACTGTTTTTGCCGACTACTGGGGCATACACTACGTCGAATTGCTGAGCGGCACGACTACCGCCAGAGCCGCTGCTGCGAATGGCATGCTCTACGTCGGGTGGCTCCTCGGAAGCCCGCTTGCGGGGCGACTGTCGGACCATTTGTGTCGCCGCAAACCGTTCCTGGTGTGCGGATGCGCATCGAGCTCAATTTTACTATTGGCCATCATTTCCATGCGCCACATTCCCCTTTGGGCGGTTGGCTCGCTACTGTTTCTGCTCGGACTGCTCTCTAGCCCGGAGGTGATTTGCTTCACCATGAGCGGCGAGCACAATTCCAGCGGTTCGCAGGGGACGGCAATAGCGGCCGTAAACACTGTCGTTATGTTGCTTGGCGGCATAATGCAGCCGGCTGTGGGATACATTTTGGATCACTGCGCCGGACGGAGAGGTGAATCTGTTGCGATCTATTCCATAGAGCATTTTCAGCGGGCATTTCTTGTTTTGCCGGTGGCAATGGCGATTGGATTGGCCCTGTCGCTAATTATTCGCGAATCCGGTAAGCGGGCCATGAATTAGCCCGCCTTCTATGCGGCGACCGAATGGTTTGATGATATTTTTTTATCGGCATTAGTTGTTCGCATTGAGTCACGTAGGTGGTGTGCCCGCGCACTCGCTGGGCGCTTTTCATTGACAGAGCCACTGAAACTTGTTGTCCGTAGCCCATGAGTTCGGCCGTTATCTCCGCGAAGGGCCTAGGTCCGCTTTTACTTCCGGGCAGTATTCCGGGTAATCGTACTGGCGAGTCGGTGCAGCTGAATTATTTTTTTGCCGATAGTAAGTTCCTAAAAGGTGGATCCGCGGCCGATAAATATGTTTCAAAACATGTTGGGGAGATTCCGTTTTCCATAACTTTCAGAAGCAACGGCCAAGCGACTAACGTCCCGACGGCGCCCAGGCGTACCGGAAATGACCTGCTGCGAATGATTGATGTCTACGGGTCCGATGGCGCGGCTGCTACTCGGAGCTTTGCGGCGCAAAATCATGCCGTTGATGCGGGAAGTCGAATTCTGCCTTACGGTGTGGAGGCAAGAGTCAAAGGCGGACACATATGCGTCGCGCCGGCAGGTGAGGGCAGCGTCCTACTGGTCTTTTTCCAAAACAACAGCGGCGAAATTCACGTAGCGCTCGTTGGCGAGAGCGGCCAGGTTGCGAAAGTTGTAGCCGCCATGATGGGGAAGTCGTGCGGGATGTGCGTTCATATTCTCGATGCTGCCGGCGCGATGCACAAGCAAAAGTCGATGCCGTCCAGTAAGTCTGGATGGGCGACGGTGCTAAAGGCCGCCGGCGGTGCCACCGTAGCGGCCGGACTTGCCATGCTGATTGGGATGCTGGCGGAATTGGTGTTCTTTTTGTCAACGTTCCTAATAGCTTTGGCCCTAGTGATTGTTGGCGTATTGGCGTTCGTCGGCTACGAATTTTTCTCCGACAATCCAGCAATCTAGGGCAGCCGTCGCTTCCGCCATGCCGCGAAGCGAAGGCTATGCCTATGGATCCTACGGCACGGCTGCTACTCGAAGCTTTGCGTCGCAAAATCGAGCAGTTGATGCGCTAAATCGAATTCAGCCTTACGGCGTGGAGGCAAGAGTCAAAGGTGGCCACATATGCGTCGTGCCGGCAGGTGAGGGCAGTGTGCTGCTGGTCTTTTTCCAAAATAACAGCGGCGAAATTCATGTAGCGCTCGTTGGCGAGAGTGACCTGCCAAAGGTGATGCCTGCGGCAGTTGGAGGTTTTGACTTGCTAAATGGCTGCTGTGCTTTGGCGACCAGCAGTCGCCAAGACTGGCTGATGGCTTTTGTGTTTGCGGCCGGTGATATTTTTCGACGCCAAAAGCTCAGTGAAACACTAGATGGGTGATGATTGCGGCGCTGACTCCTCAATTCCACATTGAGGAAGCGGCCTAAGTGCTCCGTTTTGATCAACTATTCCGACGACAGTTTCGTTTTTGAGCATGTACGGCTCTACGTTTTGGACGTCAAAATACGAATAGAGAAGGCGCTGCCTGTCCGCCAAGGTTCCATCTACGCGCATATTTTTTGCCAATTTGTGCCGCTGAGGAAGTAGGCGGCATAACTCGTGGAATGATTTCATTTTTTTCGTGTATTCGGCGTGTGCAACGACGAAATCATCCTTCATCGTCCAAGCGTAGCTGTTTGACATGTCTTTTTGCGCGAAGAAAACAATGTGCCTGTCGCAGTAAACCAGATTTGACGTCGATAAAAGATTTGGGCCGAAATCGCATCCGAAAATGTAAAAGGCGCCAGGAGAATGCTGCGAGGTGACGCAGTTTAGCACAATTTGGTCGAGAGGCATGATTTGGCGGATTTCTTTCCGATTCGTATGAAAGACGCCGTTGCCTGCACATGATCCGGTTAGTGCGGCAAACGGCCCTCCATTTGCCGCTCTGAAAAATGGCGCTAGAACTTTTCTGAGTGCTGAATCAGCCACGAAGCTGTACGATTCGCTTGACCGTAAACCGTTAGCTCTGACGGGACGCAAATCGCCAACCACACCACTGTCCACGGAAGCAGCATTGTCAACTGCTACATTTGGTCAACCTTTTAAGAGTTTTTTCGCCAAAGCCACACAAAACGGCATCCCGCAATCGCCATTTGCTAGCGATGGAAATAAAATTCAAGCCTAAGCTTAGTGGTTCGCCAAAAAAATTTCTCTTCCCCACTTGGCGACGTAGGAGTTTTGTGCGGTAAAATCGGAGGTGTCTGAGAAAACATTGACTAGCGTCATGGCGCTGTAGTCCATGATGAGATTTTTTTGGACAGCATGTGCGATATGCTTTTTCACTCTTTCAAGGCGCAGCAGCGTGGCCTTGATTGCGTCCTCAGGGATTTCGGCTTCAGTTAAAATCTTTCCAATTGCGACGTTTTC
>JAIRXB010000021.1 GCA_031268535.1 Puniceicoccales bacterium | reverse complement strand
GTAAGTGAATCCGTCGACATTTGCATCGTGTTGTGTGAGCCTTTCGCAAGTTGTCAACGCCAAACTGCGACGGCCAGTCAGCGGGCACAGCCCGCGCCAATTTTGTTTCGCAACTATTCCTTGGCGATTCAGCGCTAACACGATTGTCGCCAAAGTTGCCGCTAAACTTTCTCGCAGTTGGCGAAATCGACGAGCCGCTCCATGGCGTAGGCGCGGCTTCCCTTGATAAATACGGCGCCTTCGAACGATTCCATCTCGCTCTTCATTTGTCCAAGCGTTTGGAACAGCTTTGCCCTTTCCGGCGGCAACCCGCGCCCAATTAGTCCGGCGGCTATGTGCGAGCAGCGCGCTCCGATGAAAAAAAACTTATCGCCGGCGGACAGCGGAAGCTTAGCGCCGGCTTCCCGGTGGATGCTATCGCTTTCGGGGCCAAGCTCTTCCATCGCGCCGATGGCGAAGAGGCGCGGGGCGCTGCTAAACTTTTTTGCGAATGCTTCAGCGGAATTTAGCAGGGGCCGCAAATCGCTATTGTAGCAGTCAACGTAGTAGTGACGCTTTGCGAATTTGTGGGCGTATGTCGCGCCGCGCAGGGGCGATGGGGTCCAGGAGCGCAGCCGTTTTACGATAGTTTCATTGGCTATGGAAAAGTGTTCGCAGATCGCTAGGCATAGGGAGAAATCTTCAAAAAATCCAGATGACGAATCGGGCAGCGTGAAATTCGCTGCTCGCGGGGACGGCCCAATGGCCACTGCCATTAGCGGCGAGAATTGCTCCATGGCGAGCAGGCGGCGCGGCGCCACCACAATTCCGCCGCGGACGCGCACGTCTCTACCTATGGAAAGTTTTTCGATGATGAGCGCATTGTCTGACCGGAAAAACTCGCGGTGCTTTGTCGACAGACCGGTGAAAATAACGTTTTTGGGTGAAAGCATATTCACTATTGGAGCCATTTCGCCGGGCGCGCCAATGCCCACTTCAAAGACGCCGTAGCGGTGACGGTTGCTGTCGAGGCGCAGCAAACTCAGCGCAACGCCAAACCCGTTGTTTAGGTTCCCGGCCGTAGCGCAGGTGCAATTTTCCCCCAACAGAAGGGCTAGCAGATCCTTTGTTGTCGTTTTCCCGTAGCTGCCGGCGATGGCGGTGATTTCGCAGGCGGCGGCTCGTCGGTTGGCGGCGGCGATGGCTTGTAGCGCCAGAATGGAATTGCCGACTGGCAGCTGCGGCAAGTGGACGGAATGGTCAACGCGCTCCACAATGGCGGCGGCGGCGCCCAGCGCAGCCGCCTGCGCAATGTAGCGGTGGCCGTCATCTCTATCCGTTTTGATGGCTACGAAAAGCTCTCCGGCGCCAATGGTGCGTGAGTCTATGGACGCGCCGCAAATGAATGGGGGTGGCCCTCCAACCCAGCGGCTGCCGACAATTTTCTCGACGGCCAGGGCCGCCAAATCACAGACCACGGGCTGCCTCCGCGATTGCGGCGCGGTCGTCGAAATAGATTGCGCCGGATCCGACCATTTGAGTTTTTTCGTGCCCTTTGCCGGCCACCAGCAGCACGCCTCCGCGTTTGATGGCCATGGCGACGGCTGCGCCGATTGCCTCTCTTCTGTCCAGGACTATGGCGTACCCTTTCCCTCTAAATCCGCCACAAATTTCTTCGCAAATGTCTGCTGCCCGTTCGCTGCGCGGGTTGTCTGCAGTTAAAATGGCGAAGTCGGCGAATTTCTCGGCGGCGGCACCCATTTGAATGCGCTTCCCCCTGTATCTATCTCCTCCGCAGCCGAAAACGACCAGGATCAACTTTTGGGGAAAGTGGTCCCGTAGCGCCGCTAGCGCCGCTCCGAGAGCGGCGGCGGTGTGGGCGTAGTCAACGAAGGCGATGGCTCCACCGCCAATGACTACGGGTTCCATGCGGCCCGATGGAGCTTTGACTGAGGCCGCTCGCTCCGCCAGAATTTCCAGTGGAATGCGGTCGGAAAGGAGCGCCATTGCGCCCAAGATGTTTATGCAGTTAAATTTGCCCATTAGCGGAATCCGCAGCGCGATGCGCTTTCCTCCGCAATCGAATAGGGCTGTGGATTCAAAAGCGGCCGCTGACCACCATAGGAGCCTCCATTGGCAATTTTTGCCCAAGCCGTAGGTGATGGTGTCGCGACCTGCTCCTTTGGCAACCAGTAGCATTCGCTTTCCCCAAAAGCAGTCGCAGCGAATGGCGCAAATTTTTGGAAAGTGCCCGCCTTCGCCGCCGAAAAGGCGCGCCTTGGCGGCGAAGTAGTTCCACATGGAGTGGTGGAAATCGCCGTGCTCGGGGGAGAGGTTTGTGAATAGTGCGCCCGACAGCGCCATGCCCCAGAGTCGCTCCTGTGCGAGGGCGTGTGAACTCATCTCCAGGGCGACGCAGCTGCAGCCGCTCGCCTTTGCGGCGGCCAGGAAGGCGTAGCAGTCAGCGGCATTGGCCGTTGTGGCGGTTGACGGTTTCGCAGGGTCATTTGCGGTGAGCTGTTTGTCTACGGTTCCAATGCGACCGCATCCTTCGCCGAGAAGGTGCTGCAGTGCGTGGGTGCAGGTGGTCTTTCCGTCAGTGCCGGTGACGGCAAATATGTCCAATTCTCTATCGGGGCAGCCATTTATCCTCCTGCAGGCGAGCGACCAGAGCCGCCTTGTGCCTCTGACTCCAAGTGTCGGGGTGGTCGAGTCGAATTGTGACAGCCGTTCCGTTTCCACCACCGCCCAATGGGCGCCGCCGGCGATGGCTTCCGATACGTGGCGATGGCCATCGCCGTTTGGCCCCTCCATGGCGAAAAAAAGCCGCAAACCGGAGTTTGGCGTGGCACCGCCAAATTTTCCGCTGTGGCACTCAATTTGCGCCAATTCCAGGTGCGGCGACATGGGCGGGCACAGCTCCGGCAGAATGTCACCGAGGCGATGGCGAAGCACGGACCGATGGCTGTAATGTTTTCCGCCAAAAGGCAAGACGACTTTTGGTGTGCGCAGCCGCACGTTCCTTTGGCGGCGCCGGTGCAATTGAAGTGCTAGGTCGAATGCAAGCTGTTCGGTTTGGATTTTCGCTGCCGGCAATTTAGTCGCCAATTGCCTTGCCTTTGAGAATTGCGCGCAACCGTCGATCGCGAATGGCGTTACGTATTTCGTGTGCCAAGTTGCAAACTGGATTGTGCGTGTCTTTTAGTGCAGTTGCGAATGCTTTGCAGGCGGGTTCGCTTCTCAGCAACATTTCGACATCTGCATCTCTACGGGACAATATTTCGGCAAGATTTTTAAAGTTGCCATCATCGCATAAAGCTTTATTTTCCCTAATTATTTCTGCAGCGTTTTGGCGCACATTCCAGTCCGCCAAAAATCTATTTCTGTTGTCACATTTAACGAAAAAAGCAAGCGCGGAACAGCTGCATGCCGTAAAAATAAGCAACGGAATTATCGCCGGGGCACAGAAGAGCGCCGCAGCGACGGTGGCTACTGCGCCCACCAAAAACGCCAAGCCAAAAAGCAACACTGCTACGATGCTTTTGCAATTGACTAGGAATAGTAGCTTCGTGATTGAGTTGTCCCTTTCTGCAGAGCTTCGGGAAAGGGGCGGATAAAGCAGAGGTCTGGATCGTTGTGACGCAGACATAGGAAGCATGACAAAGAAAGTCTAGCGGCAAAGCGCCGATTGGCCAGAGAAATTTCTACCTTTCGGCTGATATCGCCAAAAACTTCCCGCGCAAAAAGACGCTGCGATGCCTATTGCGGCTCTTGCAATTCAATATCTTCCAGCTCTCGAAATTCAATGTTTTCCCGTCCAATAGGGCCGGCTTCGTCTCTAACTATATCGTTAGGCGATTTGCCGGCTAGGATGGCGCGCAACCGTAGATCGTCAAAGCTGTCGTACATTTTTTGCGCAAATTGGTGGATTGGATGAGATTCATTTTTTAGTGCCATGGTGAATGCCTCGCAGGCAGGTTTGCTTTTTAGTAGCATTTCGACGTCTGCATTCTTATCGTTCAGTATGCGGGCGAGCTCTGCGAATCTTTTATCCATAAACAGCTCTGGATTTCCTCCTATTTCGCTTGTAATTTTTTGGCGCAGGTTTCGGTTCCACAATTGCGTGTTAACAACATCGGCATCTAGGAATAGAAAGAGCGTGGTGTAGCCAAGTAAAATAACTAGTATGAGTGGTGCGATCAGCGCCGGAAAAAAGATTCCCGCCAAGACGAAGGCTGCTACGCCGGCCGTGAAGATCATCGTAGAAATCGCCATTCCTGCGATGTTTTCGCACTTGATTGATGACATTATGTCCGTGACCGCAGTGTCCCTTTCCTCGGCCGAGAAGACCGGATGAAGTTGCTGGTGGGAAGATATGAGGTCAGTGCGCATGGCAAAAAAAAATTTACCGGCAAAGTGCATTTTAGGCAACAGGATTTTTACATTCCGCCAAAAATCGGCCACCGAAAAATGCGGACGGCGAATAAATTGATTGCGGCAAAGGCGTAGCGAAATTTTTACATTTCGTCCGGTTTCGGCGTGGCTTCGCTTTCCAGGCCAGAAACTTCAGTGTTGGTGGCCGGAAACGATGGAGCGGAAACTGACCTAATGGTCACAGCCGAGGCGACCGAGGCAACGCCAGTGAAATTTTCACATTTCGCGGCCGGCGCCGCTAAATGCTTTCCGCGCAAAAAGACGCGGAGATACCTGCTGCAGCTCTCGCTATGCAATATCTTCAGATTCCAACAGCTCCGATTTCATCGCCGCTACATCGCTGGGCGATTTGCCGGCCAGGATGGCGCGCAACCGCAGGTCTCCAAAGCCGTCGTACATCTTTCGCGCCAATTTATGGATTGGATGAGTTTCGTCTTTTAGCGCGATGGCAAATGCCTTGCAGGCAAGTTCGTTTTTCAGTAGCATTTCGACGTCTGCATCCTTGTTGCATACTATGGAGCCGAGCGTCCAGAATTTGATGTCATGACATAGCTCTGGATTGTCTCTGATTCCAACTGTTAATTCTTGGCGTAGATCGTGATCGTACAAGCATGTGCTTCTAAAATCGGCGTCGTCGAATAAAAGGAATGCGATGCTGCTAAGTAAAGGAATAAGTGCTAGAGGTGCGACAAACATTGGAAAGAAGATTGTCGCCGAGACGATGGCTGCTGCGCCAACCATGTAGATCGTCGCGGAAATTGCCATTCTTGCGATGTTTCCACACTTGATTGATGACATTATGCCCGTAACCGCAACGTCCCTTTCCTTTGGCGCGACAACTGGCTGTAGCGCGTAGGACTGACCATGAAGCCTGGGCTCAACTCGCATGGCAAAAAATTTACCGGCAAAGCGCATTTTGGGCAACAGGATTTTCGCATTCGCCAAGAGCGGGCCGCCAAAAAATGCGGACAAGCGGATAAATTGATTGCGGCAAAGGCGCAACGAAAATTTTACATTTCGTCCGACTTTGGCGCGGCTTAGCTTTCTCGGCCAGAAACTTCAGCGTTGGCGGCTAGAAACGATGGAGCGGAAACTGACCTAATGGTCACAGCCGAGGCGACCGAGACAACGCAGCAAAATATTTTCGGTAAAAATATGGTAAACTGATCGCCTGTCTCGTGCGCTCCCTCCGAAAAGATTCTATGGAAGCAGCGGTCTTACGTCTAGGTGGCTTCGTGCCGTTTGACGTTTGGGGCGGGCAGAGCTAGTGGAGAGTGTGCATAATGAAAACAAAATCGTCCATACCGTCGATTTACGGCGCGCGAAGTTGGCGCAACTCATTCAATCCGATTCGGTCGCTGAGCCCAGAAAGTTTGACGCGCTGTCTCGACGCTTTCCATGGCGGTGAATTGCGGCCGGCGGCCGTTCTCTGGGAATCCATCGAGCGGCGCGACGATGTGCTGCAGGCGGCAGCCACAAAGCGAAAAAAATCGGTTTCCCGTTTGCAGTGGGATATCCTCACGACAGATGGCGGCGAAATGGCTCAGCGGCAGCGGGAGGCGCTGAATTTTTTTTACAATTCGCTCAGCTGCGTCAGCGCCGTGGACGGCAATGAGCGCGGAGGGTTCAGCTTGCTGGTGCGGCAAATGATGGACGCTGTCGGCAAAAAATATGCCGTCCACGAAATAGTTTACAGGCAGCACGGCCGCTGCAGCTGTCGTGGCACAGGGAAGGCGCTCATCTCGGCGGAGTTCCGTTTCGTGCCGTTGGAATTTTTCGAGAACAGCTCCGGCAAATTGCGTTTTCTCGCAAAAGACGGCGATAGGGATGGCGCGGCGCTGGAGGATGGCTCTTGGCTGACCACCGTCGGCGACGGTCTCATGGAGGCCTGCTCCATTGCGTATCTCTTTAAGCATCTTCCCATGCGCGACTGGCTCGTCTACTGCGAACGCAACGGCATGCCTGGCGTAAAATGCACGACCGATGCAATTCCTGGATCAAGCCAATGGGATGAGGCTAGAAGCGCCGTTGAGTCCTTTGGCGCTGAATTTCACGCCCTTCTGGCTCCCGGTAGCGACCTCCAGGCCATCGATCTCGGTGCGCGCGGCGAGTTGCCGTATCCCGGGCTGGTGGAACGCATGGATCGGGCCATGGCGGCGCTTTGGTGCGGATCGGATCTTTCCACCCTTTCCAGGGCCAGCGCAGTCGGCGCCTCTCTGCAATCCGATGGCATGGCGGTGCTGGAGAGTGAGGATGCGGCAATGATTTCGGAAACACTCAATGCGCAGGTTGATAGCTATGTGCTGGGCCATCTTTTCGGCGACGAGCCGGCGCTGGCGTACGTCCGCATTAGGCCGAGGACACAGGTTGAGACAATTCGCGAGTTGGAGATATGTGAGCGCCTTTCCAAGTTGGGCCTTCCGCTTTCGGAAAATGACTTGCGCGAACGCTTCGCCATTGGCTTGGCCTGCGGAGGGGCAGTGGGCGGCAGGCCGAAGTGCTAGGGGCAATGTGAATTTTGAGGGATTTAGTTGTGTTTAATTTGTCACGCAGCGCCAAGTGCGCCGGCCACTGGGAGTGGCTAAAGCTAGTGGACTACGGCGAGTATGCGCATCGACTTGGCGTGCAAATCGTCGATAGGGAAATAGCCGAAAAAATGGCAGCACGATTTGGTGCGCTTTGGCGGAAGTTTGCACGCAAGTTTCGCGGCGTTCCAATTTACGTCGGGCATCCTGACGATCAGGAGTTTCGCGGGCAAGTTGGCCATTGCGATACGCGCGCCTATGGATGGGTGCAGCAGCTGGACGCGCGCGACAATGGCCTATGGATACGGGTTCGATGGTCGCCAAAGGGCATTGAATTGCTGGAGGGTGCCCATTATAAATTTTTGTCGCCGCGCTGGGAGATGGAGGTGTGCGACGGCAACAGACTCAAGCCGCGAGCGCTGCTTTCAGTTGGGTTGACAAACTGTCCAAACTTATCCGTTGAGGCCATTGCCAATGGGGCCGATGCTGTTGCGGCAGAGTCGCAGCCATGTCGGCAGTTGGGCCGCTGCGCCGTTGGCGGCGGCCTAGGAAAAATTTCATGCGAAGAGCGCTGTGTCCTGCGATTTGTGGGTGGCGAAGCTGTAAACGGGGATGTCGTCAAGATGAGGCAGGCGTTTTCGGAAAATTTGTCGGAAAGAATGGCGATGCGCAGGCGCGCTGGTTGCGGAATTGGTCGCCAATTGCTAACGATGGTAAACGAACGCATGGCTTTGACCAAGGAAAGCTATGCCGACGCTTGGCGCGGCGTCAAAGACAGCCATCCAACTCTCTTTGATGAGCGGCAAAACCCGTAGAACTTTGCGGTGT
>JAIRXB010000013.1 GCA_031268535.1 Puniceicoccales bacterium | reverse complement strand
GCCGAACCGTTCGCCAAGATCGCCGTGGCCCCCGGGGCGGCGGTGGTGATGGAAAATTCTCCGCCGTCGTGCTTTACGCTAAAAGATATGGGGGAGTTTCCCGAAAATGTTAGGGCGCCACCACTTTCCGTCGTCTGGATGGAAAATTTCCCGCCGCTCTCCACTGTGATTTCTCCGGCAAAATCTTGCGCGATGGCGACGCCGAGCTTCGCCGTGGCCGCAAATGCGTTGGCGTTGTCGCCGAGGACAATCCATCCGTTGGCGCCGCCCATCATTCCGTCGCACATCTCCAGCGCAGTCACGGAGTTATGGGAAAATAGAACTCCGCTTTGGCTGGGAGAAAGGTCAACGGTGCCGGAAAATGTCCATTCGGATTCGGAATCGTTGGAAAATGAGTGTAGGTTCTTAGCGGCGAATGGATTGCTCCCTATGCGCCGCTCTCCGTGGGGGTAGTCGAGCCCATCAACCGGCCGCAGCGGGGCAAGCGGCCATTCGGCGGCGGCTGGCATGTTGTGCGCTATTGCTCCTCCCGTTGGTCGCCGCCAGTGGCGTCCATAAAACTTAGGGGGACTCCATTTACTGTTGGGTTATTCACGATAAAATCGCGGATGATGTTAGCGTCCGCTACGGCTTCATTACGGTCGTCTGACTCATTAAAGGTGTGCTCGTCTGCGACGAAAACTAGCCCAATTTCTCTGCCGCCAGCAAATTTCGTGATTCCATCGCAAACCATCGCGACTGCCGTTTCCAAGTTGCCATTGCATGCGCGGTCTAGATGCCACAGCCTAACATCCGGAGGAATGTGCACGTAGATGATGCCAATCTGGCTGTAGCGCGGAATGACGAGTTTGCAGAACAAATTTATGTCCTTCCAGATGCTAAGCATAAATCCCTCATCGTTTTCGCTAAAAATTTCGCTTTTGCTTTCGAAAGCCACAACGCGTCCATCCCCTCTGACGGCTAGCGCCACCTTGTTGGCGGTTTCGTAGGGCCAGGCGTTCTTGGCGGTGACGGCGGCGGTGGGCGCGGCCGTTTCCGTTGCAGTTTCGTCGCCGCAAACGTCTTGCGCAGGCGAATAGTGAACCGTGCGGCAATAGATGCGGTAGTAGATGTAGAGGGCCAACCAAAAAAATCCAGCGCTGACAGCCGTTAGTGCGATGGCGGCAAAAACATGCTTCGCGCTCAGGCGATAGGTGGGAGCGAAGTCGCGCCAGTCTGGCATATCGTCTTTCGTGACGCCGCTGCGGCGGCCAAAGGCATTGTAGCCCAACACGACCAAACAACTTGGGGGGCAGGCATCCATAGAGTGGCCGACACCATTGCGCTATGCTAATGGGAAGTCAAGTGCAAATGGATAGTGGCCAATTGCTGCCGCTTCCGTTTGGCCGGTGCGATTTGGCGACCGCCAATCTTCTATATCCACTTGGAGCACTAGCGGTTTCGCATATTAGGCTCTCCTGAGGAATATTTCGGCAAATTCCACCCGAAACTCATCCGGGCACCGATCAAACGTGTATGCCACGGCGCCGCCATTGACGCTGAGGTGGTTACCGCGTACCGCTACTAGTTCCACTGTTTCTAAACGGCTGCCTGGACCGTAGTCCGCTAGTGCTGCCTCGAAGGCGAATCTTTCGTTAACGGGAAAATGACGGACGCCCGCCCTATACACGGCGCGCATGGCACGCAGCAACCTGAGGCGAAAGCCATAGGTTTTTCCGTCAAAACCTGCATAGAGGCCACTGTTGTAGTTGCTTAGTGCATCCACGAATAGTGGGTTTTTGAATAAAATATTGTCATGCCTTCCGGTCGGAATGCACCTTTCCCGCACTAACTCTGGGACATCACTAATGAATGCCATGAATAATTCTCTCTGCGCTTCGGTTGTCGGAAAGCAGAATGGGAAAAGTGCGAATTCTCCGTCGACAAACTTGTCCATGTTCGCAAGCGTAAAGGCTTCCACGTGAGCCCTAATTTCGCGTACTTCGTCAGGCGAAGGAACGAGGTGGCCGATGCCGAAACAGGAAATGTAGTGGTCCCACACCACTTCGAAGATTTCGTTTTTGCCGGATTCCGTGCGGGCCAACTCTTTGAAATTTTGCTGCGGTTGGAGTGGAATTATCCAGTCCCACCCGAACAGCTCCCGCATGATGCGGCGCATCGCCATCGAAATTGTGCGCCCGTACATACCTCTGGGTCCGAATAGCGTTCTGAGTTCGCCAACATCGCCATCGCTTAGGCAACCGTTCCTGTCCATAAAGAGCAGCGAGGCGACCAGCAGGTCTTCGCCGGCGATCCTGTCGATGAAAAACAGTGACGAGCCAAGCGTCTCTGAGCTGTTGAGTCTGAGCACCGTCGTTAGCCCGTCGGCGCTTGCGAGCGGAACCTGGTCCTCCTGCCAGCTGCGCGGAGGGTTTACGCATAGGCGATGGTCTTCGCCGACGTGGATGAAATCAACTTTACGGAGGAGTGCTTCCTCGCCAGGCACGGGGACGTATATGTCCTCTCCATTTGTCAGCCGTTGAACTGTGCGCTCAATGCGGGCACGTCTATTTTCGGCTTCGCAGCCGCAGTTGGCCTCGGCTGTCTCAATTAGCTCTTCTAGGGTAGCGGGTGGATTCGCTGGCGATGGCGCCTCAGCCAGTTCCACTGGAGACGGCGGGATTGGGCCTTCGGCGCCGGCGGCACGTTGAGTGCCTAGGAGCTCCTCCGCCAGAGGGCCGGTTTCACTTTCGCTGAAATCCATTGGGAACTCTTGGCCTTCCGGCACATGTGGGGCTGGTCGGCCGCAGGATGGCGCAGGTTCATCGGACGCCGTTCCTTCGCCCGTTTCGGCGCCGGCAAGTTCGCACGGTGCGGACCATTGATCTCCGCCATCTTTTCCTGCGGCGGTTAGGGGAGCAAGTGCGTTGGCGAGTGCAGTTCCGCCGTCAGATGTGCCATTGGAAGACGGCGCTCTGGCGCCACTCGATTGCTGTGCGCTTTGGGTCGATGTTTTTGGGGACGGTGCACTTTGCGGCGCAGAAAATCCGGCGGAAAGTGTCGCCGGCGATTGGGAAGGCGCCGGCGCTCCTTTCGCTCGCGGCAGCAGCAAAAATGGCGGATTTGCGTTTTGCTGAGTCCGTGGCGGTTGTTTTGGGAAGCGTTTGGTCGGATTCGCGGCAATCGACCCGCCAACCGCCTCCGCAGCTATGCCTTCTAAGCGCCACGGCGATGGCGCGGAATTGGCAGATGTGGCAGCGGTGGCGCCGCCTTCCTTTCTGGCTTCGGCGGCAAGCCGTTCGCTGCGCCAATTGCCATAGGTCGCAACTATGTAGGCGTAAAAAAGGCCGAGCGTAACTAGGCACAGCAGAAAACGTAAAAGCTTGGTGCACACAACTATCGGCCGCGTCCTGCAGTGCGCCTGGGTAGTTGACACTTTCCCATCGTCATCGGAGCCATTGCCATCTGGAAAGTCTCTGGCGGAAATGTCGCCGTAGCGAATGTCGTCCCAAATTGTGATAGTCATTGACGGCAAACGCCATGGCGGATTTTCGCAAAAAGGCAAGAGTTTATTGCCGTTGACAGATTTTCCGGAGCATCCATCAACGGAGCCGTTGCGGTGGTTGTAGCTCAGTTGGCCAGAGCATCGGATTGTGGTTCCGAGGGTCGCCGGTTCGAGCCCGGTCAGCCACCCCGTTAGTTTGCGTGCGCTTTCCGTGCCGTTGACAATGCGTAGCTAAAAGCTAGGGCGCACACGAGAATCCCAATGGTGCCGTAGGTTGATCCAAAGCCTATGCGGTTGGCTAGCTGGCCGGCGAAGAGCGGCCCAATGCCGTTGCCGATGTCGAAGCAGAGGAAAAAAGTGGCTATGGCGGCGCCGTAGTTGTCGCGGCTCGCACCCGCCAGCGTGATCGCCTGAAGTCCGCCGAGGAGTGATCCGAAGGAAATTCCGTAGGTGGCGGCTACGAGTAGCATCCATCCGCGAAATGGCGCCGCTGCGAGTGCTAGGCAGGAAAACGCCAGGATTAGCAGCGACGGGAAAATGACCGTGCGGGGCGCATGGCTGTCGACGAGTCGACCGACCATTGGTCTGGCGATGAGGGATGTGATGGCGGATAGCGTGAAAAATGGAACCGCCGAATGGGCGCCGCTTTCCATGGCGTAGAGGGGGATGAAGGAGGCTATTGACGAAGACACGAACATTACGGATCCGATTAGGAGTCCGTAGGGGAGTGAGGACGGAAGGAATAGCTTTGCGGGTCCTTTCGCTGCGCCACTGCCGCCGTCGCTGCGGCAAATAAAAATCGACAGGGCCATGGCGCCGGCTGCTGCAGCTGCGCAGAGTTTGAAGAGGTTGTGGAAGCCGCTCCCGGCCGACACCGAAAAGCCAATTGCGGGGGCGATGGACATGGACAGCCCTATGGCGATTGTGAAAATACCCATTCCGGTGCCGATGCGTTTACGCGGTAAAATCCCGGCCACTATGGCATTGAGTGCCGTGTCCGAAAAAGCCCAGGAAAACCCATACATTGCCCGCACCGCAATGAGGGCCGGTATGCAGCCGGCGAAGCCGTGCGCCAGGGCTGCGAAAATGATGCAGGCTTGGGCTGGGATTAGGATTTTCCGCTTGCCGTAGGAGTCAAGTAGCGCGCCGGCGACTGGTCGTGAAAATGCAATGGCGGCTGTCATTGCGCAGGACGCGAGACCTATGGCTCCATTGCCGCCGCCGATTGTTGTTACGTACATGGACAGCTGCGTATTCAGCATTTGAAAGCCGAAAAAGGAGAGAAACTCAACGAAAAAAAAGCCTACGAACAGTGGCGTAAGCAGGGTGCTCCGCTCAAAATTTTCTGTCACCCCCAATTGCTAATTCGCTTTTTTTGCAGATTGCGAACCAAATGCTGATGAAATTTTTTTCGTCACATCCAATTGCTTCGCCTGTAGAGAGATTTTTTATGCGCCAGCCGCCAGACAAATTGTCGATTAGCGCAAAGCGGGCCCCCGAGCGTGCCGCCTGGCGCAATTGGCGATCGATTGCTACGTGGCTGCGGAGGTCATAGGAGACGCTAAATCCTGCCGCGCGGGCGGCGGCGGCCATGGCGAGCCCGCCATTAGCCTGCTCGCCTTCGCCGAAGGCAACCCACAGATCCAATGTCGCGGATCCACCGCCGAATAAATTTTTTTCCGCTAGCACATTCGATAGGACGACATCGCCTATGGCAAATCCGCAGGCCGGCAGGCTTGGGCCCCCCAATTTTTCCACCAAATCATCGTAGCGGCCGCCGCCGGCTAGCGCTCGACCTGCGCCGTTTCGCTCGAAAATTTCAAAGACGAAGCCGGTATAGTACGCCAGGCCGCGGACGACGGATAGGTCTATGGTCACAAATCCGCCTAGACCCATGGCCCCAAGGAACTCCAAAAGGCCGCTCCATTGGGTCAGGCGCACCGCTGCCTTTGGAAACGGAGAAAAGAATTTGCGCAGCGCATCCATGGACTTGCATTCGGAAAGGCGACTCCATGCGGCGATAAATTTGTCACTGGCAACGCCGAGTGCAGCGCGCAGCGCTTCCCCGATGGCCTCTGGCGATTCCTTTGCGCTCCTGTCGATGGCGCGCAAAACTCCTTCGCCATCAATTCCCGGAAACTGCTCCAACAGAATGCCCCACAGCAGTCTATCGCTCAGACGCAGCGCAATGTGGTCTGGCCCCAGGCCAAGTTCTAGGAAAGTGCTCAGCAGGGAGGCGATTAGCTCGCCGTCAGCGCGAAATTCGCTTTCTCCCAAAATGTCGCCGTTTAGCTGAAGAAATGAGCGAAGGCGGCCCTTTTGCGGTCGCTCGTAGCGGAATTGTTCGCCAACTGCGCACCACCGTATCGGCTTGCGCAAAGATTGGCAGCGGGCTCCGACCATCCTGGCGAGCGTCGGAGTCATTTCTGGCCGCAGCGCTACCGGTCGACCTCCGCGATCTTCGAAGCGGAATAGCTGCTCGGCGACTTCCGGGCCAGATTTGTCTTCGAAAAGCTCCAGCGGTTCCAGCACTGGTCCATCGTATTCTTCAAATGCGAAGCGCCCCATGATCTTGCGGAATGCAGCGGCGATGTGCAATCGCTGCGCGCAGTCTTCTGGATAGAGGTCGCGAAATCCCGGTAGCGGCAAGCGCATGTGGGTTAAATGGCGATTGCGTTCCCGCTGTCAATCACCGGCGCCAGCCGATTCGGCGCGTTCCCTTCTCTGCTGCAATACGCCATTGAGTGCGGCGACGACGTTCGCAACTTCGATCTCTTGGCAATTTTCGCGCATGCATATGTTGGTGCCGAGCTTGACGTTTAGCTGGTCGACGAGCTGTTCCGCCGTGGCCGCAGTAAATGTTATTGGGTCGTCTTTTGGGCGAGATCGAATGGTGCTCATAATGCGCATTGCGTACGGCTGCGAATCTTTGGCGGCCTCTCTCAGGAAGCTATTTAACTCCCTCCACAGTGCTGCCTTTTTTGGGTTGTGGGCTTTGCCGCCCACTTCGCTAATGCTTTTTGCTAGATCCACAACTTGCTTCTCTCCGTCACTGAGTGAGTCGTCGCTCCCCTTAATTAGTCTGACTAGCCATCCGAACACGGCGTAGATAATGCGAAAAATTGCTATGGCGAATTTGCTAACGCCGAGATTCGTAACAATATCCATTAGGGCGGCGCTCACGTCCGCATTGGCGTCTGCGCCGTTTTCGTCCAAACGTTTGGCGACTTCCTCTTCTAGAATGTGGCGTCTCGATGCAAATGAGTAGGCTGAATAGCGATCCATGGCGCGAAATGCGCTAGTGATTTTTCTGAATTTCGCAAGTGCGAACTTTCTAGTGCGGAATCTATTAGCGCTGGCGCAACTTTCTATTCGAGGTAGAAATTTTCAATGACTGCCGGCCGCTCCTGGAGCGTTGACCACCTATCAACAAACTCCCTGGATGTGTTGGCGAATGATGGGGCAATTTCAATGGGAAATGGCGGCGTTCCGTCGGCATCCCGTATGATATCCACCTTCCCGCTGGCTAGCCAATTGGCAAACTGTCTAACTTGATCTCTCTTAGATGTTTCCGGCGAATCGAGGCCGGCCTGATTTTTTATGGGGCTAAAAATTTCCTCCCTTTTGCCTTCGAGTAGCACGGTGCGATCGGCGTGGGGGAGCAGGTCGAAAATAAAGCGCTCCAACTTTACCGCATTTGGTTCCGTTGGGCGCACCAGATGGCAGGCTCCGTTGAGGTAGGGAACGCGCTTCATGGACGGATGTAGTGGCAAATCGACAATCTTTCCCGCTGGTGCTTTGGAGTAAAATTGCTCCAAAAACGAAAGTTCGAACATGTGCATGGCTACGTTCGCCAGACTAAAGCGCAGCCTATTGGCCACATCCAGGGATGCGGCGCATTCCGGCGGGAGGTCCATGTATTCGACTACGGACAGCTTCCCGTCGATTTCAACGAAGACTCCAACTTTTTCTGCGGCGTAGGCTTTTCGTACGCAGCGGCTAGACATTTGCGCGCCGGCTGACATGTGGAAGCCGACGAATGGCTCGTCCAGCGGACGGGCTAGGGGGTTGTCGATTTGGTGGTAGGATACGTGTTTTATGGCGAGGCGGTTTAGTGTGGTGAAAAGTCCGTTGCGGCCCATGGCAAGAATTAGGCCGCCATGGCCGTCAGGGTGGGTGGCTATGGACTCCTTTGACGTAAGTATGAGTTTGCCGTCGAGGTCCATGGTCGGCAACTGCCCCTGCGAAAAAATGTGCACTTCGTCGAGGCCAAAGTAATCATTGCGTTCAAAATATTCTATTGTTTCCTCTTTGTTTGTTGAGCTGGTCAATATTAGCCATGGCACGCTAATGTCGTAGCGGCGCTCATAGGACAAAATGCGTTCCGCAAAGAGTTGGAATAGGGTCTTTCCGCGTACCGGAGTAATTGGAACCATACCTTTGCTGGAGATCGAGCCGAAGCGCGTCCCCTGTCCTCCGGCGGCGCTAACAATGGCAATTTCTCCGCGACGGATAGTTTCGTTGCCGACTGTGCGCGCCAGCTCCCAACGTTCCTCGTCCGTAGCTGTAGTTGGAAGCGCAATGCAGGTCGCCGGCTTAAGCCGCAGGCCGTCGCCGCTTGAGCGGCGTAGGCGGAGAACCTCACGCCGCAGCATGGATAGGTCAACGCCATCCAGCTGCGCCATTACCCCCAGCTGCTTTTCGGGCGCCAGATATTCAAAAAACTGCAGCACATGTTCTTGGCCGTTGCGGCGCAACATGTCCAGTGTGCTGTCCCACTTGGATTTTCCGCGATTAACCATTTCCCTAGCCCTCAAAAATGTAGACAAACTCGCCGCTGTCGGCGTAGCCGAGCCGTTCGCGCACAACGTGCCTGCGAAATTCCACATCCCGCGCGAAACGGCTCAAGTAACCCTCCAAATTTTCCGATTCCCGCTTCAGCTGGCCGTGCTTCGTCTGCAGAGCGCAATATTTCGCAAAATCGCAGCGGTAGCGCGCTTTGCACTGGCAGGTCATGAGGAAAAAGCATAAAATTGGGGAGAGTATGACCGCTGCGGTCCTGAGCAATGTCGATTGACAAAGGGAACCCACAGCCAACATCGGAAATTAGTTTAATAGCAGGTTTTGCTATCTGGCGCAATTGTTTTTTCGGCGAAGAAGACTGAATTTTGGCCATTTTGCTTTTTTTTGGAGAGCATTTGCGGAGTAATTGGCGAAATGCAAACGACCTTTTCGTCTATTTCCTTGGCGGGCAACAAAAACTGTTGCCAATTTCGCCATGCCGCAGTAAATTTTCAATCGCCATGAATGACATAACGTCGTGCGGGCGAGTTGATTTGTTCGATGTGCCGCACTTTGTCGATGAAAATATCGAATGCTCTGCGGGAGAACTGGCCAACGTAAGCGTTCCACGTGATGTAGTAAGCTCTAGCGGCAGAGTCGCGGCGGCCGTTGGTCGCGAAAAATGGCGCAGGACAAAAATCTGCCCATTTAACGAAAAAAACACGTCTTCGAAGGAATTTTTAGGGAAGCTGCAGCGTATGGTTCAGACCGGCAAGGCCATGGAGGCTCCGTCTGCACCAGGTCGAGTGATTGTGGTTCAAAAGGATGGATTTTTAGGGGAAGGCGCAGGCGGGTGGCGCATTTTCAAAGGACTGACTAGCGCCGGCTACGAATGCTGCCTTTGTGACGGGAAGTCTTCGCAGTGGCTAAGCGCCATCAATCCGACATTCGCCATCGCCATGCATCACTCGGTCAAAATACCTCGCGACATTTTATCGGCGCTGGTGGTGTCATTTAACCAAAATGGCACGAACGCAAAGAAGGCGTGCAACTATGACTGCCTTCTATACTCGGCGCCCAATATCAACGGCATAGCGGACGGCATGAGGAAACTTGGCGCCATTCCCAAGGGCGTGCAGTTTTTCCCGTCGGTGGAGGCTACGGAATTTTCCGACGGCCCGAAGGAGCGCCTAATTTTCATCGGTTGCCTTTGGGATAAGAGGCGCAAATGCACCTACGCGGAGCTGTGGCGGATGCTTGACGAAACTGACTATTTCGATGCCTATGGCCCCAAATGGTCCACGTGGGCTGGTCTGGCGCCTAGGTCGTGGCGTGGATTTTTAAATTTTGACCAAGAGGAATTCCTCAAAACCATACGGGAGTGCGGCATATCGCTTATTCTCCACGCCGATGCGCATCTGCATTCCGGCACGCCCGCCTGGCGCATCTTCGAGGCGGCAGCGTCGTCGTGCGTCATCATAAGCGATAGGCATAGATTTGTTGAGGACAATTTCGGCGATTCCGTTTTCTACGTAGACCAGTCAGCTGGTCCAGAGAAGATGTTCGAGCGGATCAATGAAATCGTGGAATGGGTAAAGGCAAATCCTGCCGAGGCGCAGGAAATGGCGCGCCGCTCCCACAGCATCTTTCTGGAAAAATATACGTTGGAATTGCAAATTAAAGCGATGTGTGACGCCATGGAGAAGATTAGGGCAGGAATGGAGGCGGATGGCGCAGTGGCCTAGTCTCGACAGATGGTAAGTCGCCGTGCCGTTGCCTTTGCCGAAGCTCTGTCCGGCAAGTATCCGCCAAATGCTACGGTTGGATAAATTTGCGATCCGCGGCCGAGGACAGATCCCGGCTGAATCACCGCAT
>JAIRXB010000012.1 GCA_031268535.1 Puniceicoccales bacterium | reverse complement strand
TACGGTAAAAGATGGGAGCAGCACGGAGACCGCGACTCAAGGGATGGCGGACGACGCTAGGGCCGCTTTTTCGCGACTGTTCGGATGCCGCGCCAATCGCCGCGTCAATTGCCGGCATGCTATCGGTGACGTGACGATTGGGCCGTTTGGGACCAATTCAGCATAAAGAAAAACAGGCTAGCGGCGGCGCAGCAGATGTAGAAAAATATGGCATGGTTCCAGCCGAAATTGTCCGTGATTAGGCCTACGCCAAACCCGGAAAAAATGGCGCCCATGTAGCCAAAAAAGCCAGTGAGCCCATTTGCGGTTGCGGCGGCACGGCCCGATCCAAATTCCGCCCCCGCCATGCTTTATTTACACTGCGCATTAAGGGTCCATTGGTGCCGTTAAACGGGCGTGGCGCTAAAACCAGTACGAATTTTTTTTTGCAGCAAAAGCATATGGAACACCTACGTAGCTGTAGGGTGTCTAGCAGCTGTCCTATTTTTTACGATCCCATTCTTCATCGACCCACAATTTATGCCTTTGCATTTGGCGGCTAACGTGCTTGCCCGTCCCCTGGTTGTCTTTGCCAAATTGCCGCCGCCGGGAGTGCCACAGCCGAGGACTTCCCGCGGAGCGAAGGCTAATCCAACTAGTGGAGATGCGATGGAACGGAAATCTTTCCGCGGGAAAGCGTCTCGCGTCTACGGCAAAAGATGGGAGCAGCACGGCGACAGCGACTCAAGGAATGGCGGGCGACGCTAGGGCCGCTTTCCCGCGAAGGCTTGGCTGCCGCGCCAATGGAAGGCGCAACATCGCCGATCGCCGTGGCAATTGCTGGCATGCTAGCGGTGACGTGGCGACTGGGCCGTTTTGGACCAATTTAGCATAAAGAAAAACAGGCTAGCGGCGGCGCAGCAGATGTAGAAAAATATGGCATGGTTCCAGCCAAAATTGTCCGTGATTAGGCCCACGCCAAACCCGGAAAAAATAGCACCCATGTAGCCAAAAAAGCCAGTGAGCCCATTTGCGGTTGCGGCGGCACGGCCCGATCCAAATTCCGCCCCCGCTATGCCGGCCAACGTCTGCGGACCGTAGATGAAAAAGCCTATGGTAATTAGAAGTACGCTGTCCAAAAACTGATGCCCGCTTGGCTCCAGCCAAAAGCATAGGAGTGCAACTATGAGCATGGCCATGAACACTGTGCAGACGGCATTGCGGCGCCCACCGGCCCATCGATCCGACACGTATCCGGCAAAAATGCCGGAAAAAATTCCAGCCAACTCGAAGAGGGACGACTGGAAACTTGAGCCGAGGGCCGATGAGCCGCGCGCTTCCTGGAGAAATGTTGGCGCCCAATTGAAAAATCCCATGCGGACGACGTAGAGGAAGAAGTTGGCCCAGCAAACCAACCAGAGTGCCCTGTTGGGGATGATGTGCTTCAAAAATATCTCCTTCATGGAGACGCGTTTGCCGCCATCGTCACCGGCAGCCTCACGGCTCGGTTTAATTTTTTCGTACACTTCGAGTGGCGGAAGCCCTTCAGCTTCGGGCGTGTCGCAGAGCATTTTGAATAGGAAGAGCGCAACGGCGACGCAGATGGCCGCCGGAACGAAAAAAATCGATGTCCAGCCGAACCGTTGGCCAAGCCACGCGCCGCCAACGAGGATCATTACGCTGCCGATTTGGTGGGAGCCGTTCACTATTCCCCAGCAAATGCCCAACTGTTTCGGCGAAAACCAATTGGTCATCAATCGCGCTATTGGCGGCCATCCAGCCGATTGGAATAGGCCGTTCAGCGAATAGAAGACCGCTATGAGTGGGAGCGGGCTTAGGGTTTTGCCGAGCAGTCCGCCGCAGCCGTTCGCCATTGATGGCGCGAGGCCGATAAAAACGCTGCATATGGCCGCAAAAAGTAGGCCGAGGGACATGTAGTAGCGCACATTAAATCGGTCGCAGAGAGCTCCGCTTACGAATTTTCCGATGCCGTAGACCAGCGGAAAGGCGCTGAAAATCCAGCCGATATTGGTTCTCGTGCAGCCGAAATCGCGAAGCATGAGCGGCACGGCGATTTGCATGTTCTGCCGCACCAGATAAAACGCGGCGTAGCCGATAATTAGAACGTAAATCAGCCTGATGCGCCAATGGCGGTAGGTGCGGTCGATTTGCGCAGTATCCGCAACCCCTAGCGGCGCAGGCCCGTTTGCCATGGCGATGACCAAAGCTGAGTCAAATGGATGATTCAAGAAAATTTCTCGGCCGCGGAGCGGCCGATGGTCCGCGAATTTTGAAAAAAAGAAGTCTTTTTTACCATGCTGCGGTGTTCTCATCTTCCAATCGGCTTCCAGTTGGGTTTGCGAAGCCATATGAAAAATGCCGGCGGGCATGCCATGGCCAGTGCCGCTAGGGCCACTGATGCTGCGAATGGTAGCGGCGACATTTGGCCGGACAGCTCTCGCGGGAGAAAAATTGATATGGCGCAGCAAAATGCCACGTTTGCCAGTCCAATGGCGGCCAGGGAAAACGTGCCAAACAGCCCGCCGGGGACTGTGAAATGTCCGCCATTGCCGCGGCGGCGGCGGCGAAGAATGGCTCCGGATAGGAAGAGGCAGCCGTAAAAAATTAAAATGAGGAGGGACGACGACGCATTTATAATCCAAAAGCAGAGGCCGGTGGATGGAATCACGAGGAAGAGAGTAGCAAAAGCCGTTACGGCCACTGCCTGGAGAAGCATAAGGGCGACCGGCAGTCCGTTTCGGTCAGTTTTTTGGAGCAGCGGCGGCAAGAATCCTGCGTGGCGAACGGCGTAAAGTCCACGCACTGGCCCGGCTATCCATGCAAAGATGTAGGCGACGGCACCAAAAATGATCAGAAAACCAAAGAGCGGCACGAGAAACTTCATGTGGGCCCCATCGAGCAGCGCGGCCAATGCCTGCATGACTCCCGCTTCCAGTTTGATTTTGTCTGGCGCTATTGTGACTGCGATGGAGAGTGAGCCGAGCACGAACAGCAGAAGAATCGTGGCTGCTGAAATTAGCACGGCTTTGGGGAACGTGCGGCGCGGATTTTTCACGTCGTTCACGTAGTAGGACGACATTTCGATGCCGGCGAAGGCGAACATTAATCCGGCCAGGAAGGAGATATTCGAAAAATCTGAAAGATTTGGCAGCAGCGCCCTGGCCGAAAACTCCATGGCCGACGAATTGCCGGAAAGAATTCTGTGGATCCCAAGTCCTATGAGGAAAATGGACGGCAGCACCGATCCGAGAATTGTCGACAGCGACACGATGCGACTGGTCAGAGCCATGCCGCGCATGCAGAGAATCGTGGCCACCCATATTATGGTGCTTACGGAGAAGAAAATAAACGGGCCGCCGCCAATTTCTGGGCAGATGGCTATGGCCATCGATGAGCTCAGAAAGACGGACGTCATGGTGATGGACGCAATGGTCGTCGCAAAGCAGATCCATTCGCAAAAAAAGGCCGCTGGAGCTCCAAGTGCGTCTCTGATCCAGACATAGGCGCCACCCTCCTCGGATGTGGCCGCGGCCAGCTCGGCCGAGATCATGGCCGTTGGGATGAAAAAACAAACTATGGCTATGGCGAACATTGCCACCATCGCCAGGCCGTAGGGGGCCATGAGCGTGAAATTTCGCAGGCTCATTATGGCCGCTAGATTGATCATCGTGAGGGCAAAAACGCCGATCGATTTTTTCTGCGCCGCCACGGCTAAAAATACCTTCGCCGTTCTCTGCCGTCGGCCGCCGCCACTGTCAATGCTCTTTTGTTGGCGGGATGGGACTGTCACAAAATGCTTGTGCGGCCTCCAAAAGCCCATAGCAACGGCCCATGGCATCACCGATGTGCGTGGGCGAAGCGGCCGCTGGAGCGAGGTCCGGTGGAACGTCGCAGATATGGATTTTCGCCCTAATTTTTCTGGCAATTTGGTTCCTATCAATTGCTCCGGCAAAAAAAAGGCAAAAGCAGCGCAACGTCATGCTGAATCGGCTGCGTCCCGGCGATCGCGTCCTGTTGAGTTCGGCGATTTTCGGCAAAATTGTTACGGCCAGCGGCAAGCGCTTGACCGTTGAGGTGTCAAAGGGCGTGCGCATTGACGTCCTTAGGGATGGCGTAAGGCAGCTGGTTGACGGCGACTGTGAAGCCGGCGACGGCGCCAATGGTGGTGGAGATGGAGATGGGCTGCCGCAACCGTCCGCTGGAGGCGCTGAAACCCTGCCGGACGATGTGCCGGCGAAAAAATCGCTATCGACAACTCGTTCCAGAGCAAAAAAATAGCGCCAACCGGAAGGGGATGCGGTGCTAATTGGTCGAAAGTTGCGCAATGGCATGCGGTGGAAATTTGCCGCGTCGGCTTTTCTGTTGATTTGGTCGCTAGTCGAAATCTTACCGTTGCGCGACAGGCCAGTCTGCGACGTGGCTCTATCGTTGGCGGGCGGTGACGCGGCTGCCGTCTCGGTCGTGCGCCGCGCCGCCGCCGCGGCCGAACTGGCTGGGGAATCATTTCCGTCGGCGCTATTGCGCCTGGCCAATGGCGAAACGATTGATTTGGCGGCGATTTTTCGCAAGTTGCACATAGGCAAGTCCGGCTCGTTGGATGAGCGCAATGGCTCAGCGGTCTCTGCGCTGTGCGCAAAGGCGAGAGGATCTCTGCGCCAGGGACTAGATCTGCGCGGTGGACTTTCCATCACATTTGAAGTGGAGCCAAAAGCGCTTGCGGCAGATCCGCTTGAACGGCGACAGCAACTTCGCCGCGTAGAAGATGTCGTTCGTCGCCGAATAGATGCAATGGGGCTTGCGGAGCCGCTGATTCAGGCGCGCGGCGACAATCAGGTGGAGTTGCAGTTGGCTGGAGTATTCGGTGGCGATAGCCCAAACTTGCTCGAGGCCGTTAAAAAGCCGGCGAAACTGGAATTTCGCATGCCCTATGACGGCAATAGGGGAAGCTCCACAAAGGCGCCGCCCGGCTACACTTTCGTTCCGTGGGCAAATTCCGGCGGCGATGATCCCGCCGCTGGGGCAGTGGCGCTAAGGCGCGTTCCGGAACTAATGGGTAGGGACATCAAGCGTGCCGTTGCAACGGTTAACCAATACGGCGGCTATGAGATAGGCCTGGAAATGACGGCCGAGGGGGCGAAAAAATTTGAAAAAACTACGTCGGCAAACGTTGGCAAACGGCTGGCAATTGTTCTCGACGGCCGCATTTTTTCCATGCCGCTCATACGATCTCCCATAGGGGATGGCCGCGCATCAATATCTGGGAAATTTACCCAGAAGGAGGCCGTGGAATTGGCCGGCGTGCTCAATAATCCCTTGGAGTTTGAGTTGCGCGTTGCGGAGATTCATGAGCTTGGACCATCGCTAGCTTCGGATGTCCGATCGAAGGCCATAGGTGCGGCCTGCTGGGGCTGCCTTCTGCTGATGCTGTTTATGGTGGCCTACTACGCCGGAGGCGGCATCGTCGCAGTTCTTTCGGTTGCGCTTAATGTGCTTATCCTTCTCGGGGCCATGGCCATGTTGGGCGCCACAGTCACCATCCCGGCAATTGCAGCTCTAGCGCTGATCGTAGGCATGGCCGTCGACTCAAACATACTCATATATTCCCGCATTGGCGAAGAATTGGATGGCGGAAAAACAGTCGGCCAGGCGCTTTCCTCTGGGTTTCGGCGCGCCTTTGCCACCATTTTTGACGCAAACATTACAACCCTGTTGGCCGCTGCAATTTTGATAGCCTACGGAGTAGGCGCAGTGCGCGGATTTGGCATAGTTTTAGCCGCCGGAGTGCTTGCGACGCTTTTCTGTTCAATCGTATTTTGCGGAGGGCTGTTGGACTTGTTTGTGCACCGCTTTGCGGCCGGTCGCTTACTATTTCCTCGCCACACGGCTAGGCGTCCTTGCAATTTTCCGTTTGTTTCGTTGGCTCGGCCAGCCGTAGTTGTTGGGTTGGTGGCAATTGCCGTTTCCGTTGGCGCAATTTTTCTGAAGGGAAACGCCATTTACGGCATAGATTTCACTGGCGGCGATGAGCTTTTGGTGGCTTTTAGCGAAAAGCCATCGGTTGTCCAGCTGCACGAAATTGCTTCCGAGGGAGGAATTTCCGAAATTCAAACGAGCTTTCACCGACGCGGCGCTGGCGGCGATGAGCTTCTGAGTGTTCGCACGGAGGCGAGGGCTGGAGAAAAATTTTTCCAGCTAGCTGCCGAAAAGATGGCGAAGTCGGAGCTTCGTCTGCTGCGCATGGCCAGCATCGGCGGGAATGTTAGCGATGCCGTCCGCAGAAATGCGCTAATCTCTTTTGTTTTGGTCATTGGCGTCATATTTGCCTACGTGTCTGTGCGCTTCGAATTTGGATTTGCCATCGGCGCCGCGCTGGCGCTGCTGCACGACGCCATTGTGACCATTGGGGTCTATGTCCTTCTCGGACACAGGCTAAGCGCCCCAATGGTGGCCGCAATTCTCATGGTGGTCGGCTACTCCATCAATGACACCATCGTTGTGTTTGACCGCATACGGGAGGAGCTTGGTCGGAACGAAGCGCTTAGCCTAGCTCAAGTTGTAAATCTGTCCATCAATCGAACGCTGAGCCGCACCATTCTCACAAGTCTGACAGTCCTAATCGCTTCAGCGTCAATGTGGTTGCTGGGAGCCGGCGTGATGGTCGACATTGCCCTAATTTTCACAATTGGCGTTGTTGTGGGCACGTTTTCATCGATTTTTATAGCGAGTCCGATCACCATTCGCTGGTACGGCGGCGACAGAAATCGCCTTGGGCGGCGGCGCAAAGAATCTCTACGCCAATAATTTTGGCGACACTTGCGCAGGCCAAGAATTTTCTTGTGGCTGACGGGGAACCATTCTACAAACCGCCGGAGGGTTGTTCAAAGCTTCCCTTCGACATATGCGTTGCCGGAGCAACATAGGTTTTTTTTTGTGGCTTTGCATTTCCCCCATCATGGGTGGCTGCCTGTCAATTGGTGGGAAGCCTCAGAGTGGTGATGTGCGCTACTTTGTCCTGGGAGGCGAAAGCAGATGCGCCGGCGCACGCCATGAAAATTTCGTTCCCGAATGCGTCATAGGGATTTCGCGCGTTTCCGTACCTGGGCATCTTGATCGTCCCCAGATAGTTAGCCAAGAAGGGGGCCGCATCAGCGTGCACGGAACTCTCCGCTGGGCTGAGCCACTCGACGAAGGTGTGTCCACGGTTCTGCGGCGCTGCGTCGAGCGGCAGCTGCCGCAAGATCTAATAGTTTGTGCTCCATGGGATTGCACGATTAAGCCCTACTTTACGCTTTGCCCCGCCATCGACGACCTTTCCATAGGGGACCGGTGCGTGAGGGTGCGTGCGCACTGCGAATTTTGGGACTGCGGCGCCAAGAATTTACTTGGAGTCAAACGCTACGAAGGACTTGCGCCTCGGCGCGGCGTCGCCATGGAGGAGGCAATTTTCGCCATTGGACGATTGCTGGAGGAATTTGGAGATTCCATCGGCGAGGATCTGCGCCGCATGCAGTGCGGAGAACTGGATCTTTTGGCGGATCGCACAGTTCCCGATTGCGTTCAGCCGCAGCAGCCGAGAGAACAATTATGCGACGTTGGCGGTTCCAATGGCTCGAGAAGGCCGGCTGTGGCCCATCGGGAGATAGTGCTAGAAGCCAGAGCGGACGGCTACGTCACGGTCGATGAGCTCATTAGCGGGCGAAGGGTTTTTTCTCAGCGCATGCGCAGCGGCCAAATTCGTACGGTGCAGCGAGATGGGCCGGTATGCGTTAGCGCGTCCAACGGAGATGCGCTTAGCGTTTGCGGGAAAACGGTGGAAAAATTTAACTGCGGAGAACTCTAGGCGGAGATGCGGTTTCCGTAGGCGCTGAGTAGTTTCGTCAATTTGCCGTTGGACTCGAGATCTTTCTCTCCGCAGCACTTAGGCACCGTTCCGCCGGCAAAATTTCCCCTTCCGCCGCCGCCGCCGCCCGCCGCCGCCGCGAAATTTTTTGCCATTTCGGCGGCATTGGCGCATTGTGGCCCGCCAACTGCGCAGAAATTCCACCGATCTCCTCCGTCTGCAAGCAGCATCAGGACGTCATCGCCAGCCAATTCGCGCTGCAGATCGCGGCCAAGGGAGCGTAAATTTTCGACATCCTGTGGCCGCGCCAGCAGCCAGCATCGACCACCGCCTGATGAGCGCAGTGCCGTCGCCAGCTCCGCCGCCTCTCGCTGCCGATTGGCTTCTGACTGCTCCCGCTGTGCTCTTTCGAGGCTTTTTAGTCGCCCACTCATTGACGCCAGCGCCTCAAGCGGATCGCCTCCACCAAGTTCGCTCCGCAGAAGTGCCATTTTTTTTGCGAGCGCCGCATAATCGCCGTAGGCGGCCTCTCCGCAAATGGCGGTGATGCGGCGGATCCCGGCCGCAATGCCGTTTTCGGAAAGTATTTTGATTACGCCGATTTCTCCTGTGCCGCCCACGTGGGTGCCTCCGCACAGCTCGGCTGTGTCGCCAATTTCCACCATGCGCACGGTGTCGCCGTAGCGCTCGTCAAAGTGAGCCAGGCAGTGGCTCGGTATGCTGCCGTAGTCCATTACAGTTGTGCGCAATTGCACATTCTTTCTTACGATACGATTGGCTTCGCTTTCGACGGCGTCGATCTCGCTGCCGCTGACTGGTCTGAAGTGCGTGAAATCAAAGCGTAGGCAGCTATTGTCGACGGATGACCCAGCCTGAACCACCTGCGGTCCTAAAATTTTTCGCAGCGCCGCCTGCATAATGTGCGTTGCCGTGTGGTGGGCGCAGATGCTCCGCCGCCGGTCCATGTCCACCTGAAGGATGGCGCGCTTTCCAATTGATTCGTCGCCAAGTTCTTTTTCGACGAGATGTAGAATTACGCCATTGGATCCCCGTCGCGTGTCGACCACATTCAGCGTGCACCCATCCAGAGCCATTGTGCCGCTATCGCCGCATTGGCCGCCCATTTCACCGTAAAACGGCGTTTGGGCCGTCACGGCGAAGCAGCCCTTTTCTTCGGCGGCCACAACTGCGATTATGTCGCTTTCGCAGCGGCAATTAGCAGCGTCATAGCCGATGAATTGCGTTGGCGGCAGGCTGTCTGTCTCCACGCTAATTTTTTGCACCTTCCGGGACTTTCGCGCCATTTCCCTCTGTCGCCCCATTGCCCTTTCAAATCCTTCGATGTCTATGGCGATATTTCTTTCGGCCGCAATGAGCTGCGAGAGATCTACCGGAAATCCGTAGGTGTCATGGAGTTCGAAAATGATGTCGCCAGGAATGGTGCCGCCGCAGCGCCCCATGGCTTCATTTATGAGAATCAATCCGCGGTCCATGGTGCGTTCAAATGCTTCCTGTTCGCGAATTAATGTGCTGCGGATCGCCTCCGAGGAGTCGGCCAAATTGCCGTAGGCACCTCCAAGAATTCCGCTGCAGACGTCGGCCAGCTCCGCCAAAAAATTCCCCCGCAGATCGAGGCGGCGCCCAAAGAGGACGGCGCGTCGCAAAATGCGCCTAAGCACGTAGTTGCGCCCTTCATTGCCAGGAAAGATTCCATCCGCCATCGCCAGCGTGAGGGCGCGAATGTGGTCGCAGACGGCGCGAAAGGCGCAATCGATCAGTTCAGTCTCGCTTGGCTTTCGGCGGTCAACTGGAACGGTGCGGCCGTAGGAAATTTTTCTCCCGCTGAGCTTTACGATGCGCTCCAGCAGCGGTGCGAAGAGGCAGCTGCCGTAGTTGGATGGTTCTCGGGAGAAGTCGCGGAAGCCGTCCGTTTCCGCCCAAATGCCCGCTATGCGCTCCAGTCCCATGCCGGTATCGACGTAATTGCTGGAAAGTTTCTCAAAATTGCCTGCGCCCATGGCGTTGTACTGGATGAATACCAAATTCCAGAGCTCCATGGATCGGGAGCTGGTGCCGTTGACCATCGCCAGGCCTCCGTCGCCGTTTTCGCTAAGGTCCATATGTATTTCCGTGCAGGGCCCACATGGGCCGCTGTCCCCCATCATCCAGAAGTTGTCCTTGGCGCCGCCGAAAGTGATGTGCTGCAATGGGTCTAGGCCGGCTCGCTTGAACACGTCGAACCAAATGGCGTAGGACTCTTTATCTTCGCTGGCCGGTTCGCCGTCTAGTGGTCTGTAGACGGTGGCCATCAGTCGCTTTTTGGGGAATTGCCATTTTTCGACGAGCAGCTCCCAGGCCCAGCGAATTGCTTCCTCTTTGAAGTAGTCGCCAAACGACCAATTGCCAAGCATTTCGAAGAATGTGTGATGGTGGCAATCGTAGCCCACATCATCCAAGTCGTTGTGCTTGCCGCCGGCGCGGATGCATTTTTGTGCGTCGGCTACGCGCCCATGGGGGCTGCGCTGGCGGTTCAGGAAATAGGGGACGAATTGGTTCATGCCGGCGTTTGTGAACAAAAGGTTAGGCGCAGATGGCAGTAGTGATGACGACGGAACTATTGTGTGGGCGCGCTCGCTAAAGAATTTTAAGAAGTCACTGCGGAATCCGTTGGCGTCCATGGCGATCGCCAGTTCTTTAGCGGCGGCTGCTTTCCGCGCAATGATTTTCTACGCGCGGCAAATGCTTTACAGTGCCTCCCGTTGCCCTAGGTTGCGGCGGTGCAGGTAAATTTTAGCTGTCAGAGCATGGTGGAGCTGAATCGACTGCCAATCTCCAGGCAGATGGAGCTCATCGAAGCACTCGCAAATTTGCGGGCGGAGCAATTTTATGGGGCCGGCGACGATGGCGGCCAATTTGGACGTGTGCAGTGCGGCCAGAGTGTGTTCCATCGGGTGCGAATTGGCAACATGCGCTTCTATTTGCAGTTTGTGGACGATGGGATTATCTGCAACCACATCTTGCCGCAGCACAGTTTTGAGGATTTTTGCTTTCGCTGCGGCTTTTCGGGCCCGGAAGACGTTGAGCTGGAGCGCAATGGAGCTCTATGGCATTTTCTAGAGGAAAGTGCCGCCGGCAAAGAAGCCGAAATTGCTGCGACGCAACAGTTTGAGCGCCAAACGGACAGCAGTTAAGCTTCTGTGCGACTTCGGCCGGTATTCGCGAGCTGCCTATGGGTTTAGGAATCGGCGAATTTTTTCGGCGACACGTTCCCAGTCTTCGGATCTTCCGTCTGTGGATAGGTCGCTTGGAATTTTATGGCGAATCCAGCAGCGCTGTTTGCGGGCCAGCTGTTTGGTGCGAATAAAAATGCGATTCGGGAGCTCATTTTTGGCCAATTTTCCATCGATGAAGGCGAGCGCTTCGGCATAGCCAATTGCGCCGCAAGCTGATGGATTTCGTTCGAAACCTACGCGGCGCAGCTCTTCTGTTTCCTCCACCAGCCCGACGGACAGCATGTGGTCAATGCGTTTCAGCAGAGCCTCTCCGTAGGCGCTTCCGGCAGCTTCGACAGTTACGGTGAAAACCTTTACTGTTTCGAAGGCCCACTGTGAGTTGCGAAACTTTTCCAGCGCAACGCTGGGCGGTTCTCCCGTTGCCATGCACCTCTCCAGCGCGCGCGCAACCCGCCGCGGATTGCTCCTGTCCATTGGGAAATCGCCGCCGCCACGGCTGTCCAATTCCCGCAGGAGGCCATTGATGCCTTCGCTATCAAGAATTTGGCGTACGCGCTCCCGCAGCGAATTTTCTATGGCGATTGAATCGCATACGGGGCCATGAAACATCTGTAAATAGAAGCTGCTGCCGCCAACGCACAGCATTGGCCCATTCAGTCCGTTCGCCACGGAGACGGCATAGTCATAGAATTGCCGCACATTGTAGCATTCCCAAGGGTCAACGAGGTCGAGGCCGTAGTGTGGCACTCTGATGCGGTCCCCGCTGCTAACTTTCGCGGTGCCAATATCCATGGAGCGGTATACTTGCAGCGAATCGCAGCACAATATGGGCATGGCGAGCCGTTCTCCGAGAAAGAGGCTGAGGGCCGTTTTGCCTGAGCCTGTTGGGCCCGCAATCAGGACGAGCTGGCGCACCATCAGTTAACTCCGCCGAGAAAGCTTTCCGGTCCTTCGTTTCGCTCAGCCATCGCCGTTAGGGCAAGCAGCGTTAGCAGCAAAAAAAATGTGGGCCAAAGCAGCTGCATCGGATGTCGCTGAAAGAATTGCAAGCCATCCACCATCATGTTCCCCCAGGAGCTGCGAGGCATGGGAACGCCGAGGCCCAAAAAACTCAAAAAAGCTTCCGATAGAATTGCTTCCGGCAGAAGTAGCAGGCCATAGGCGCTGACTGTCGGCAGTAAGTTCGGCAATATGTGGCGGACGATGACGGCGGCTGAGCTTTGCCCTAGGCCCTTCGCCGAAAGTATGAATGGGCGGTGCCGCAGTTCCATCGTGGATGCGCGCACAACACGCGCGAATGAGAACCAACCAGTTAGGCCAATGGCTGCGCATAGAACCCACAAACTCTTGCCGAAAAACGCCAAAAACAGTAATGTCAGTAGGGTTACGGGGAGGGCGCAAAGGGCGTCTACCGTCCCCATTAGGGTGCGGTCCATGACTTTTCCGCCGTAGCCGCTAGCTACCCCGACGGTCAGGCCAATGGCGGCGGCCATTGATGACGAAAAAATCCCGATGAAGAGTGAAAGAAATCCTCCACGCAGCAGGCGGATGAGCATGTCGCGGCCTAGGGCGTCCGTGCCGAGCAGGTGCGCCAAGGACGGTCCTGCGCAGCGATTGGAAAGGTCCTGGGCGAAGCAAAGCCGTTCCGGCAGCATTAGGCTTCCGATGCAGGAAATGGAAAGGACGCAGAGCCAAAAAATTGGCCACCGCACGAGATATCTTTTTGCGCCCATTCCCATTTGGAATCGCGCTAGCGCAGGTGGGCACTCAATTTTTTTACCAGGTCATCGCGCGATCGCGAGCCCGCTACGACCTCTACCGCTTCGCCGTCGCGGAAAAAGATCAGCGTTGGCACTGCCCTAATGGCGAAGCGCTCCGCCGTAAGCGGGCAATCGTCCACATTTACCTTCGCGACGGCGGCGCGGCCGCAAAATTCATCGGCTACGGATTCAATGGCGGGCAACATTGCCATGCACGGACCGCACCACGGTGCAAAAAAATCCACCAGAGCTACGGCGGTGCCGCCAATGAAAGCATCGAAATTGTCGTCGCTTAGTTCATCCACGGCGCTGACCCTTAGCTGCGCCGCGTTGAGCCGTAAAGAAGATTTTCTTAGGCGGAACGCCATTTCGCACTTCACACTTCCAATTCGCAATAGAATGCTATTGCGTGGGTAGCAGTTAAAATTGTGCAGATGCTCTTTTTGCCAATGACAATGTCCGTCGGCGAGCCGAAATTCGCGTTTTATTTTCTTTGCGGCGGCCTTTGCGGATGCCAGACGTGGCCGATTTGGGGATTTTGCTTGACCAGCTGCATCCATTTGAATAGCTGGATGTCATAGTGAATGCAGTTGAACATCAAAGTAATAGGCAAAATCACACATCCCGTAACGGCGCCATTACCGAGTCACCTTCTTCGGTGAGCGGTGCGCGGGTGTTTGCCGGAAGAACGGTGACGGTTGTTTATGTCATTGCGTCGCCAGCGGTGCTGCCGTGCGCTTTTGTTTGTTTTCTGTTTTGTTTTTTCATCGCCGATAACTTTTGGAAGTCATTCTTTGCGTCCTATGTGTTCTTTTGGAACGGCTTCCGGAGCACAGGCGGCGCGGCCGAAGAAAGTTGCCATCGGCTCACCGATGTTGGAACCGACGGGACTTTGGTGACCATTGGCGCGGCAGATGCGGTCAGTCCGCCGGTAGATTCGCCGTGCGATGGCGCCAGCGGCAGTGGCGGAACGGCGATGGATGAAGAAGCCGACAGCAGCTGCGAATCCTGCGATAAAGGCGACGGCGCCCCTGCGCCGCAGGCTCTTACCGTTGGGCAGAAAGTTGCAAATTTCTTCGGATTTGGTGTGCAGGGATCTCTACGGCCCGGTGCAGGTCAGCCGCAGGCTGCCCATGCTAGTCCGCCAGCGGTTGCGCAAGTTGTGCAGACGTCAACTCCTCCAAACGCTCAGGGAGCTGTGCCAGCTCCATTGGCGATCACCGCGGCCGCTGGAGGTGGCGGCGCGCCAGATCCAACTTCGAGCTCAGCCGAGGTTCAACCTTCCGGCTTGGTCGGAGGAGCAGCTGCGGCGATAGTTGGTGCACTTGATCGTGTCGCGCAGTTTTTTAAGCCGCCACAAGAACAAGAGTCGCAGGAGCAGAAGCCTGCGCCACAGAAAAGCGTAGATCCGTGTGGAGCGGACTGCACAAGTGGCGCGATCGCAAATGCCAGCAAAGGAGAAGGCGCGCATTTTCATAGGTCCGTAGGCGGCGTGGACATGAATTGTCTTTTCACAGGGTCGCTGTTTCCAGCTGATCGCGCGATTTTTTCCGTTGACGAAAATGGTAAACCTCATGCAAGCGATTTGTTTGTTGAGGTGGCCAGCTTGAATGTGTCCGAAAAGGATCCGTCGTTTGCGGAGAAAGCTCAGATTAGGCTTTCAGGTATGCGCAAAAGTGTTGTACTGCCGGAATCTTCGCCTTTCTCTCGTGTCGGTTCGCAGTGTTGCGCCATACGCTTTACAGGTGATAGATTCACAATAGATGGGAATAGCGAGGAAAGGAAACATAATCGCATAGCGGCTTCTGCTCTTGACGGCGCGAAAGGCGAAGTAGTAATTTGCGCTGTGGCCGGCGGCCCCCTAATGCAATCAGCCGAAAATATTGCTGGCTTTTTGGCCGCCGTTGAAAATTCAATTCGAACACTGTGCAAAAAGGATCCTGGTCGGCTTAGTGCGGTTACCATTGCCTTTTTGTCCGGATTCATCATGGGAGAAAATGATGGTGCAGAATCCGGTCTTCGGTTGGCGATCAAGAGTGGATTGCGGATGTGGGGTGAGGCTGCAACTGTGAGCACTGCGGCCGTTGGACACTAAGTTTGCCATATAAATTTGTAAAAAATTATTCTGCAAGCACTGTGGTTGGGCGTCGCGGGGGTGCTGCATGGTTGGGTTTTCGGTCGAACAAATGGCCCAGCGGCCGCGGAAAATTCTCCACGTTGACATGGATGCGTTTTTCGCCGCCGTGGAGCAGCTGGACAATCCGAAGCTGCTTGGGAAACCTGTCATTGTGGGCGGAAGTCCGTGGGGCCGTGGAGTTGTGTCGACATGCTCCTATGAGGCGCGCAAATTTGGAGTGCATTCCGCCATGGCGAGCAGAATGGCCATTGAGCTGTGCCCCCATGCGATCTTTTTGCCGTGCCGCATGGAGCGCTATGCTGCCGTTTCGGCAGACATTTTTGTGCTGCTGCGGAGCATTTCCGGTCGCGTGGAGCCGCTGTCCGTTGATGAAGCGTTCGTTGATGTTACGGAAAATGCTTTGGGGGAACGGTCGGCTACGGCTGTGGCGCGACATGTGCAAAAAATGGTGGCGATGCAAATCGGCCTCAGCTGTTCCGTTGGAGTCTCGTGCAATTGCTTCCTGGCGAAGCTGGCGTCCCGCATGGCAAAACCGGCAGGCGTCTACGTTATCGAGCCGAAGAGGGCAATGACATTTATTGCGGCGCTGCCGGTGAGGAATTTTTACGGCATTGGCCGTGCGACAGCAAAAAAATTGGAGGCGCGGCAAATATTTACCGGGAAAGACATGCGCGCCATGGAGCTTGGCGAGTTGGTGGAGCTTTTCGGCAGCAAGGTGGGCCGCCGCTTCTACGAGCTTGCGCGCGCCATAGATCTGCGCCCAGTCGTCGCGGCTAGCTCTAAGCGCAAATCGCTCAGCAGGGAGTGCACATTTGCCGAAGATTTGAAAACCGTTGCCGACGTTCACTGGCAGTTGGGCAAGCTGGCCGCCGCCATCGGAGAAACCATTCGCAATGGCAAGCTTCGCTGGAGGACAATTACGCTAAAATTACGCTACGGCAATTTTGAAACGACCACGAGGAGCCGCACCTTTCAATCCGGCCGCACCGATGACGCCATTTCCGCCTCCGCCGTAGATCTTTTTGGGGAAAATGCGCCGTCGCCATGGAGGCCAATCCGCCTTCTCGGCGTGGCGCTGTCTTCGCTGGATGACTCCGCCGTCGACGAACGGCGTTGGATCCAGATGGAATTGCCGTTGAAAATGGAAATGGAGGCGCCGCGCATGGGTGATTTGGAAAACGGCGTGATGCTGCGCCGCGGCGCCTCCATCTGGAGCCGGATGTCAGAATCGAACTGACGACCTTCCGCTTACAAGGCGGGTGCTCTACCGGCTGAGCTAATCCGGCCGCGTGGTACCTGACCGGGGACTCGAACCCCGAACCAATTGATTAAGAGTCAACTGCTCTGCCAATTGAGCTAGTCAGGCCAAGCGCCATTTTTGATGTCCGCTGTGCCGCTAACGGCAAGGAAAAATTGCGCAGCAGAGCAAACCAAAAAGCAAATTACTTCGGAGCATTTTCGCCGCCTCTGGCCCGCTCTCTCTCCAGCAATTCCCGTTCCAGCGCGGCTGCCCGTTCCCGCTCAAGCGCTCGCTCTTCTTCGTCGCGCCGCCGCGAACCGATACCGGCAGCTTCGAGATTTCTTTCCAGTGAATCGTGCGTCTCCGCGACACAGCGGCTGAATCTGTCTGCGTCCACTGGGCGAATGTCCGGTTGATTGCATGCGGCGGCGGCGGTTTCGCTCAGCAAATTGGCCAATTGGCCAAATGGCACATGCTCGCCCAGTGCGCCGCCTCTGGCGACACATTTGTCGCAGATGTTTGCCAAACGCGCCAATTGCGGTTCGGCTTCGGCGTCTACCCAGCCGCCGCTGGCGGCGACCTTTAGGCGCAGCGCGTCGACGGCCCTGGTGGAATCCCACAACTTCTCCAATTCTCCCATGACGGCCGTAGCGTCCTCTGCTTCATCGAGCTTGGCCAGCAATTCAGTTTCCCTGCGATCGGCCATTTCGTAGAAACTATTGAGCCTGGCTCGATTGGAGCCAAAAAAATCATCATCGCTATCCATTACATTGCCCTCCAAAACATTTAGCTAACTCCGCACCTGCGGAACAGGACTCGCTTCTATTTGTCGCCTGGCGTCGCCGCAATGGCCTAGGCATCGCCGAATGAAATATTCACATCCACAGCGCGCCGCCAACCTTCCATTAAAGCGCAAGCCCATCAATTTCCGTTGCATTTTTCCTTCTAGCCTAGGCAACTTCGCAGCAGCAGCAGCAATCTTTTTTGCCGGACGTTTTATTTTTTTCATCTTTCACTTTTGCATAATTGCTTGTGCTGCAGCAGCAACGGCAGCATCCATCTTGATTGCCATCATCAACCGTTTTTGGCACCTCTTTTTCTTTTGGCGGATCCGTATATGCAGTCACCGGCTCGCTGTGAACTGATAGATCTGGAGGCACTGGTTTGGGACTCCACGGCGGCGGGTTGCGATCTCGCTCGCTTTGATTCGCCGGAATGGATTTTTCTATCTCCCTGTCAGCTTCCGCTAAGATCTCATTCAGCAGCTCAATTGACAAGTCGCCGTTACCGCTTACGATCTTGTCCAGAAAACATTTTCTCAATGGCGTTGTGATGTGATGATTCAACGCCGCCGCCGCGTCGCGGCCGCACAGCAAATATTGCAGGCACTTGCCGCGGTGCTCGCATGTGCAAACGGAAGGCAAATTTCCGCCCACTGAAGCG
>JAIRXB010000023.1 GCA_031268535.1 Puniceicoccales bacterium | reverse complement strand
CGACTCGCAATGGTTCCGAGGACGTCGCAGCGCCGTCTGGCACTTAGCAGAAAAAAAGCGCCGTCTGGCGGCTCCTCCAACGTTTTCAGCATGGCATTCGCGGCAGATTGGTGAAGGCGGTCAGCGCCGTGTATCAGCGCCACACGCCGTCCGCCGCCCAGCGACGAAAGGTGCAATTTGCCGAGCACGGCCCGAATGGCCGCCAAAGAAATTTGCCTCGATTTCCCGGTCGGCCAAACGGCAAATGTGTTGAGCAATTCGCCGCCCACCAAAATCTTTGCCGCCGCTGCGATTGTTAATTCAAGACACTTGGGCGAATGCCCAAAAAGGATTACGGAGCGCGCCATGCGACCGCGCTCCAGCGCCTCAGAAATGCGCCCGATGAAGCGGGCGTCCGGCTTAAGTGATTCCATGGAGATCGAACCAATCCATCCCGGCAGAGTAAAACCCTAGGTCATCACCATTCCGCCGTCGACGCGCACGACTGTTCCTGTAATGTAGCCGCTTTCCTCGGACGCCAAAAAAGCCGCCACAGCCGCCACATCGTCGGCTTTGCCGAACGTCTTCATCGGAATGCGCTTGAGGATCTCTTCGCGAATTGGCTCATTCAGGGCAGCAGTCATGTCCGTCTCGATAAATCCTGGAGCTATGGCGTTTACTGTGACTCCGCGGGAAGCCAATTCGATAGCTACGGATTTCGTAAATGCTACGACTCCAGCCTTGGACGCGGCATAGTTCGACTGCCCCCCGTTGCCGACAAGGGCTATTACGGACGCCACGTTGATAATTCTGCCCCATCGTTTTTTCGCCATTTGGAGGCATAGGCCGCGCGTCAATGCGAAGCAGCCGTTGAGATTTACGGCAATCACATCATTCCAATTGTCCACGGCCATGCGCGCCACTAGCCCATCCCTTGTGATGCCGGCGCTATTTACCAGTATATCAACGGCGCCGTGGCGGTCCAGCAGCGCTGCGCACGCTGCGCCGACGGCACCCATGTCGCCAACATCGACGGCCACGGCTTCGGCGCTGCCGCCATTTGCCTCGATCTCCATGGCGGTCTTCGCAGACGCCTCCTCCGATCGACTAATGCAAATGACTTTCGCCCCCAAAGCGCCAAGGCGTAAAGCTATAGCCCTCCCTATTCCGCGACTTGCACCGCTAACAGCGGCCACGCGTCCGCTATGCTCTTTCCCCGCCATGGAAAGCTCGCCCTAGCCATTGGCCGTCGACGCGCCGAAAATTGCGGCGGAAAGGGCACTTTTTTTGCGGTTGGCTCTGTTTTTATGCACAATGCCGCGCTTAACGGCCTTATCGATGGCCGACACATAGGCAACGGCGGCGGCCTTCGCCCCTTCGCCACCGGTAGACTCCCTGACATCCCGCGCCAACGTTTTCAGCGCCGACTTCGCCATGCAATTCCTCAGCGTGCGCCTAGCGGTGCGCCGCACATCTTTTAGTGAAGACTTTAAATTAGCCATTGCCGATCCAGAAACCTGACGCAGGTCCTAGGGTGGCCGCTCGATCTGTCAACGGTTTTCCTGCGGGCCGCCACTAGATTTTCTTTTCCTTCACCTGCATCGCCTTTTTGCCGATGCGTTTGCGCATGTAGTATAACTTTGCACGCATGGGAACGCTGTGGCGCTCCACTTCGATTTTTTCTATTAGGGTGGAGTGAATTGGGAAAATTTTTTCCACCCCTATGCCGAATGAAACGCGGCGAACGGTGAAGGTCTCAGTTACCCCTGAACCCTTTCGGGCAATCACTATGCCGGCAAACGCCTGTATGCGCTCCTTTTCACCCTCCCTGACGCGCACGTGCACGCGCACTCCGTCGCCGACGCGGAAAGCGCTCACCCGATCTGGCTTCAGCGACTCGGCCAATACACTCTCAATTTCCCGGTTCATTGCCAAACTCCTCCAAAAGATCCATCCGCCTGCTGCGCGTCCGTTCTAGTTGCCGTTCCCGCCGCCACCCGTCAATGTTTTTATGGTTGCCTGACATTAAAATTTCAGGGACCTCCATGCCGTCGAAAACCTTCGGGCGCGTATATTGCGGGAAAGTGAGCAGGTTGCCATTAAAACTGTCCTGGACAAGCGATTGGCCGTTAGAAAGAACGCCAGGAATGTGGCGGCAAACGGCGTCAATTAGCACGGCTGCCGGCAAAATTCCATTCGTCAAAACGTAGTCTCCGATGGAAATTTCCATGTCGATGCGGCTTTCCCTAACGCGCTCATCGACGCCATCGTAGTGGCCGCAAAGGAGAATGAGGTGCTCTCGTCCGGCGAGCTCTTTCGCTAGCGCCCCATCCAACTTCGCGCCGTCTGGACACAGATAAATGGCGCAGCTGCGCTCGCCGCGCAATTGGTCAATGGCGCTGCAGATTGGCTCCGGCTTGAGCACCATCCCGGCTCCGCCGCCGAACGGCCTGTCGTCTACGACCGAGTGCTTTCCCTCGGCCCAATCCCGTATGGATCGCGACGAAATCGAAACTATGCCGCGGCGAATGGCGCGACCGATGACACTGACGGAAAGGAAACCGCTAAGCGCATCCGGGAAAAGGGACAGCACGTCGACGCGCAGCGAAGGCCCTGCCACAGCGGCCAACGAATCTGCGCCCATGGGCCTAGGCGCCAGCCGTTCGACCAGCCTTTGCGTCTCTGATGAGATTGCGCGCAGTATCCGTTGGCTTTGCGCCAACGGAAATCCAATGGTCGACGCGAACCAAGTCTACCGTCAAGCGAACTTCGGCGCCGCGGGGACTTGGATTGTAATTGCCAAGTTGCTCAACGCAGCGGCCGTCCCGCCTGGCGCTGGACTCCGCCACCACCAATCTATAGAGCGGCCTGTGGGTACGACCGCGTTTTTGCAAACGAATTTTAAGCGCCATCTTGCCTAATCCAACCAATCCTTAGGTCTGGTCTCTAGGCGCCAAAGAATGGCGGTCAAGGGCAAAAACGTTGCCTTTTGCGTACACCACCGCCATGGTCCCCCAATAGCTTGATGGCCCTTCAACCTTCGACACTGCGACTCCCAGATGCACTTTCAGACTCTCTCGGAATGATCTGCGAAAAAATTCGCAGCGCCGGCGGGCGCGCCTACCTCGTCGGCGGCTGCGTGCGCGATTTACTCATCGGGAAAGGCGCCGTTGAATGGGATTTGGAGGTCTTCTCCATTGGCTCCGTGGCACTTGAAGAACTATTCGACGGCGCCATCGATTTCGTTGGGAAAAGCTACGGAATCTACCGTTTCCGAAAATACCCCATAGACATGGGGGTCCCAAGAATGGAGCGCGCAACGGGCCCTGGCCACAGAGAATTTTCCGTCACCGTTGATCCCGCCATGGCCATCGACGAAGCGGCCGTCCGCCGCGATTTCACCGTCAACGCCATCTACTGGGATCCGCTAGAAAACGTTATCCATGACCCGTTTGGAGGCATTGGGGATTTGGAGAAGCGAAAACTGCGCCACGTCTCCGACCGCTTTTCCGAGGATCCCCTCCGCGTTTTGCGCGCCATGCAATTTGTGGCACGATTCAGCATGGCCGTTGACGAAAAAACAATTGCCATCTGCCGATCGCTCTCCGCCGACCACCTTTCGCGGGAGCGCATCGGCGGCGAATTTTCCAAATTAATCGTTGGCGGAGAAGCTATCGGAGACGGGCTGGAGTTTTTGCGCCTTTGTGGCTGGCTGCGCTTCTTTCCGGAACTTGAGGCCCTCGTGCATTGCCGCCAGGATCCAACATTTCACCCCGAAGGATCTGTCTGGGAACACGTCAAATTGGCCATGGACGCCTTTTGCCAATTGCGCCCGAATTGCACCGTTGACGCATTGGCCGTCGGCTTTGCCGTCCTATGCCATGACTTCGGCAAGCCGGCGACCGCCGAGCGGCGCCAGGGCCATGGGCCAGCCGGAGTGGCGCCCGCCAGAAAATTTCTCGAACGGCTAGCGGTGGCGAAGGACATAGTCGCCATGGTTCTGCCGCTGGTCGCAAAGCACATGGTGCCGCGAACATTTGGAGATCCCGCCGCTGCGACCGTTGGCACCTTGCGCCGCCTCGCCTGGGAAGTTGGGAGAATCGATTTACTCCTAGCGGTTGCGCGCTGCGACAATTTGGGACGCGCATTGGCTAGGCATAATTTTGCCGGCGAGGACAGGCTCGAACGGATGGCGGCGGCAGAGTGTTTGCTGCACTCACCGCCGAAGCCGCTAGTGCGCGGCCGTGACCTATGCGAAGAGCTTCAGATGCAGCCGTCCCCGCTGGTCGGCGCCACGCTGGCGCGCGTTTTCAACGCGCAGCTGGATGGGGAATTTTCATCAAGAACTGAAGCCATGGCGGCGGCGCGGCGAATGGTGATGGAACTCTCCGGAAGCGGAAGCGGCACATTGCCCATCAAATGAGCGCCAACGGAAGTTCCCGCTGCAGCACCTCCGCCTTACCCTTCGCAGGAGCCTTCCCGTTCCCCTTTGGCAGTTTGCGCAAATGCCGCGGCACCATGAGTTTTAAGACATCACCGACGCAATTGCCGTAGTGGAACGCAGTCCAGCGGGCCAGCTCAATGGCGGCGGCGCCGAGCGGCGCCTGATTGCCAACGGTCGCCGCCACCGGCCGCAGCGCGCCGGCGAACGTTCCCCGCTCCAGCCCAACGGCTACGGCAACGCGCAGGCGCGATTTCAGCGGAACGGCGACGAGTGATCCCGGAAAAATCTTTCCGGCAAGTTCGGCCGGAATGGCATAGGAGAGCGAAATTCTTGGGCCGTCAAAAATCTCCACAGCCACTGCCTCCATCGCCAAATCCACCTATTTCCCACCAAAAAGCCTTGCAATTTGCCCGACGGCATTTTGCGCAGTTATTTTCTGCAGCATCGCTTTCCCCTGCTGCGTTTTAAGCGTTTTCATGCCCTTCTTCATGCGGTCGAACTGTTTGAGCACGTGGTTTACGTCCTTCAATTCCGTGCCGGACCCACGCGCAATGCGCGTCTTTCTGCTGCCGCAAACCATTTGCGGCTTTTTGCGCTCCTCCGCCGTCATCGCCCTAACGATCGCCTTCGTTCTGTCTAGCATTTCCAATTCTTTTTTGGGAATCGGTCCGGCGCCTGCTCCTGGAAGAAGCTTCATCAGCGACCCAACGGAACCCATTTTCTCAATTTGCTCCATTTGGGACAGGTAATCGTCGAGATCAAATTCAGCCTTTTTAATTCTCCGAGAAATTCTGTCCGCTTCCGCCCTGTCCACCCGCTCATTGGCCCGCTCCACGAGCGCAACAACATCCCCCATGCCGAGGATTCGGTTGGCCATGCCTTCGGCGCGAAATGCGTCCAAGTCATCGGCGCGCTCGCCGGTGCCGACAAAGCTAACCGGAATGCCGGCGGCATATTTCATCGACAGTGCCGCGCCGCCGCGGCTATCGCCGTCGGTTTTCGTAAGGATGGCTCCCGTCAGCGGAATGTGTCCGCTAAACGCTTTGGCCACAGCCACCGCCTCCTGACCGATTGCGGCATCGACCACAAGAAAAGTTTCATTGGGCTCCGCGACACCATGGAGCTCGACAAGCTCATCCATTAGGGAGCTATCGACTTGGAGCCGGCCAGCCGTATCGAAAATTAGAGCGGTGGCGCCAATTTTTTCCGCCTCCACCATTGCGCCGCTCACCACTTTTTTTGCCGACTGGCACTTCCTGTCCACGTAGCACGGCAGCGACGATTCGGCGGCAAGCTGCTCCAGCTGGTCAATGGCGGCAGGACGGTGCAGGTCGCAGGCGACGAGCAGCGGTTCATAGTCCTTTCGCTTTAGATATTTCGCCAACTTTAGCGCCGTGGTCGTTTTGCCGGACCCGTTTAGACCCACCACCATTACCCTTAGGGGCCTTTGCTCCGACAGCTTGCACTCTCCGCCGAGCAGCTCCGTAAGCGCATCGTGTATTATCTTTATGAGCTGCTGCCCCGGATCGATGGACTGAACGACTTTTTGGCCAAGCGCCTTTTCGCGAACATCCTCCAGGAAAGCCTTGACTACCTCAAAGGAAACGTCCGCATCCAGCAGAGCGTCACGCACACTTCTCAGGGCGCCCGTAATATTTTTTTCAGTAATTGTGTTCAGGCCGCGGAGTGCCCTCATGGCCCCGCGCAGCTTTTCGGCAATTTTTTCAAACACGGATCGATTCGACCGATTGCGACGCCAAAGGCAACGCCTTTTTATGGGCAGCGCTCACCTGCCGACTCCCAATTGGCAAATATTTCCTTTGACGGCGGCTCGCTTATTGACTCCATGCTGCGGCATGGGCATTCGCAATTTACTGCTTTTTGCCGCCTCAATTGTCCTGTGCGGCTGCGGCGAAAAGAGAGAAAATGATGCGGTACGCATTGCCCTTTCCGCCGACTATCCGCCCTTTGAATACGTCGAAGACGGAAAGATCGTCGGATTTGACGTGGACCTCGGACGGGCCGTCGCCGCCGCAATGGGAAGGTCGGCAACGTTTCAGGACATAGCATTTTCCGCCGTCTTGGCGACGCTGTCCTCGGGCAGGGCGGACATGGCGCTGTCAACGGTGGCAATCACCGATGAGCGCCAAAAAAGATATTCATTTTCGCAGCCCTATTTCCACGAAGAGCTCTTCGTTCTAGATTTGCGATCCAAGCCAATTGACATTTCCGGGAAATTCAGCGGCCTGCGGGTTGCATGCCAACTGGGCTCGACCATGGAGCTGTGGCTAAGGCAAAACTCTCCAAACTGCAGCATTTTGAGCATGGACAGCAACGTGCAGGCGGTAGAAGCCCTAAGGGCCGGCAAGGTGGACGCAGTTGTGGTGGACGGCGCGCAGGCAAAAAGCTTTTGCGCCCGAGACGGCAAATTGGCGTGTCAGTTTCTGGCGCGGACAGACAGCGGCTACGCCATCGCCCTTAAAAAGGGAGCTCCACTGCTAAAAGATGCGGACGCCGCACTGAAAAAACTGCAGCGCGACGGCACCGTGGATGCGCTCAAAAAAAAATGGGGTCTCCAGTGAACGTCGGCGGCGATTTGCTTTTCGTCGGCGGCGGCCTCGCACTGACGTTTGCCCTGCTGGCGGGAGGCCTCGCCCTGGGATTTTTCCTCGGCCTATCACTGGCGATTTTGCGCCATTGCTCCGTTTTCCCTGGCGCCATCGACCGCTACATTTCCTTCGTGCGTGGCACGCCCATGTTGCTGCAGCTCAGCCTGATATATTTTGCCGCTCCCGCCATCGGCAACATTCGCCTCGGAGTCGTGCAGGCTGGCATTGTCGCCTTTGGCCTGAACAGTTCCGCATATTTGGCGGAGATATTTCGCGCCGGCATTGGCTCGATTTCAATTGGGCAATTCGAGGCCGTCCGCACGCTGCGCATCCCGCAATTCTACGCCTGGAGAGACATCTTTCTGCCGCAAGTTTTTGCAAAAATTCTCCCGGCCCTAACTGGTGAAGTGATTGCCCTCCTCAAGGAGACTGCCCTCATCGCCACCATAGGGGGCTCCGACGTCATGCGAAGATCCCAAATGGTTGCGGCAGAACGATTTACCTACTTCGCCCCGCTCTGCATGGCCTGCATTTACTACTACGCCGTTGTGCTGCTCCTGGAGTGGCTCGGAAAGCGGCTGGAAAGGCGGGTGCGCCATGCTATCGGTTGAAAATGTGCGCAAAGAATTCGGCGCACAGGCGATCCTGGACGGCGCATCCATGGCCGTTGCTTCCGGAGAAATTGTTGGACTCGTTGGGCCATCCGGCTGCGGAAAGTCCACATTGCTGCGCTGCATACAGGGGTTGGAGACAATTGGAGGCGGCAAAATCGTCGTTGGCGGAAGAGCGGGGTTTATGTTCCAGGACTTTCAACTTTTCCCGCACATGACCGCGCTGAAAAATGTTTCATATGCGGCCAACCTGCGCACCAATAGGAGCTTTTCGGCGACGGCCGATGGGGTAAGAAAAATCCTTGAACATCTCGGAATTTGGGACTTGCGGGATCGGCGACCGCGAAGTCTTTCGGGTGGCCAAAAGCAGCGGGTAGCGATGGCGAGGACTTTGGCCCTAAATCCAGACCTAATCCTGTGCGATGAGCCAACTTCCGGCCTTGACGAAGATTCAACGGCTGACGTGGCAAATCTCCTGAGATCGGTGGTCTCTTCGCGCAAAGCGGTGCTGATCGCCTCCCACGACATGGATTTCCTAGCGGCCGCAGCGGACAGAGTGCTGCTGCTGAAGAACGGAAAGATTGTGCCGTCAGCGGCGCCTAAAAAACAGCAAGGCCATTGCGATGGCAAACCCCGAAGCCAACGCCACGTTGCCGAGAATCGCAACGGAGCGGCGCGCCGCTTGGAGTTCCGAAATTGCAACGCATAGGTCGCGGCAAAGCTCGTCAATTTCTCCGATGTGGCGCTCCTTCTTCGCCATAAGCTTAGCTGCTCTGGCGCTGCGGCGCCGTATGTCTCCGGCCGTCAATGTCATGGCCAGCTCCTTTTCGCCGTCCTCAGGCGTGCCAACTATTTCAAGGGCCGCATCTAGCGCAAGGGCGCCCGTCTCGTCGCAGCGCATCCGCCCGGCGTAGAGAAAAACTTGCGATAGATCCAGCAGTTCGCGGTTTATCTCAGCAACCTGCGCCCTTTTGACGGCCACGCTGTGCACTTTCCCAATTGCGTCTCCGGCGCCGCTACTGGCGCAGCCGCAGCACAAAGTTCCAAAACACAGCAAAAAAATGCAAATGCGCACCGTCCATTATAGGGCAAAGGGCGATGGGGCCACATTCCCGCGCCTCGCCCTCCATTCGCTTTCCACTATCTCCTTCGCCGTAGCCCTGGAGCGCCATCCAAGGGCGGCGGCGGCCCCGCGCGGATCTCCACGCCATTGGTCTGAGCCAAATTCCGCTCCATCAGTTTGCTTAGTTTGGATGCTTCGACGGCCAATGGCCTCCGCCAGTCTCACGAACTCACCTGCGCTGCTGGGCGTTTCGCCGGCCAAAACAAACTCCCTTTCGCCTCCTCTACGCGCCAATTCGCAGGCTATTTTCACGTAGGCGTCGGCCACATCGGCCACGTGCAAAATATCCATCGGCGCAGTGCCATCGGCCGAAGGAAATTTAGCTTTGGCGGTCTCCAGAATCGGCGCAGAGCCGCCGGCAACCGCAAGCAGCTCCGATAGGGGCCTGCGTAAACCGTTCCGGGCCTTTGGGCCTGCGGGCCCGCCCCGCAGAGCGCCCCCCACCGAACCGTAGCGCACGACGGTGTAGTCCAGATTGCAACTGACGCTCAGGTCACGCAGAAGCGCCTCAACGGCATGGAGCGATCTGCCGGACGAATCGGACGGGTTTTTTGCGGTAGCGTCAGTAATTTGCCGTCCAGTCGGAGGTCCATAGACGGAAAAGTCAGACGAAAAGACGAATTTTCTCAGCCGGTTTTCCACAAGCGTTTGCAGCAGATAGTAAGTGGCAACGAAGTTGTTGTGGTAGTTGCGGAAGACGACTTCAGAGCCGCCGCAGCCACGGCCAAGGGAAGTGAGAGAAATGGCCACGTCGAAAGCCGCCTCCTTCACAATTGACCCAACGGCGTCCATCATGCCGCAGTCGCAGTGGTGAAATTTTACCGCCTTTGGGAGAAAGTTTCTATCGCCACTGTAGAGCGCGTCTGCGACGGAAACGTCCCATCCGGCCGCCAAGAATCTGCCGGCCACCGCGCTGCCTATATAGCCGGCCCCACCTAGGATCAATGCGCGCATCGGCGATTTTTCCGCCCAAACCACCGCAGCGGCAACGAAAAAATGGCCGCCGCCAAGTCCATTCGCCGAGGCATCTACGCCAAATTCAGCGCAATGCCGCAGGAGGCGCAAATGATCGACACAATGCAAAATCGCCCCACCACGCGACTCTCCGCCCATCCGGAAAGCTCGAAGTGGTGATGAATGGGGGCCATGCGGAAAATGCGTTTCCCGCCGCTCCATTTGAAATAATATACCTGCGCAAAAACGGAAAGTGCCTCCGCCACAAAAACTCCACCCGCTATGGCCATGAGAAACGGCTGGCAAATGAGTAGCGCCGTTACGCCAAACAGGCCCCCAATAGCCAACGATCCGCAATCACCCATGAAAATGCTGGCCGGCTGGCAGTTGTGCCAAAGGAATGCCAAAAGTGATCCGCAGAGCGCCCCCATGGCCACGGCCAGTTCGCCAAAGCCATTGGCATCCGTTGCGGACACGGCGCAGGCAATGGCAAGCGCGATAGTCGTCGGCATCGAACACCAGGCGGCGAGCCCGTCAGCGCCGTCCGCAAGGTTTACGCCATTTGCCGATCCGGCCACCACGAAAAAAGAGAACGGCAAAAGCAAAATCGTCGGCAAATGGGAAACGAGTGCCCCATCCGCCGGAGGAAAATAAATGGCGTGCACGGATTCGTATAGGTCGAAATCCCAAATCCGCAGCGCCAGAAATAGAGCCGCCAGCGCCAGCGCCTCAAAAAACAATTTAACGGGCGGAGAGATGCCTGCGCTTTTTCCGCTGCGCATCTTTGCGACGTCGTCGGCCAGCCCTATGGCGCAAAAGGCCGTAAAGACGTAGAGTGCCGACAAAAGCGGGCCATTTGTCTTTCCGCACACCAAGGACGCAACCACCACCAACAGCCATAGGCACAGTCCGCCCATCGTCGGCGTATTGGCCTTGGCCGCATGCAAGTCGGCCAGATCGCGCACCTCCTCCTTGGTGCGAAACGACTGCCGCACTTTCATTTTTTTCAGGACGGCAATGGCGAGCGGGAAAAGCAAAATGCCGCCGGAAAACGCCAAAAAAAAAGCAGCCAGCGCCCGAACCACCGGTACCAGAATGAGTTCGCCTTCGCCAAGGTCAAGTGCTCCTTTAAAATGCGACCCAAGAAAGGCGGAGCCGTGCAACTTTGCGACCTCTCCATATGGACTTGACGCGTCGCCCTATTGCCAATACATATTGGCAAACAAATGACACTTCCCGCCACGCCGCCTGCCACGGCACCCCGTGGCACGTTCTCCGCAGATTCCAATGCCGCCGTTGCCGTGGCGGGGACGGTGTCGGTGATTCGTCTTTTATCCTGCAGAACCGTAGCTGTGATCTATGGCGCCATTTTCCCGGCAGTAATTTTCATTGCCGCCGTCGCCTACCTGTGCGGTGGATTTATGAACAGCTCCTACTGGGGAGATTTTTTTGGGTCATATGGAAAACTGTGGAGAGGACTAGTGCAGTCTGCGTCCGATGGGGAAGTTACCGTGAAGAAAGATGAAACAAAAGACGATGCTGGCGAAGAGGAAAGCGCTGCCGGTGAAACCTCCACCATGGCAGATGCGCCGGCAACTGAATCTTCGGCTGGCTCGGCGCCCCAATTTCAAAGCGACGAAAGCCAAAGCGATCTCTCCGAAGGCGGAACCCCAATGGGGGCGGGCGGCAGCCAAGGAAGTGATTCCGCCATTGGGGCCGCTCCTCAGCAGTTACATCAAACTTTACCATCGCCGCCGCAAAGCATGACATCACCGCCACAGCAGCAGCCGCAGAGAGCGCCGGCGCCGGCAGCTTCCCAGCCCGCTGCGTCGCCACAAAGCGTGCAAATTACGGCTGGAGCCGCGGCGAATCCGTCGGCCGCTCCTGGGCTACCAAATCCAGACTCCGGCCAGCAAAAACTGGAACCCGAACCTGAATCTAGCGCCGCAGAAGACTTGCCAGCGCCAGTGGAAAATCCGCGCGAACCGGATCCTCCGGCCGCAGCGCCCATCGCAGAAAGTTTTGTCGCGCCCTTCCAAAGGGCCTTCAGCGAAGCAGGCATTCGCTCTAGCTGCAAACAATGGCTCGTGGACGCATCCGCTAGATTTTTGGAGCACTCCGATGGCGCAGCTTTCGACGGATTGGTCGATGCGCTCATCCAAAATGGAGGCGACGCCAGCAAAGCGATAGCGGAAGGAGAATCAGCAAACACAATTAAAGAACTAAATGGGCTGCTTGGCCTTAGTGGAGGCAGCGCCCTCACATTGGCCGCTGGGCTCGACAGCGAAACAGTTGCCGCCAGAACTGCGACCTTCCTTGTGGCCGTTCGCAACTGCGCCAAAGTCCTTGGCGCCTGGATTTTGTCCGAAAAAAAAGCCCAATTGGAATTGGACAAATGCAGCAAAACGCATGAAGATCTCACCGGCAAACTGGACCACATCGCCGAAGATCAAAAGGGCGATTGGATTGTCGGCTTCTTCGGAGATGGCCAATCGACAATTGGCAGACGTCATAATGTGGACACCTTTGTGCAGTCTCCTTTTGCAACGAAAATTGCCAACTTAAATGATGAAGTGTTTTCGTCACATGGCGAAGAGAGCGAAGTCATAAGTGCCATCAAATTCTTTAATGGTCAGTCGGCTTGGCAAACATTTGACCTTCTTACGCAAGCCGATCCAGAAGGCCGCGCTAGCGCCAATGAAATAACTTCTTCAGGCATATATCCGATTCTATTTCTTTTCGGCAGAAAGGTATGCATAGACTTTCTCGAGCATCTCCGTTCGGAAAGTGAAGGCCCATACGTTCCGAAAAAAATGCCGAATCCCGAAACCTGTTCCGTTGAAACTTTTATGTCTGCACTTTACCATAAACGCGAGCTCGACGGCCATCTGGGTGCATTGCAAGGCATCAAAAATTACGATGGCCTAAAAGGATGGCTTGAAGGTGCTGAGGGCAGAAACTTTTTCACAGAATTTTGCAAAGCAACATTCACCCTGGGCGCTTTCGTAGAGGAAAAATTCGCAGAAAAATTAAACGGCAACCGCGACGCAATTCGCAAAAAACTAAATGGCCGTTGCGCCGAATTGCGACAGGCTCAAAATGAAGCACTCACCGCTTGCCGCAAAGAAATTGCCACACTCGACGGCGAAATTGGCTTACTGCTTGGGGCAGGTAAACAGCCGGCGGACAAAAGCCAAGTCGACGAATGAAGCGGACGAATGCGTTTCCGTAGAGCGTGGTGGACGCAATATTTTTCGCCGCCGCCATGGCCCTTTGGTCAACATTTGACGACTGCGCCATTGACCAGCCATATGGGAACGGCACAGTACACCCGTGGATGGCTGGGAAAATTTCCGCAAAAACTGGCTTTGGTTCGAAGAGTTCGGTTTCGGCTTGGACCTTAGCGGGGCGCAACGCAAAAGCAAAATAGACGCCAACGCTGAGCTGGCGGCGTTCCGCGCCATGGAAGATTTGGAGGGGGGCGCCATCGCCAACGGGAGCGAAAATCGTCGCGTCGGCCACTACTGGCTGCGCGCGCCAGAATTGGCTCCGGAACGTTCAATTGGCGACGAGATAGTGCGCACGCTGGAGCGCGTAAAAGCATTTGCCGCGGACGTCCGATCTGGAAAAATCCGCACGGAAGCTGGACCGTTCAGCGACCTACTCTGCATCGGCATAGGCGGTTCCGCCCTTGGGGCACAGCTGCTCATTGGAGCCTTAGGTGGCGACAATTTGCAGGTGCACTTCTTCGACAACACTGACCCCGACGGCTTCCGCATCACGCTCGATAAAATCGGCCACCGGCTGGAGCGCACGCTCGTCATAGTCACATCTAAATCTGGGTCTACGCCAGAACCGCGCAACGGCCTCGCTGCCGTGGAGGAGGAGATGGACAAAGCCGGTCTGCGTTTGGGGAAGCGAGCCGTTGCGGTCACCTGCTCCGGGAGCGAACTTGATCGAAGGGCTGAGGACGAGTCGTGGCTTGGCCGCTTCCCCATGTGGGACTGGGTGGGAGGCCGCACAAGCGTCACCTCAGCCGTCGGGCTTCTTCCAGCCGCCCTATCGGCCATCGACGTCGATGAATTTCTCGCCGGCGCAGCCGCCATGGACCGGCTGACGCGGAACGTCGAAAACAATCCGGCAATGGGCCTCGCGAAAGCCTGCTACGACCTCAGCGGCGGCGGTCCAGCCGCCGCCATGGTTGTGATTCCCTACTGCGACAGGCTTTGCCACATTTCCCGCTATCTGCAGCAACTCGCCATGGAGTCGCTCGGCAAAAAGCTAAGTAGGAGCGGCCAAGAACTTAGCGGAGGACTAACTGTCTACGGCAACAGGGGATCAACGGATCAGCACTCCTATGTGCAGCAACTGAGGGATGGCCTTAAAAATTTCTTTGTGGTCTTCATCGAAGTCCTTAGCGGCCGCGAACCGAGAAGGACAAAAGCCATGAAAAATGCAGGCAACTACCTTGAGGGCTTTTACCTTGGAACCAAAGCGGCGCTGGCGGAAGCGGGGCGGCCATCCATCACAATTACGCTGCGGCAAATCACCGCCCACTCCGTGGGCATGCTCGTCGCACTTTTCGAGCGCACCGTCGGGTTCTACGGGGAATTCACCGACGTGAATGCATACGACCAGCCGGGGGTGGAGGCCGGAAAAAAGGCTGCCGATCGCCTACTGGCACTGCTGGACGAGCTCAAACTTTTCCTCGAGAAAAAAAATATGTCTCCAAACGGCAATGACGCAGAGGCAATTGCCGCCGCAATGGGCAGGCCAAAGGACGTTGAAATGCTGTTTAAATGGCTAGAATTCCTTCGGGCGCAGCCATAAATCTAACGGCAGTGACAAATTAGGTCGCTGCCACTTTCCTTTCCAAGCATTTCCTGGCCCCATATCCTTACGGCGCAAACGACATCCCAACTGCAATCTCCGGGAAAGATTGCGCCATGAATTTTTCATCGATGCGAATTGCATTCAGCGTCAATGGAAAACGCCAATTTCGGCGAAAACCCTTGTTTTTTTGTCTGCAAATTGCACATTTGTAGCGGATGCATGCGGCTTTGTCATTCGCTCGTTCGCGCCTGGTAAATTTGCGCTCAGTAACGCGTGCCGAAGCAATTGTTGAGCTTTTCAAAACATTCCAGCCGACCCTGTGCCCCGGAGGCCATGGGTGGGAAAACTTTCTGCGCGAACTTTCGGAACTTCCAGCCGTCGACATTGGCAATGGCATCTCAATCGTTTGTCTCCAAAATGATGCGGTGGTCACGCCGCCAATTGCGGCCGGCCGCTGCCTCGGAGGACTGAAAGATTACAAGCGCACGAAAGTAATTTTTGCCGTCATTTTGGGCGGAAAGCATGGACTTCATCTGTCAAATTTTTTGCGCCTAATGGGAACCCTCGGTGACGGGCGGAAGGCCTATAAATTACTGCGCCCGCAGCCATTAAATCAGTTTCGGCGATCGGTGGCGGATCTGCTAGCCATTGGCGACACATCCGCACAGTCCGATGGCCACATGGAATGCGGCGATGAAAGTGGCGCATTTCTTCGGGAGGCGTTTCGCATGGCCGTTGCCTCCAATTGCAGCTGTGTCCTGTTCTTCGCCGATGCCGTTTGCAGCTGGCAATCTTTCGTTGGCCAATTTGGCGCAATGAAATGCATAGTGGTGAGCGAATGCGGCGAAGACGAAAAAGATTCGTCTGCGCAAAGCGTGCACATTTTGCGCGTTTCGAGCTACTCGGATCACCGACTTGTGCAGCTGCGGAGCGCCATACTTTTGGCTTTGAGCCGTGACCTCCTAAAACTTGACGAGAAAGTTTGCTGCATTGGAGGCATAAAGGGCAGCGGCCACATCGACAGCGTCCTCATTATGTCCGTCGCGGAAGAATATAGGGCCCTCCTTAACGCCAGGCGAGGACTTGTGCCGGCCGGCGTAAAACCTGAAGTATTCGAGCGCCTCGTAGCCGTTGCCCACGAAATCGCCATGGAGGGGCGAGAGGGCCATCCCGTCGGCACGATGTTTGTGGTCGGCAAGCATGAGCAGCTGCGTGCCCATTACCGATCACTTGTGCTAAATCCTTTTAGGGGCTATCCGCGCAGCGAGAGAAATTTACTTAGCCCGTTCATGTGCGAAACCGCCAAAGAATTTGCCGCACTGGATGGCGCCTTCATCATAGACGGCGACGGCGTACTGGAAGCTGCAGGCGTAATGGTAGATGCGCCAGACAGCCGCAGCATCGCCCTCCAGGGGGGGCTTGGTACGCGCCACACCGCCGCAGCGGCATTCACAAAAGCGCACGACTGCCTCGCCGTGGTCGTGTCGCAGAGTAGCGGCCAGGTTTCGCTGTTTCGCAACGGACAAATGCTGGCGCTTGCCGGGAAAGTCATAGGCTAGGGTTCGCCATTGAACTTTAAGGAGACGAAAATGCAACCGAAGGCAAATATGGCCACAAAGATGGTGGCGGTCTTTCCTAGCGCGCGGCAATGCGCCGAAATTCCTTGGTGCGGTAAAAAATCACTCGGTGGCGCTGCCGCTTTTCACGGATATTTTGGCGAACTCCAACGGGCAATTTCCCGTTGCATCTCCCGGGGCCACGAACCGCATCTCTCTCGAGGAGATCATATTGCGAAACTCATTGGCGCCATAGGGCCGTCTGCGATATCGCTCGCAGTGGCCCTGGGAGAGGAGAAGGCCCGCTTGCCAATAGTCCTCCAACTTCTGGCTCGCCGTCACAACATGGCGCAAAGAAGCGCATCAGGCGTCGATTTTTAGGTGAAATTTCTCCATCAAGGCGCCGCGGCTTCTCCCAATGGCTTGTCGCTTTGGCCAGCCCCTGTTCCGGCGATAGCTCCATTGGTTTTTACGGTGGCTGAATTGATCAAATGTTTCTGCGAAGACCAAATCTTTTTTTAGTCGCCAAAATTTCTTCCACAGCGGCCACGCCAGATCCGCCTTGCGTAGCGGCCGCGGACTGTCCGGCGACAATGGCCAGATCCTTGGGGGAAGGTTTCGCCAGGCGGCTCCATTCCCCAAAATCCAGCACATTGCCTCGACGAAAAGGCGATCGTTTCGGCCCCGGCGCCAATCCGGGGCCGGCAGTAACGCCGCAACATCTCCAGCAGCTCGTCGGTGATCATTGTTCGGCTCGTGCCGCAACGAATGCGGCATTTCCGCCGCCAGCAAAAACTAAAGGCAGACCCCTATATTGCAGATGATGCTCCGGATCAAGCCAATGGAGTAGCAAAATGTTTTTGCGGTGCGAATTTCGGAGCATGCGCCGTTCGCATACTCGGCGAAGCCGGCCCCATTCTCGCCGATCATTTCGCTAATTTGCTCGTGCTTAATGTCCCAATTCGTCCGTTGAAATTTTATGGCAGCTGCAAAGAAATAGACAGCATGTGCCTAGGATTTTTTTGACGGCGGAAAGTTCACAGCCGAAGCACCAGAAAGCAAGCAGTGGCAACGGCCATCGTCGATTAAACGCAAATTGCCGCCAACACATTAGACTTCGTTTGGTTTGCCTAAAAAAATGCAAAGGGTTTGCCATTACACTTTTACGGAACCTCCTATGGCCACAAGCGGGCGGCGGTTTTACGTCCCACTAGGGCGGCGAAAGATTGACATCTAACAGAGAATGTTGCGCTTAGCGATTCGCCATTTTATTTTTGCGGCGCAACAGTACATCCGCGCGACACGAAAGCACTGTTCCAGTACGGCAACGCAGTCCCCACTTGATGGAAAAGGAAGTGGGCCCTACGGCGATTTTTTGCGCAGCAACGGAAGGGAAAATAGTTTTCCGCAAAAGGACATCATCCAGAGTGTATGGGGACTGTCCGACGACAATGGCCAGATCCTTGGGGAAGGTTTCGCCAGGCGGCTCCATTCCTCAAAATCCAGCACATTGCCTCGACGAAAAGGCGATCGTTTCGGCCCTGGCGCCAATCCGGGGCCGGCAGTAGCGGTGCAACATCTCCAGCAGCTCGTCGGTGATCATTGTTCGGCTCGTGCCGCAACGAATGCGGCATTTCCGCCGCCATTAGCCTCTAAGGGGAATGAGAATGCGCACAAAGGCAAACATGGCCCCCACTAAATGCGCCGGCGGTCCTTTCCTGGCGCATAGCAATGCGCCGAAACTTCTTGGTGCTGGAGAAAAATTGCTCAATGGCGTTGCATTTTTTTATGGCAGTTTTGGTGAAGCGGCACCGAACCATTTGCCTTGCAATTTTGGAAAATTTGCGCACCATGGCGCTAATGGACGACCGCAAAAAAGATGCGGAATGGGAGAAAGTGATGAGCCTGCGCGCCACTCGCGCAGCAAAGCAGCTGGCCAAAAACATAGCCAAGTCCGTAAAAAAGGGGTTTGGCGATGGCGATGGGGCCATCGGCAAATTGAGGGAATTTCAACGCGCCGCCGATGACATAGGCGGTCTCTACAGTGGCGAAGTGTCACTGAAAATGGGAAAACTGGTGCTGCGGAAGGGCCATGAGCTAACTGACGCGCTAGCAAAGATTCGCAACGAAGCTGTTTTCTTTCCGTGAATTTGCCGGTGCGGTGGCCGATCTCACTTCTCGCCCTGAATTGCGCAATTGCCGTAGCGTCAAGTGGCTGCCGGCGATGCGATGCAGTCGGCCAATTGCATAGCGCATGTGAAATGGGGCAGCTCGACCAGGCGCGAAAGGTTGTTTTCCCATGCGGCGCCGAAGCCGCCACGGTAAACGGCGAATGGTGCTTCGTTGCGCCGCTATCTTGGCCGGCCGATTCAATTGCACTGGAAATGGCCATCGATGGCGCCAGCCGCAGCGGCGACTGCGTCACCATTGAATGTGCGCCGTGGGAAAATTTTCTAAGCAAAAGGCTTTTGTCTGTAAAAATCGAACATCCAGCAAAGCTGCGGCTGGAATTCGGAGGACGCGTGACAATGTTCAAGCGAAACGGGAAGGAATGGCTCATGGCGCCAGGCGGCCCGGTGGACGGAGAAGCCATGGACGACTTTCTTCACTGCCTATCGCTTCTGACCTTTTGCGGCATGGCAACGGCTGAAATGTTCCCCAGCCCAAGCGAGAAGCCACATTTGGCTATCACGATTGACGGCGATCTTCCCGGCCAGCGGGAGCGGCTTGAATTTTTTCCGCGCGGATTTGAGGCGGCCGTGCGCATCGACGGGGAATTGCCGTTTAAAATGCATTCCAGCGCGCTGTTTCCGCTAATTAGCGCCGCCGTAAATTTGAAGGCGAAGAAAGTTTTTTACGGTCTGCCCGGAGAGAGAATTCTGTGGCGAGACGGAGACGCGGTCACCGTCATTCGCCGCAGCGCCGTCGACGGCAGCGCCATCGCCAATGGGTTCGGTCCGACAATGTCCTACAGTAGAGAAGTGGTCGGCGAAAAAATTTTTAGCGACATACTGGCGCTGCAGTGGAGTGAAGTGGTTGCGGAGGATGTCTCGGCGGGCGAAATTTCCATGTATGGCCTCCAAAAGCCGCGACGGGAACTGGAGGTCGATGGGAAAAGTTTACTGCTGGGGCCGTCCTTCGGCGACCGAATTTACTGCTTAGACGTTAAGTGGAATACGGTTGTGGCAATTCCGGCGGACGAAATTGAAAATCTTGCCGAAAAAATCGCCGCGCTCGCCGCAGACTACTGAAATATGCGGCGGAAAAAACCAACCTTCTCGACGGCCTTGTGCCCCATGCTTTCGGCAAATGCTTCCAATTTTTCCCGCTGCGCTTTTGTAAGTTTTTCCGGCACAATGGCGTGCACCTGCACGTAGTGATCGCCGCGCTGTGACCGGCCTATGGCCGGCATGCCTTTGCCGCGCAGGCGAAATGTAGTTTCCGTTTGCGTCCCAGATGGAATTTTTAGCATTCCGCTGCCGTCTATGGTGGGTATTTCAATTTCTCCGCCAAGCGCCAATATGGCAAACGGCACCGACACGGCGCTGTGCAGATCGGCGCCATTGCGCTGGAAATCGCCGCTGCCGCCGTTGATGACAACGGACACATAGAGATCGCCAAATTTGCCACTGCGCGGTTCTCCGTTACCTTCGCCAGCCGACCGCAGGTGAGTGCCACTGTCCACGCCAGCGGGAATCTTTATGCGCACCGAATGCGCTACGCTTTCAAGACCTTCGCCGCTACAGGCGCTGCACCTGTTGCCAATAATTTCACCGCTGCCGCGGCACTTGGAGCAGGTCTGCGACATCTGGAAAAAGCCGCTGCTCGCGTACACAACGCCGCGACCGCCGCAGCCGTCGCAAGGCTTTGGCTTCGACCCGTCTGCACTTCCGCTGCCTTTGCATTTTTTGCAGGGCTCCTGACGCCGGTAGCGTATGGTGCGCTCTGTGCCGCTAAATGCTTCCCGCAGAGAAATTTCAACCTCTCCGCGCATGTCGAAATTGCCCCTGCTGCGGCCGCCTGCGCCGCCGCCAAATAGGCCGCCGAAATCACCGAAAACCTCCCGGAAGATGTCGCTTGCATTGCCAAATCCTCCGAAATTGGATCCGCCGCCGCCACCAGCGGATCCGCCGCCCTGGAATGCGTCGCTGCCGAATTGGTCGTAGGTTGCCCGCTTCTTTTCGTCGCCGAGCACCTCATAGGCGCGCGATATGGCCTTAAATTTCTCCTCTGCCCCTTTGTCGTTTGGGTTTTTGTCGGGATGGTATTTAAGCGCCTTTTTTCTGTAGGCCTTTTTTATTTCATCGGCCGTTGCGCCCTTGGCGACGCCAAGCAAATCGTAGTAATCTTCGCCCATCGCAGCATTGCCACCATTAGTCTTTTTGGCCGTTTTCGGCGGCCTCGCAGTCGCAATCTTCGGCGGCGCCGGAGGAAACTACTACGGCGGCCGGCCGAAGCAATCTTTTGCCTATGCGGTATCCGCGTCGCACGACCTGGATTATGTGATCTCGCTCCACTTCCCCATTCGGAACGAGCGCCACCGCCTCCTCGCTGTGGGGATCAAACGGCTCGCCAACTGCCCCGATGGACTCAACGGATCTGGACGACAGCAATTGGCGCAGCTGGCCCAAAATCATAGAAAACCCACTGACGACATGATCCTCGCCTTCCCCTTTCGCCGCCGCCTGCAGGCCCAATTCGAAATGATCCAATACGGGAAGAAGATCTTCCACGATGGAGACACAGGCGAATTCGGCCAATTCGCTCCGCTCCCGCTCGGTCCTCTTGCGGTAATTGTCATGGTCCGCGCGCGCCCTAGCGAGGGCGTCCTCCAGCTCGCCAATGCGCTCCCTAGCACTTTCAAGTTCTATGGCCGCAACCGACCGTTCGCAGCCGCAAACCCCAGGATTTCTGCCAGAAGCGCCTTCACCGCCAGACACTTCTGCGGCGCACTTTTCACTTTGCTTTCCAAGAGATTCCTTTGCCATTTTAATAGCCCAAAGAGACCGTCCTTTCACCTAGCGTGCGGCGAAAGCCTGTAAACGAAAAAATTTCGTCCGTCCTCTAGAAAAATTCTCCCTCCTCGATTTTTTCCAATTGCTGCTCCATTACGGCCTCATCTTCGGCCGCCAGAAAGATTTTAAAATCAGCCAATTCTTCGATGCAGAAACGCCTGCGCAGCAGCTGCGGATGCGGAACGCTAAGTCGATGCGTTGCAATTGCTGGCCCCTCGAAAAGAAGTATGTCTATGTCAATTGGCCGTGGGCCGTAGCGCTCTTCGCGCACCCTTCCCATTGCCAACTCGATGGCCTGTAGACGGCTAAGCAAATCTTCGGCCCCAAGTGAAGTTTCAATGAGTAGGCACCGGTTGAAAAATTTTGGCTGGTTCTCCACAAGCAGCGGCGCCGTGATGTGGATGCACGAGCTCCGCAGCAGCGCCACTCCGGCGATCGCCCCAATCCGTTCGGCGGCTTCAGCCAGCGCGGCGCGCCCGTCGCCCAAATTGGCCCCGAGGGACAGCGCCGCCATCGCTCGCCCGCGAACTTTTTTTCCGCCGCGAATCACCGGCCACGGAACGTCGTCAGCGAGCCCCACGGATCGCCTCCCCGAAAGCCACAAGGCGCTTCGACAGTTTGACGTCATGGACGCGAACGTGATCTACGGCCCCAATGGCTGCGGCCCACATGGCGGCAGCCGCGCTTAGGTGGTCGCGGCTGGCTGGATCCCCTTCGTCGCCAAACGCCCCAAGAAAGGATTTGCGCGAGAGGCCGATGAGAATCTCATTGCCGGGAAATGCCTCCCGAAGCTCGCCCAAGCGCTTTAGCATAGATAAATTTTGCTCGGGCGCCTTGCAAAATCCAACGCCAAACCCCGGGTCAAGAATCACAAATTCGCTCGCCAAAGAGGCCGCTTTTGCGGCGCCGAGCGATTCGCCCCAAAGCGCCTTTATGTCGGGAATGATATCCGTTGCATCAAAACACTTACGTCGGTGCATCGCAACTACTCTGGCGCAAAATTTTGCCGCAGCGGACGCCATTGCTCCTCCGTCATCGCGCATGCCGTTGATGTCATTAACGATAGACGCTCCTGCGCCCAAGGCCGCTTCCGCCACTTCCGCCTTGGTTGTGTCGATGGAAATTTTGCTGGAGCAGTTTTTTCTAAGGGCTTCAATCACCGGGATTACCCGATCCAATTCCTCGGAGACGGAAATCGCCTTTGCGCCAGGTCTCGTCGATTCCCCGCCAACGTCAATTACGTCAGCCCCATCATCGGCGAGGCGGAGACCCTTCGCGACGAAATCATCGGCGGACGCGCCGGGGAAGCCGTCCGAAAAAGAATCGGGCGTAACATTCAAAATGCCCCAAATTTGCACCTTGCCGCCCATGGCCGTCGGCCACTGGCGCTAGGCGCGCGGCGGCGGAATTGCAATGCAAGTTTTTTGGCGGCTCCAGCCGGTCGGCGCGCTCCAAGATTTTACCAATGCAATATTGCCATCGCGGCCATTGGCGGTAAAATTTTTTTGGGGACTGAAAATTACTGCCGTGCTGCACAGCCTGTCGCCATCTCGCCTCCACAGCTATCCCGTGGAGCTCTGTGCCGGCACGCTACTCGCCGACGCGTCCAGGCACTTTGCCCTTGGGGCCGTAGCGACAGAGCAGCTTGCTGCCAAAGGGATTTTGGGCGATGCGCTCCGCGAAGTCGTTGAGATGCGAGACCGACTAAGTCCGATAGCCAAAGTGCTCATCTGGCTGTCCGCCTTCGCAACCTGCGGCATTTCATTCGCAGTCAGCCTCCTACTGCTGCGGTCCAAACTGCGAAAATGGGACGGCGGCGAAAGTGCGGCTTCCTCCGTCTGTAGCCAGTGTGACTTGGAAGAAACAGCCAACATCATCGCCATTGGCCGCGAACAAATGAAGGAGTGCGCCAACAAAGTGTTGGCCGTGCGCGGAAGCGATCCATCGGCCCAAAAGCCCGGCGATCTGCTCGAGCGAGCCATCTCCAACGGCCTACTTGGCGAAGAAGTTCTTGCGGATATCGCCGATGCCGATGCCCTTTGCCAATCGCTGAACGGCATACTGGCCGCCGACGCGAATCGCCGAACTGCGCCAGTGGTGGTGGTGCAAAATGGCGCTGCCGCAGGGATGGGACGGCTGATGGATCTACTTAGGCCAATGGCCGCCATTGCGAAAGAGGAATTGAAATATTGTGCGCTGAGAAAAGAACTTGAAAATTGGCCGTTCGTCTACGGCAAAAAACAGCTCGAGGCGGTGAAGACCGCCATGGAGGGCGATGGCGAGTGGGGTTCCATTGCCGAGAAATTGTTCGGCGGCGATGGAGCGCCGTGGGGACCCGACGGAAAAGCGTGCAGAGACGCCTATGGCCTTTTCTGCAGAAGCCAGCTAAACGCGTGCTTTCGCGGCGGCATTTCCTCGGCCGCTGACTTTAGCGCCATGCTTAGGCGCAGCGCAGCCGGCATAGTGTGTGAGCATTTGGATGGAAATGGATCATTTTGCGGACGCAGCCCCCGCTGCATTTATCTGAGTACCGCCGCAGCCTTTCTCAGCAATTTTGACGGATTGTCTCCCGCAGCTGGTGCGCGCGCAACAAATCGGCTGAAAGACCTCGGCGTCGATTGCGACGACGCCAATAGATTCCTCCAATCGATGAATGAATTCGAGCGCACGCTCGTTGAAGCGCTTGAAAGCGCAGACGATGCTGGAGCCGGCACAAAATCAACCGTGGGAGAGCGCATTGGTCGAGTACTGGCCGCTAGCGAAGGCAACCTGAAAAGGGAAAAGAGAGACACCGAGAACTTGTTGGCCCAATCGAAAATGGAAATTTGGCGGAAGAAAGTCGCATTCGCCGAAATATCCTCGGGAAATTTTAACCGGCCGTCAGACTAGGGCCCAAAAACGGCGCATGGCTGCCCCAAATGGGCGCGGCGACGGCAAATGGGAATTCGTTTTGCGCATTGGCGCCCAAGTTCAACTGTCGCCTTGGCAAGGCTCTCCAACCGTCGGCACAAAATCATCCAATAGAAAAATTGCAGAACGTGGAAGGCGCACAATGTGAAAAACGGCGTAGATGAAAGTCGATTCGCCAAGAGAGACACGGCGGATGCAGGCCCCGCTCTTGCGGCAATTGGACGGAAATCTTCGAAGCTCTTTGCGCATAAGATCCGCCAACCCTTCGCACATATTTCCGTCGGCCTCCGCAACGGCTGCGGCGGCCCTGGCGGAGCCATAGCATTGGGCCCAAACCTGGTCCCCAAAGAGTTTAATAGTCACGCCATAAGACATTTACCGCGAATTGGCATGGCGATCGGACGCTGTCAATGGAATATTTCCAAAATGTGTTGAACCACCGCGGCACAAATTTTGTGCCGCAGCTGTGCCGACAGCGCCCAACGGCACAGTTTTACCGACTAAAATTTTTGCCGCGCCATCCCTCAGAAATTATTTTTTTTGGCTCTAGGAGCTGCCCGCGAAACGTTTCGCGGGAACGCGGCAAAAAAAAACAACAATTTGGCACGCTAATTGCTTATATGTTGGCAGGATGGGCAACCAAGCGAAGGGCGGCGGTAAGATCCTCGGGATCGACCTGGGCACGACCAATTCGTGCATGGCAGTTATGGAGGGGGGAACGGCTGTTGTCGTTCCCAATGGGGAAGGATCACGCACAACCCCCTCCGTGGTAGCGTTTACGAAGTCGGGGGAGCGGCTCGTTGGGCAGGCGGCAAAACGGCAAGCCATTACGAACCCCCAAAACACTGTTTTTTCCTCAAAAAGGCTCATAGGGCGCAAATTTGAGGAAGTTCAGCGGGAAGCGAAATATTTACCCTACAAAATTGTGTCCGGCAAAAACGGCGACGCTGCCGTGGAGGTGCAAGTTGGCTCTGAGACCAAGCGCTATTCACCGGAGGAAATTGCGTCAATGGTGCTGGCCAAGCTCAAGGCTGACGCCGAGAAATATCTTGGCGAACCGATCGCCAAAGCCGTCATAACGGTGCCGGCCTACTTTAACGATTCGCAGCGGCAGGCCACCAAAGATGCCGGACAAATCGCCGGGCTGGAGGTTTTGCGCATAATTAACGAACCAACGGCCGCATCGCTGGCCTATGGACTCGACAAAAAGAAAGAGGAAAAGATTGCCGTCTACGACTTGGGCGGCGGCACCTATGACATATCAATCTTGGACATAGGTGACGGCGTATTTGAGGTGAAAGCCACCAACGGCGACACGCACCTTGGCGGCGACGATTGGGACGAGGCAATAATTCAGTGGCTGATTGAAAAATTCCAGTCCGATAGCGGCATAAATTTGCGCAACGATCCAATGGCGCTCCAGCGCCTCAAAGAGGAAGCAGAAAAAGCAAAGATAGCGCTGTCTTCTTCCATGGAAACGGACATCAATCTGCCCTTCATAACGGCTGACGCTTCGGGGCCGAAACACTTCGCCCAGCGGCTAGCGCGGTCGCAGCTCGATCAGATTTGCGGACAGCTGGCGGAGCGCACCATTGAGCCGTTCCGCGCTTGCCTGAAGGACGCAAAGCTCTCCATTGATGCCATCGGAGAGGTGGTGCTAGTCGGCGGCATGACCCGCAACCTGCAGGTTGTGGAAACTGCCAAAAAACTTACCGGCAAAACGCCAAATCAGGGAGTAAATCCCGACGAAGTTGTGGCCGTCGGGGCAGCCATTCAGGGGGGCGTGCTGCTCGGAGACGTGCACGACATCCTCCTGCTCGACGTTACGCCCCTTACGCTCGGCATAGAGACGGCCGGCGGCGTCTGCACGCCCATGATAGAACGGAACACTACCATTCCCACCAAAAAGACCCAGACTTTTACCACCTACGCCGACATGCAGAATGCCGTTGACGTGAACGTGCTCCAGGGGGAGCGACCAATGGCGAAGGACAATAAGAGCCTTGGCACGTTCCGCCTCACCGACATACCAATGGCGCCGCGAGGTGTTCCCCAGATCGAAGTAACATTCGACATCGACGCCAATGGCATACTGAACGTAACCGCGAAGGACAAAGGTTCCGGCAAGGAGCAGAAAATCACCATAACGGGCAGTTCTGGGCTCAGCGACGAAGAAATCGAAAAACTGCGCAAGGACGCCGAAGCGCATGCCGCCGAGGATAGGGCGCAGAAAGAGCTAGTGGAGGCCAGAAACAATCTGGATGGCATGGTCTATCAGGTGGGAAAGCAAATCGCGGAATTGGGCGACAAGGTGCCAGAAGGCGATAGAAACGCCGTGAACGGCGCCATCGAAAGCGCCAAGAAGGTTCTTGCCGACGAAAATTCATCCGCCGAAACCCTCAATGGCGCCAAAGACGAACTGTCGAAGGCAATGCAGGCGGCGTCGCAAAAAATCTACGCCCAGGCGCAACAGCCGACGGGGCCAGACGTTGCAGCCGGCGGAGCTACGCAGGGCGGCGGCTCCAGCGGGGGAGGCGCAGACGGCAAAAATGTTGTCGATGCCGATTTTGAAGTTGTGGATGGCGACAAGAAGTAAAACGCGCCGCCGGCAACCGCTGAAATTAACTGCGGCGGCGGCAAAAAAAAGTGGACTTGGAAAATTTCCGCCCCTATTGACGGCGGCGGGGAAAATTTCCGGAATGCAATGGAGTGCTTTCGGAGAGGAGTGAAGTATGAACAGGAAAATAAAATTTGTCAAACCCTTGGGCGATAGGGTGTTAGTCAAGCGGAGAAAGGACGCTGAACAAATAAAGGGCGGCATAGTCATTCCCGACACAGCCAAGGAGCAATCGCAGGAAGCTGAAGTAATTGCTCTCGGCAGCGGGAAAGTTTGCGACGCTAAGGATAGCGCCGTAAAACAGATCGAATTCGAAGTGAAAGTTGGCGATCGTGTGCTGATTAGCCGCTACGGGGGTAACGAGTTCAAAATTGACGGCGAGGAGTATGTGCTCCTTCGCCAGAGCGACATCCTCGGCATACTGTCCGGCGACGGCGAATGCGGTTGCGGATGTGGATGCTGCGGAGACTAACAGACTACAGTAAATGAGGAGTGTGAAAAATGGCTAAGCAATTAATATTTGACGAAGAAGCGCGCAAAAAAATTTTACGGGGCGTCGAGCAGCTGGCTCGTGCCGTTAAGGTGACTCTCGGGCCGAAGGGGCGCAATGTGCTCATCGACCGCAAATTCGGCGCGCCAACGGTAACGAAGGACGGCGTGACGGTGGCTAAGGAAGTCGATCTGGAAGATCCATTTGAAAATATGGGAGCCCAGATGGTTCGGGAAGTGGCCTCGAAGACCGCCGACAGCGCCGGAGACGGAACAACGACCGCAACGGTTCTGGCGGAAGCAATTTATCGGGAAGGCCTGCGAAATGTGGCGGCCGGGGCAAACCCCATCTACGTAAAGAGGGGAATCGACAAGGCGGTCGAGGCCGGTGTGGCCATACTGAAGAAAAATTCCAAACCGGTTGAGAGCCAGGAAGAGATCAGGCAGGTGGCCACCGTTTCCGCCAACTGGGACCAGGAAATTGGCCGCATCATCGCCGACGCCATGGAGAAAGTGGGCAAGGACGGCACCATCACGGTGGAGGAAAACAAGGGCATCGAAACCACTTTGGAAGTGGTGGAGGGCATGCAGTTCGATAAAGGATACCTGAGCCCGTATTTCGTAACCAACTCCGAATCAATGGATTGCTCACTGGAAAACGCCTATGTGCTCATTGTGGAGAAAAAGATCAGCGCCCTCAATGACCTGCTGCAACTCCTGCAGGCCGTTGCCCAGTCGGGCAAGCAGCTGCTCATCATCGCCGAGGACGTGGACGGAGAGGCGCTCGCAGCACTTGTTGTAAACAAGTTGCGCGGCACTCTTCAGGTCTGCGCGGTTAAGGCGCCTGGATTCGGCGATCGCCGCAAAGCAATGCTTGAGGATATCGCAATTCTTACGGGCGGCAAATGCATTAGCGAAGACCTCGGCATCAAGCTGGAGAATGTGCAGCTGTCAGATCTTGGCCGCGCAAAGCGCATCTCCGTCGACAAGGAAAGCACTACCATAGTGGAAGGCGCCGGCTCGACGGACGCCATTCAGGGCCGCGTCAAACTGCTGCGGAAACAGATTGAGGACGCATCGTCCGACTATGACCGTGAGAAGCTGCAGGAGCGACTAGCAAAGCTGTCCGGCGGCGTGGCCGTGATCAATATCGGCGCAGCGACGGAGCCAGAAATGAAAGAGAAAAAAATGCGGGTGGAGGATGCGCTTCACGCGACCAGAGCTGCAGTCGAAGAGGGCGTCTCCGTCGGCGGCGGCATGGCGCTGATTCGCATGGAGGAAGAACTCGATAGGCATCTGGCGATCGCAGACTTGAGCGCCGACGAGATCTTGGGCGTAAATATCGTCAGGCGGGCCGTCAAAGCTCCGCTGCGGACG